>JBLNDG010000168.1:0-28999 GCA_050261415.1 Caulobacteraceae bacterium | reverse complement strand
TTCCTATGAGGTTTGCCGACCACAAACCGTTTATGCTGCCGCCCTATGAGCCGCAAGGCTTTTTCGCTTCGGGAAGTAGTGTCGAATAGAAGCGGCAATTCATAATGAAGAACAAGCAGATCATTTTTTGATCTCAGAAACTATGCGGCAGGGCGGTCTTTTCCGTCCTGCCGCATCCTTCTGAGATTAAATTCAAAATATGAAATGGAGGAAAACAAGATGGAAAAGGAAGCGTTAGATGAAGCTCAAGCCTCTTGCAGCCGGGAGGAACAGCAACGCGCCTGGACTTACAGCCGGATTGACGCGCCCGATGATGCACACGGCCATTTAAAGAGCCAGAAAAAAGAACTGTATGATTATGCCGAACAGCTGGGCTTTGTAGTAGTCGGAAGCTCTGAAGATCTTAGCAGCGGGCTGGATTTCAAGCGCGCCGGAATTATGGAAGTCATGAAAGCCGCCGCGGACGGGAAATTTGATGTCCTGCTGGTAAAAAGGCTAGTCTGCCTGGGTCGGGACACCACCAAAACGCTTGAGTTTCTGAGGGGATTGGATCAGCTGGGCATCAAGCTTTATTCACCGCTGGAAGGCCAAATCCAGCTGGAATATCATAGTCCTTCCCTTTCTCCGCGGTAAACAGGGGGTGAACGATATGTCAAAGAATCAGGCAGCCAATGAGGTGAAATACAAGGTGGCGGTGAAGCTGCTGGACATCATGCTCCGCAACGGCCTTATCTCCCCCGCTGAGTACAAAAAAATCGACGAATTGAACCGTCAGACTTTCACGCCTGAGCTTTCCGAGATATATGCGTAAAAACACCTGGATATCTCAAAGCTTGTGTGGTATTGTGTGTTGCTGACAGGAGCCCAAAAACGAGAGAAAGGAGAGAGAGTATGGCTAAGAATGTAGTAAAAATAGAGCCTGTCAGGCAGCAGGTCGTCCGGCAATTGCAGCCGAAAAAGCGGGTTTGCGCCTATTGCCGGGTAAGCACCGACTCCCGTGAGCAGCAGAATTCCTTCACAGCACAGCTTGAGTATTACACCGCCTTGATTGAAAACCAGGAGAACTGGCAATTTGCCGGAATCTACGCCGATGAGGCAAGAAGCGGGACCAAGTTGCAAAAAAGAGATGACTTTTTAAGGATGATGAAGGACTGTGAGGACGGGAAGCTTGATATGATCATAACCAAGTCCCTGACCCGGTTCGCCAGAAACACGGTGGACAGCATCCGGGCGATCCGCCGCTTGAAGGAGCTTGGCGTCGCCGTCTATTTTGAAAAGGAGCATATCGACAGCCTGTCGGAGAAAAGCGAGCTGATGCTGACCATTTTAAGCTCTCTGGCGCAGGGCGAATCCGAAAGCATCTCCACCAACAGCAAATGGGCGGTGATAAAACGCTTTCAGGACGGTACCTTCATCCTCGGCACTCCCGCTTACGGCTATACCAAGGATGAAAATGGCGAGCTGATAATTCAGGAGGAAGAAGCCGCAGTAGTCCGACGCATCTTCCGGGAATACTTAAACGGCAAGGGTACCTATGCAATCGCCAAGGACTTGTCGGAGGAAGGAATCCCCACCATACGCTCGGCTGAGAAATGGAACGACGGCGTGATTAAGGAAATTCTATTAAATCCCATTTATACAGGAAATCTGCTTCATCAGAAAACCATGACCACGGAGGTGCTGCCCTTTAAGCGAAAGAGAAACAAGGGCCAACTTCCTCAATACCTGGTTGAGGACAACCATGAACCCATTATCTCACATGAACAGGCGGAGGCGGTCAGGGAAATCTTTGAGTACCGCAGAAAGCGGATGGGGATGGACGATCCGGAGAAATACCAGAGCCGATACGCCTTCAGCGGCAAAATCCTCTGCGGTGAATGCGGCGGTATGTTCCGAAGGCAGAAAATTTACATCGGCAAGCCCTATGAAAAAATCCAATGGTGCTGCCGCCAGCACATTTTGGATAACACCAAATGCAGCCGGAAGGCAATCCGGGAGGATGACCTCCAATGGGCTTTTACGGTGATGTGGAACAAGCTCCTAAGCAATTATGCCGATATCCTCACTCCCCTGCTGGATGCGCTCAAAAAGCTCCGGATGGACGAGCGGCAGGAGCAGGAAATCGGGGAATGCAGCAACAGAATCATGGAGCTGACAGAGCAGGGTCATATACTCAGCAGACTGGCATCGAAAGGGTATATTGACCCTGCGGTATTTATAGAGCGGCAAAATGCTTTGACGATAGAGCTTGCCGCTGTGAAAAAGAAAAGGAGCCAGCTTCTGGACAGTAACGGCTTCGACATAGAGATCGCCGGGACGGAGAAGCTGCTGGAGCTGATCAGAAACAATCCTCACGTTATTGAAGAATACCGTGAGGATTTATTTTTACAGGCGATAGACAAGGTCATCGTGCAGAAAAACGGACAAATCACCTTCCGGCTCATCAACCGGCTGGAGTTATCCGAGACATACAGGAAGGAGGCGATAGAGGATGATGCAAAGGCACATGCCCATCGGGTATAAGCTGGCGGACGGTAAAATACAGCTTGATGAACCCAAAGCCGCTGTTGTGAAAAGGATATTTGCAGATTATCTGTCCGGTATCTCCACCTCCGCCCTCGCAAAGAGGCTTACCGAAATGGGCTTTCCGAACGCCAACAACAAAGCCTCCTGGAACCACGGGTCCATCGGCAAGATACTGGAGAATGTCAAATATCTTGGGGATGAATTCTATCCGCAGATGATCAGCGCCGAGCTGTTCGAGCAGGTGCGGAAACGCCGCAAGGAACGCTGTGAACAGCTGGGAAGAAGCTTCCAGCCTAATAGTACAAACCGCCAATATCCGTTCACCGGAAAGCTCCGGTGCGGGGAATGCGGCGAGGCTTACCGCAAATACATCGAGCACTGCGGGAAACCGTCGGAGAAATCCCTCTGGAAATGCAAGAGGTATATTTACAAGAACCGCGTGTGCTGCCGGTGCGGTTTCCTCTCGGATGAGCAGCTTGAAAAGGCCTTCCTTGAGGCAGCCAACCGGATTCAGGCAAGGATACAAATCCTTGACCGGAAGCCTAAGAAAGAGCCAATTCCATATAATCCTGAATTTAATAGCTTGGATCAGCGTATTAGAGAGCTGGAAGCGGAAGGGCGGTATTCGTCCAAGGAGCTTCCGGCTCTTATTTTTAAGCGGGCACAAGCCTTTTACAAAACGGCACGAATTGATGATACCGAATATAACACCGAAAAGATGGAGCAGGCGTTTTCCGGCAGACAGCCTCTCACGGAATTCGTTGAGGAGCTGTTTCTGACAGTGATAAAGCAAATCACTGTTTACGCCGACCATCGGCTGGTGTTTGAGTTTATAAACGGATTAACCATGGAAGCCGGATATTAAAACCAAGGAAGGAGAAGCAATGATGCAGACAGCGACAGCTAAAAAGAAAAACATATCCCTCATACCCTCCCGGCCGGAGTATGACAGGAGCATAAAGCCACAGTTCAAGGCCCTGCGGGTGGCGGCATACTGCCGCGTCAGCACCACGCTGGAGCAGCAGGAAACCAGCTACGAGGCCCAGGTTTCCTACTATACCGAGAAAATCAAGAGCAATCCCAACTGGAAGCTCGCCGGTATCTACGCCGATGACGGTAAAAGCGCCACAAACACCAAAAAGCGCGATGACTTCAACGCCATGATCGAGGACTGCATGGCCGGAAAAATCGACATGATCATCACCAAGTCGGTCAGCCGTTTCGCCAGAAACACGGTGGACAGCCTCCAGAACATCCGCAAGCTCAAGGAAAAGAATGTGGCCGTCTTTTTCGAGAAAGAGGGCGTGAATACGCTGGAGAGCACCGGCGAGTTATTAATAACCATCCTGAGCAGCCAGGCGCAGGAGGAAAGCCGGAACCTTAGTGAGAATACCCGGTGGGGTCTTGTCAGGCGGTTTGAAAACGGAATCGTCTTGGTGAACCACAATAAGTTTTTAGGCTACACCAAGGATAAGAACGGAGAGCTGGTCATCGTACCGGAGGAAGCGGAGCTGGTCAGGCGGATTTTCCGGCTTTACCTTGAAGGGAACAGCATTATACAGATTACCAGGATATTAGAGTCTGAGGGCATCAAAACCGTCACCGGTCGTACCAAGTGGTGTCCCGGCGTTATCGACAAGATGCTGAGCAACGAAAAATATATGGGAGACGTCCTCCAGCAGAAAACCTATACCATCGATTTCCTCACCAAAAAGCGGGTGAAGAATAACGGCATCGTCCCCCAGTATTACATAGAGGATGACCATGAAGCCATTATTCCCAAGGAGCTTTATTATCAGGTGCAGGAGGAAAAAGCGAGACGGGCGAGCCTCAGCAAAACCGCTGCGGCCAGGAAGGCAAAGCAAGAGAAGGAGAAAAGCAGATACAGCTCTAAATTCGCTTTAAGCGACATCATGGTCTGCAAGGAGTGCGGACAGCCTTACCGCAGACAGGTATGGTCCAAATACGGCCAGAAAACCGCCGTGTGGCGGTGTGAGAACCGCCTGAGGAACGGAACCAAGAACTGCAAGCACTCCCCCACATTCAAGGAGGATATCCTGCATGAAGCGATAATGACGGCCATCAACAGCGTCGTGGAGAATCGCGGCGAGTTTGTCGGCGCCTTCCGCGAGAACGTCATACGGGTCATCGGCAGCTACTCCACCAAGAATGTGCCCACCGAATATGACGGGCAAATTGAAAAGCTACAGGCTGAAATGCTGGCCTTGATAGAGGAAAACGCCAGGAAAGGCTCCGTCACGGAGGATTTTGACGAGCAGTATCAGAGGATCTCAGAGCAGATCAATAGCCTGAAGCAGAAGAAGCTGGAGCTGGTGCGGGGACAGAAAATGGCGGCCAATTTTCAGCAGAGGCTTGACGATATGGACGCCTGCCTGAAGAAAACCAGCCTCGAGGTCAGGGAGTTTGACAACGACCTGGTCAGGAGGATCCTGCAGAGCGTCAAGGCCGTCAAGGACGATCTGATAGAGATCCAATTCAAATCCGGAATCGTGATGAACCAACGGGTTTCATACTTTGATTAAAACGAGGCAGGGGCGGCTGTGAAAGGCTGTTCTTGGGCAGCCTTGAACAAATTTTCTTATTCATCTGGTTTTGCCATTTTTACATTATACAAATGAAATAGAACAATCAGACCTAGCTTTGGTTGCAAAAAAAACTGCAACCATCCGTTAAATTCTGCCGAAAAATTACCTAATCTATTAAAAAAACGAAAATTTTATGATATAATGCTTTATGTATAATTAGACTCAACAGGGGTGAGCGCTTATGGCAATCAGTTACCAGAAATTGTGGAATCTGCTCGACATGAGTGAGCTTAAGAAAAAGGACCTTAAGGAAAGAGCTAAACTAGGTTCTCATACAATGGCTAAACTGAATAGGAACAAGATGGTTTCCATGGAAATCGTACTAAGAATATGCGAAACCCTCCATTGCGATATAAGCGAAATCATGGAAGTTACAGAGGATTAATTATACCCACCTTAATGTAGAACTACTTGAATGATTTGTATTACTAAAATTAACGGGAAAGCTGCAGGTAAATGAAATGTTATTAAATAAGCATGGAACATTCTATATTCGGAACGGTTGGCCTACCAAAATATTGGATGCGCTTACTTTTGATACACATATATTTTCTCCAAATAACGAATTAATCGCAGTCGACACTATAGGTGTCGGTAGAGTTATGATCAAAGCGATGCGCTATTGGGCTTCGGTGCTAGGTCTTGCTGTTGAAGGAAAAGACCAGCAAGGGATTACCTGTACTTTGACTCCTCTCGCAGCAGAAATAATTACACATGATTTGTATTGTCAAGACAAGGGAACCCTTTGGCTACTACATCGCAATTTAGCGAGAGACCTTGATAATGCTACTGCTTGGAGCTGGGCATTTAATATTTATGATGCGAAGTCATTTACAAAAGAAGAATTTTCAACGTCGTTATATTCATATATCCAACATGAAGGTGGTAGTTATGCCAAGAATGCTGTTGAAAAAGAATTTGACTGTTTTAAGAATACTTATGTGAGTGACAAAGATTTTGATGTTTCAAAGATTATTGAGGAAGATACAATTCCCTTCTTTGCGCCTCTAAAGCTCATAGATTATAAAGGAAACGGACGCTTTGAAAGATTGAGGAGTTCTTTAAGAGATATACCGATAGACATACTCTTTTATTGTATTCTTGAAGACAATGCTGAACATTTGTTAGAAGGTCGGCAGATTAGCATCGATCATCTCATGGAAGATAACAACCAAGTGTGCAAATACATGAATCTGAGCTATTCAACTTTGATTGAAATGCTTCAGCAACTTGAGAATGCTGGATATTTGAAACTTTATAATAATTTTGGAAATCGCTATATAGAAGTTCAAGTTACAGACTCTCATAATATTCTACATACTCATTATCAGATGATTGGAAGGTAATACATAAATGTCGTACAGTGATTTAATTATGCAGGAAGGTGAATACACCTATTCTGCAAATGTTCAATTTGATATTGAAAATGACCGGAAACTACTGCGGTTCATACCAAATGAAACGACAGTAGAGCTCCTTCGCGAGTATTTTATAGACGTTACACGAGCAACACCTTCACATCATTCTCGAATATTGTATGGTTCTTACGGCACAGGAAAGTCTCACTTCTTAACCGTCTTGAGTTTGCTGCTGAGTAAAACCTTTACGAATGGTGTTGCCTACAGTACTTTTATTACTCGAGTTAAAGAATATGATGAGCATTTGGCCGCTGATATAGATGCATATGTTTCTGATGATAGTCGGAAGCCTTTGTTAGTAGTTCCGATTGTGTTTGATTTTGAAGACTTTGATCGCTGCATCTACTTCTCTTTGAAGAAGAAGCTAGAGAGCATTGGTGTTAAGATAAATTTCAAGACTTTTTACTACCAAGCTCACGCTCTGTTATCACAGTGGAAAAGCAATGATGAGTCTGCTGAACGGCTTGCTGCTATCTGCGATAAAGAAAATATTGACTTGAACAACCTCGAAATGCAGCTAAACGTATTTGATGAAAAGTCAGAAGCAAGTTTTCAAAAAATATTTTCAAGAATGACATTTGGCGTTAAATATGTTTATGAAGTCTCTAACCTTGCTGAAGCCTTGAATCAAGCGAATGCCGCAATTGCAGATAGGTATAGTGGTATAGTTTTCTTGTTCGACGAGTTTGGCAGATACATCGAGGATAATTTTAAGAGTATCAAAGTAAAATCTGTTCAGGACATAGCAGAGTTTTGTGATCATTGCAAAGGAAACAATCATATTATTCTGGTGTCTCATAAGGAAATCGGTCAGTATACACAGAAGTATGGCAAAACCATAGCAAACGAGTGGAAAAAAGTTGAAGGAAGATATAAAGCAACGCCAATAAATGATAAGCAGGATCAGTGCTTGTCATTAATTAAGAACGTTCTAACGAAGAAGGAACCTGCATGGCAGAAGTTTAAGGAACGCTACGAACCACAATTGAATGAAATGTACTCGGGAGCTATGGATTTTAAAGGTTTTCTTATCAAAGCTACTGAGCGGACAAATCCGTTTGATGGTGGATTTCCTCTGCATCCAATAGCATTATTTGCGTTGGACAAACTTTCAAAGAAGGTTGCTCAGAATGAGAGAACATTCTTTACTTATTTGGCAAGCAAAGAAGATAACAGTTTGTACCGTTTCTTAATAAGCCATGAGCTGGATGAATTTCACTTTGTTGGTATTGATGAAATCTATGATTATTTTGAGCCAAGCATAAAATCGGTGCAGAGTGATAGCAGTTATGAGTGGTATAAGAATCTACAAATTGCTATTGCAAAAAATAAATCTAATACATATGACGACTCTCCTGAAGTTAAATTACTCAAAGTAATCGCTATAATTGGAATCATTAATGATTCCAGTGTTTTAATTGCGAACAAAAACACACTCCTCAATGTTATAGACTGTCCTAAAGATATTCTTGTAAATGCCTTGGAGAGCTTGTGTGAAAAGAAAATCCTGAAATATTCTGGTTCTTATGATCGTTACGATTTCTTTGATGCAAGTATTTATGATGTTGAGGCAATGATTAAAGAAGAATCTATCAGAGTTAGTGATGAAGCCATTGTAAAAACGCTAAATAGCGACTTTGTTAAATTTGTTCTATATCCCAACCAATATAATAGAGATTATAAAATCTCGCGTGTATTTGTCCCTATTTTCGCAATTCTTTCAGATTTAGGGAAAAAATCGTTTGGTAGTCAATTCGGTAGCTATTATGATGGTATGCTTGTGATGTTGCTTTCTGATGGGGAAACTGAAGGAGATATTCTGGAGGGATCAAGAAATATTGCTAGGTCAATTATCTTGGCTAATATAGACTGCACTGCCCTAAAAACAGCTGTTAGAAAATACATTGCTGTACAGTATCTGGAAAGTCAAAAAGCAAGATATACGGCCCAGGATCCTTCTTTCGATAAAGAACTGCAATACAACAAAAGTGAAATAGTAATAACGATTGATACACTCATAAATGAGTGGAGAAAATCTTTCAGTAATTCCATACGGGTGTTTTGCAATGGCGCAGAAAGACATGTTATTTCTTCATATGAACAATTATCTGCGTTAGCAAGTGAAATCATGTATCATGAATATGCAGACACACTCATCGTTAATAATGAGCTGATAAACAAGAACTTGATTTCTGCAAGCATTGCAAGTGCAAAGAAAAATGCGATTCGTTCAATTATCAGAGGAGAAGAACCAGCCAATTATTATGAATTACAATACCTTTCTCCTGATTATATTGCAGTAAGGTCAGTGCTTGTAAAAAATGGTTTTATTACAACCAATAATTGCGAAACGCAAAACGCGCTTCCAGACGGATATCGGCCGCAAGATGCTTTGCATAATGCTTTAGAAGAAATTATGCAGAAAGCTAAAAAAGTTTCTGTTAATTTTGGTAGTGTTTATACCATGTTAAAGCAACCACCATTTGGTCTAAGAGATGGATATATCTCGCTGTTATTTGCATACATGCTGATGCCATACAGAAAATCCCTTATTATAAGTAGTCATGATGTTGAGCAAGAACTAACTGTTGAGTTGTTTGAAGAGATCGTTCATAGACCCTCAGATTACAGCTTTATAGTGGCGGATTGGTCGAAGGAACAGCTTAAGTACCTCGATTCTCTAGAAATGATCTTTTCCGATTATCTTGATACTTCAACGCTGAGTAAAAACAGATTGAAAGCTATTTACGATGCAATGTTCTCTCATTATAAAAATGTTCCTAAGTTCTCACGCACGACACAGATATATGTATCGGATTCGGCAAAGGCCTATAGAAAATTAATGGAAAGAAGTCATACAAACTATTCGAGTTTCTTGTTCAGTAAATTGAAAGCGTTATCCGGTGATTACTATACTACGATTGAACTCATAAGAAATATAAAGATGGAGCTTGAAAACGCCCTTAATAAGCTTAGCGGCGAAATGACGAATTCTGTATGTAAGCTGTTTGATTTGGAAAATTCAAGTTGTTCACTATACGAAATTCTTAAGACGAACTACGAGCGTTCATGGGCTGCAAAACGGCAGAAATATTTTGATTACTATACAAATGCTTTCTTGGATTTTGTTGAGAAGATCAGTGAGGAAGATTCCGACTACGATTTAATTGTAAGAATGTCCAAATCGCTTACGGGTTTTGAAATCTTATATTGGAATGACAATCACAAGGATGAATTTTGGACCCGTTTGAAAGAAATTAAAGCCAAAATTGATGCATATGAAGCCAGCCAAGATTTGTACGAAAGAGAGACGAGGCTGACTCTCATTACTTCATCTGGTGAAGAAAAATCTGTTGTATATGACAAGATCGATTTATCGCCCTTAAGTCAAACAGTGAAGAACAAAATCAATGCGACCTTTGGTAATTTTGGATTGGACTTTACATCTGAAGATAAAGTTCAGGTTCTTCTCTCGCTACTTGAAGATTTGATGGAAGGAAAGTAAGAGCATGGCTAAAACGATTTACTGGTGTTCCCATTGTGAAATACCTGTTATTGAAAATAAGATATGTCCTATATGTGGGAGCACTTGTGAAACCGTTACTACAACAGGTGTCTGTAATCCTGTGTTTAGGCAGGAACGTCGTCTCCTTTCCTGCATATTGGGAGAAAATGTTGAGGAAAGTAAAATATGGTACTTGGGTAGTAGTTATTATCTCGTCGATGGTAAACGTATTCGTCTTCCATATGTCGACTTCTATAAAAATAAAAGACATCTTGAGTATGCAGAAATGCTAAGAAACAATATTGCCGAAGACGACGATATACCAAATAGCAACCTTTATATCTCTGCAAATGAACGATATATTAAAGAACTTATTTATGAAGCAGAGGCATATATAACAGATCTGCTAGGCAAGGTAGAAGAAGATTCCGAAGAGATGTATATGCCAACGGTGTCATTTTCTGGAGGTAAAGATTCCACGGTAGTAAGTAGAATCGTAAGAGATGCGCTTCAAGATGAATCTGTTATTCATTACTTTGGAGATACTACGCTGGAGTTCCCTTGCACACATAACTATGTAAAAGATAAGTTTAGAAAAGAAAACCCGTTCACCCCTATGATTCCGAGTGAAGCAGATAATGACTTTTTTAAGTTATGCAAAGTATTTGGACCGCCAAGTAAGTTTGAAAGATGGTGCTGTACCATCTTTAAGACAAGTAACTTGAACACGGAGTATCAAAACCTTGCTGGTAAAAGTTTAACCTTCTTAGGCATTCGTCGTAGTGAGTCTAATGAACGACAAAATTACGAGCGTACACAGAATAATTCAAAAATTGGATCTCAAATCAACGCCATGCCAATAATTGATTGGCATGATTGCGATGTTTGGCTTTATATCCTATATAAAGGTATTCAATTTAATGATGCCTACCGTTGGGGCTACAAGCGCGTGGGCTGCTGGTGTTGTCCGAACAATTCAGAATTATCAATGATGCTAACAGAAATTTACTATCCTGAACTTACAGCAAAATGGAAAACTACGCTTTATGATTTCGCAGAAAAGACAAACAAAAGCGATATCGAGGACTATGTTGAGAACGGAAGATGGAAAACCCGCAAAGGCGCAAGTGGTCTTGAAACAAGAAATGTGGCAATCGCCGATACACCGTGCAATCTGTCGGAGAGAGCTCGAAATATCATTATAAAGAAAAAAATCAATAGAGACGTAATGGAATTCTTCAAGCCATTCGGAGAACTTGAAATTTTTGATAAAGACGAAGCAACTTATATCACAATAACTGAGCGTGAGGTTAAAGACCATAAGGGAGATGTTCTTTATCCAAAACGAAAAGTATGTGACTTGGTGATCACATGGGGAAAAACTGTGTTGAAGGTGCTTCCAACAAAAGGTACTGATATACAGTTACTTGTTAATCGTCTTAAGTGCCAGATGAGAAAATATCAATATTGCATACGCTGTTCTGCGTGTGATTCTGTTTGCCCATATGGTGCAATAAACACAATGGGAAACAATCGTTATACAATTGATGAGAATCGGTGTAAACAGAACCTTTCGGCGTGTTCTAAATGTATCGCAAAGTTCTATAACGGTTGCATTACATGCCAAGTATTGGCTGGGAAAAAGAATGTTACGCCTAATAATGAAGATATGTAAAGGATAATACGCTATGATCTATTTTGATAATGCATCAACATCCCGCTTAAAGCCGGAATCAGTATATGATGCTTTCAATTATTATGTTAGGGAGATAGGTATAAGCCCCGGACGTGGCAGCTACTCTCTAGGCGTTGAAGCGTCAAGATTACTATATAAGAGTCGTAAAGCTGTTGCAGGGTTCTTTGGAATTGACGATCCCTCACACGTTGTATTTACTAAGAATTCTACGGAGGCAATCAATTTGTTCCTTAATGGATTCTTGCAGCATGGCGACCATGTGCTAATAAGCCCATACGAACATAATGCTGTTTTACGCCCGCTACACAATCTAAAATTAAGTGGGATCATCGACTATACAGTATTACCAGAAGAGGCGATATATGCTCCTAAGGAAAGCTTGAGGAAATATATTAAGCCCAACACGAGGCTTGCAGCATTTACGTTGGCAAGCAATCTTACTGGACAACTTGTATTCAGTAAAGGACTTGCTGAGGTATGTAAAGAAAATGGGTTATATGTTTTTGTGGACTCTTCTCAAGGAGCTGGTAAAGGAATCCTTAATATGGCAAGAGACAATATTGATGTATTAGCATTTACTGGGCATAAGGATTTATTTGCACTTCCCGGAGTCGGCGGTTTGTGTTCGATAAAAGCACTTGGTATTAAACCACTTATTCAAGGTGGGACAGGCGTTCACGGGCACAACTTTGTCAATCCGGAGATTTATCCTGATGCTTACGAGGCTGGTACTTTGAACATGCCTGCAATATGGTCATTAAAAACATCAATAGAGTTCATTAATGATAAGCTTAATCAAATTTGTATGCAAGAAGATCTATTGATAAAAGAGTTAATTTCGGGGTTGCAGAACCTTGACAACGTAGTTGTATACAATGCAGACAGAAAACGAGTTGCAACAGTTTGCTTTAATGTAAAAGGCATGGCCTCTAGCGATGTGGTTGCTAAGCTTGATAGGCATGGAATCTGTGTAAGAGGAGGAATTCACTGCACTATTCTAGCACACGAAACTCTCGGAACAGTTGATACAGGGGCAGTTCGTGCAAGCATAAATTATTTCAATACATTAGATGAAGTACATATGTTTGTTGATGTGATTGGAGGAATAAAGTAAATGTATTTTGTCTTTTATAAAACGAGCGATGTGTTTGCAGCTGAGGAGATCCTTCAGGCTAATGACATACATACTGAAGTTGTCCCAACCCCCGTACAAGATAAAGCATATTGCGGAGTATGTGTTTTTGTTTATGAAAACGATGTCTCAAAATCTGCAGACATATTAAAAGGCTTTGATTATAAGCAAGTAAAGTAGGGGGGGACGCTTGTGGGGTATAAAAGCCTAAATATTCTTCGTAGCTATAAGACCAATAAGAATAACATAGTAAATGATTTTTACTTGCCTGTTCTAAAGGAATCGGTTCTATATAAGCGTGCAGTAGGTTTCTTTTCTTCTACGGCGCTCATTGAACTCTCAAAAGGCATATCTGGGCTTATTAAAAACGGAGGAAAGATAAAGTTTATTGTATCACCGCTTTTATCAGAAGAAGATATTGATGCAATTCAGCATGGTTATAATGAAAGAGAAATTGTCCAGAGGTCCTTGGAGCGAGAGTTCCGTGAACCTGCTAACAATTCGGATAAAGAACGCTTGAATTGGCTTGCATATCTCATTGCTAGTGGCCGCCTTGAAATTAAAGTTGCCTTTACGCCACCGCAAAAGGCAACAGGCATGTATCATGAAAAAATTGGAATTATTTATGATGAAAACGGCAACAAAATTGCATTTACTGGTTCTATGAACGAAACAATAAATGCTTTTCATAACAACTATGAATCCATCGTTGTATTTAACTCTTTAGTGCCTGAAGATGCGCAGCGAGCGATGGACCTTGAATATGACTTCGATTCTCTTTGGGCTGGACACGAATCAAATATAACTGTCCTCGACTTTCCAAAGGTACTAAAGGAGAAACTTATTTCTTATAAAAAAGATGACATTAATCTCGATTTGGATCGTTTGGAAATTGAAGATGTTTTTGAGATGATGCCACCAGCTGTGGGTGTCCCTACCATACCCAATGGCGTATCACTTCATGATTACCAGAACGATGCAATCGACAACTGGGCAAAACACAATTATCGTGGCATTTTTGACATGGCTACAGGTACGGGAAAAACATTCACTGGTTTGGGCGCCGTAGCAAGACTTTTCAAAGATAAGAAAAAAGTAGCCATTATCATTGTCTGCCCATATCAGCACTTGGTCGAGCAATGGGTTGAAGATATTGAAAAGTTCAATATGCGCCCGACTATCGGATACTCTGCTTCTGTGCAACGTGACTGGAAGAAACGTCTATCAAATGATGTTCTGGACTTTAAGATTGGCGTTATTGATACATTTTGCTTTGTTACGACGAATGCTACATTCTCATCTGACTTTGTCCGAAAACAATTAGACAAACTCGGCAAAGACACCTTGCTTATGATTGATGAGGCTCATAATTTTGGCGCATATAATTTAAGCCAGACATTAAACCCGAAGTTTGAGTATAGGCTGGCACTTTCGGCAACACTTGAACGCCATGGTGATGAAGAAGGTACCCAAGTGCTGTATGATTACTTCGGGGAAAAGTGCATCGAATATGGACTTGAACGTGCTATTCGCGAAGATAAGCTAACGCCGTATTATTATTACCCAAAAGTCGTTTATCTTACAGACGATGAACTTCGTAAATACAGAGAACTCTCTAAGAAAATTGCAAAGCAATGCCATGCAGGAAAGGATGGTAAGTTTGAAGTTACAGAAATTGGAAAAAAACTGCTGATTGAGCGCTCTCGCCTTATCGCCGGTGCAGTCAATAAAATCGAACTGCTGAAAGAACTCATGCAAGACTATAAACATGACACACATGTGTTAGTGTATTGTGGCGCTGCAAGAGCTTATGATCCAACTAAGGATCAATCTGACACAGACGATGAGGGTGAACGTCAAATTGTCGCGGTTTCTAAGATGCTTGGGCTAGAGTTAGGCATGAAAGTAACCCACTTTACTTCCGCTGAATCAGCTGCTGAAAGAGAAAAGATTAAAAAACAATTTGCAGAAGCAGACCCCTACCAGGCAATTGTGGCAATTAAGTGCTTGGACGAGGGTGTTAATATTCCAAGTATAAAAACTGCCTTCATTCTTGCCAGCAGTACGAATCCCAAGGAATATGTTCAGAGGCGAGGTCGTGTGCTTCGTAAAGCACCCAACAAGCCTTATGCAACAATCTTTGATTTTGTGACACTACCGACACCTCTTGACTATGTTGATTGCTATAGTCAAAGTGCCCAAATGGATTTATCATTGATACGAAAAGAGGTCGCACGAATGAAAGAGTTTGGCGAGATATCAAAGAACCCCTCTGAAGCAGATAAGCTGATTAAAGAACTATCTGAAATATATGGGCTTGACTTATTAGATAGAGGAGATGATTTTGATGAGTGAGAGACAACTTGACGAGCGTAAGTTGAACATGATTAAAGTTAAAGTTATTGAAATTGAAAAGAACAACATCATTAAAAAAGATCCTAGTGATGCTATCGCGGAAAGTATACGCAAGTATATTGAAAAGGTGGTAGACGGAAAATGCTAATCAAGAAAATTACGCTCCATAACTTTAGGCAGTATATTGGAACGCAAGAAGTGGAGTTTTCAACGAATCCGGAAAAAAATGTTACGGTTCTTGTGGGCGTAAACACTTCAGGTAAAACTACTTTTGTTCGTGCGTTCGAATGGATTCTCTACAACAAAAATGAGTTTGATGATAAAAATCTCCTTAACCAAAATGTCGTAGATAATATGCAGGTTGGCGAAATACAGGAAGTGACGGGCAGTATTGTTCTTATTCATGGCGGGAAAGAATTCGAAATCAACCGGAAGCAGGTTTACACATGTATCGGCGAAAAGAAAGTTCGTCCGTCCATTTCTTCAGCTAATATTATGTATTTACAGCCTGATGGTCAGACAAAAACACAGATTGGAAGCGATTTTGATTCTAATATTGAGCGAATTCTTCCACGTGCTCTTTCAAATTATTTTTTCTTTGGTGGTGAACGTGTAGGGACCATCAGTAATCGACAGGATATTGAATCGTCGGTGAAAGGGTTAATGGGCTTAGATGTTCTCTACAATGCAATGGAGCATTTGAGGTTAGTAATCAACAAGCTAAAAAAAAGTATGGATTTTTCCGGTGACCAAAATGCTCGGAACATCCAACTTAGGCTGGATGGTGCTAATGCTAAACGCCAAGAATGCGAAGATGAGCTAAACAACATAAATGAACAAATTGACTATTACCAATCTGAAAAAGAAAAGTATGCCGCTCTGTTAAAAGCCAACGAAGAAACAGCAGCTGCGCAGCATAGAAGAGAGCAATTGGATTCTGTAATTAATGCGCTGAATGCTCGTATTGAAAAAGATAAAAAGGATCTTGTTACTATTTTCAGCCGAAATGGTTTTGCATTTTTCAGTATGCCTTTACTTAAGCGAGTAATCGAAATATTAGATAAAGCAAGCGATAAAACTGAGAGCGTGCCAGAGATGACTGCTACTTCGATTGACTATATATTAAAGCGTGGTGTTTGTATTTGTGGTACATATATTTCAGAAGGTTCTGTAGCTGAGAAGCATCTTCTCGCTGAAAAAGTGAAGCAGCCTCCAGAATCTATCGGATCGCTTGTACGAAGATATAGAGAGCAAGCTATGGACTACCTCTCTTCTTCTGATAACTACTACAGTTCAATTGAAAGCAAGTTTGCTGACATAAGAAGTAATCAACGTGAACTTGGTTTCAGAATTGATGAGCGAGTTGCGCTTGATGAGTCTTTAAAGGGTGCTAAAGACGTAGCAACGTTGGAAGCTGAATATAAAAAGGCTGAGAACAAAGTTAAGGAACTTGAGCGTCAGAGAAATCAGCTTAATGAATCGATAGGGGCTTGCAAGAAGGATATTGCGAACTATGAAAAAGCACTCGAATCCTACGGTAAAGCGAATGAAAAGAACGCAAAGATATCCCTCAATATTGATTATGCACAGGCAACCTTTGATTGGGTTAGTGAAGCATACCGCACAAGAGAGAGCACTGTACGTAGTAAACTAGAACAGAAGGTCAACGCAAACTTCGTTAGAATGTATCACGGAAGCAGAAATATAACCATTGATGAAAAATATCGTGTTAAGTACATTGATGTGACGACAGAAGAATCTGATGGCTTAAAAGCTGTTAAAAGCTTTGCTTTCGTTTCTGGACTTGTTGATTTAGCTAAAGAAGCGTTATCATCTGATAAATCTCGTGAAGCTAATATTGGCCCACAATATTATCCGTTGGTTATGGACGCCCCATTCTCAAATGTAGACGAAACACACATTCGGAATATTTGCCAGATACTCCCGCAATCTGCTGAGCAAGTAATTATTGCAGTTATGCAAAAAGACTGGGAACCTGCAGCTGTTATTATGGAGCCTTTCGTTGGAAAGTCTTATCGTATTGAAAAAGATATAGACGCTGAAGGGAAAGCCATTGATACTATGACGCATATTAGGTAAGGAGGCTACGCTATGTTTGACAAAGATATGCAGATTCGTGGCAAGTATGCTACATACTGGAAAGCCCTAACTCAGCTTCCCGGTAATGCTGTTGAAACAAGCAAGAACTTCAAGATTTTCGAAAACTACATTTATGTATATATGGTAGCCCCGATTATTGGGCTCATTAACGGAAGGAAGGGTTATCCTAATCCGGCAGATGATTCAAAGGATACAGCCGGCATGCTGGCTGAAGTTCAGATAAAGAATTCTGCTAAGCTAAAATATATTTATAGGCTCATTGTGCTTACGGACGACAGTGAAGGATTAAGTGACGAAGAAAAAATTGATCGGGCATTTAGAGAAGATAACAATCCTGAATCTGTTGCTAAAGGCATGAAATTATATACAGAGTATTTCTATGGTGGGCTTGAAATACTCTATGAGGCATTCGTTCAGAACTGCATTACAGATGATGATTACATTCGTAAAATGTATGAGTTCGTATGCGAGTTTAAGGACGAACAGAATATTGATTCCCTTGAACTTAATATTGAAAACTTGCTGAGTAAATAAAAGCTATGGATTGGTATTTATTGTGGGAAACGGATGCTATTGATGCATTAACGGAGTTCATTGCCTCTGACCTTTCCGTTCATTCCTTAAAAGAATTTTTGTCACAAGTAAACCTAGGTACATGTGCTGAGATACACGGGCCTATTAGTGCTGCAAAACTAGTTTTAGTGTATGGTAACCCAGATATAACATTAACTTCAGCCGAAATTGAGTATTTACAGTATTCTGAAACTGCAATAATGTGCGATAGTGAAAAAGGTTTTAAGATCATTGCGCTAATGATTGATTGTTGTCAAGATGACTTTCTGGTCGTTGCTGCGGCAATGATTAAGATATTCAATCTAATGTTCTCAAGTAACAACCTGTTTATCTTGAAAAATGGTAATAAGATTTCTATTGGTTGTAAACGGGATTTTCATGACCAGGTTGCAAATAATTTCTGTTTGACTGACTTGTTTGGTTCACAGGATATACAAGCTATGGTTGACATTTTTGGAAATGACTACAATAATGTCTCGGACTTTGTTCCGGACATTATTAGGAATTCTTCATTGGAGTATTCTGTTTCCAATTATGACAAACCGCGCTTTGATATAGATTATATAGTGTCTCTTTCCGGAATTGAATCAGCTATTGGAGTTAATCTTACGGCAGAAAAATCATATTATATGCAATCATTTGAGCTAGTTGGTACCCTTCATGTAACGTACAAAGAAATTTCTCAGGCTTTGAAATATGTTGCAGAACCTAAGGAGATCATTTCTTCGTACGAAGCGTTAAATGCGGCGGAGCATGCTGCAGAGAAAGCAGCCAAAGCACATAAAATGTTTATTCATAATGGGATATCATCACAGGAGCTTCCTGATATTACTGCTGGCTTAAGTGAAGCAGCTTTTGATAACGCAGAGGTTATGCTGAATGTACTTCTTGATAGAGATGCCATATCCGAGCCCGAAACTGATATAGATAAGATTTTGAAAGAAAACCCTCGACGAAATTGGTCGTGAAATAATGAATTTATTAGGACAACTATATGATAATTATACGAGGAGGATTTGAAATGAAAGCTGAAGCTAAATCATTAAGGTTCTTAGGCGAAGGAAAGAAACTAACCGTTCCATTCTTTCAGCGTCATTATGTTTGGACTGAAGAAAACTGGAAAGAGCTTCTTGATAGCTTTTTGAGTGTTGATGTACTGCCTTTTTTAGGGTCTATAATTTTGAAGGATGCATCTTCCTTCGCAGGTTCAGAGGCAATAATTATTGATGGCCAACAAAGGCTTACAACAATTACTATTCTTGCCAAGGCGATTTATGACTGCCTTCCTGTCGAAAGCAAGGGTGCTGGTAGCGGAATAAGACGTGATATAGAGAGCTTCCTTTTTTATAGAGTAAATTCCTCCGATGACTTTATTAAGAGCAAAGTAAAGATTGAACATTCAAGAATAGATAATGCTGATTATTCAAAGGTAATCAGTTCTGGTGGATTGCTTAATGAGGAAGTAATTGACTGTACCACCATTGGTGATGGTGACAGTAACATTCTGAAGTGTTACCAATATTACTACAATATATTAAAAGACAAAACAGTTGAGGAATTAAAGCACTTGCACGATTCCATGTTTGGAGAAGAACGCAAGGTATTTGTATTGATTGCCCTTGAGCATCAAGACATTAATGAACAAAGTATTTTTGACACCATTAATAGAGCTGGCGTTAGACTTACTTCTGCGGATATTATTAAGAATAACCTTTTCAAACTGTGCCTTGACAAATGCAGTGAAGTGCATAAAGATCGTGATGACGTCTGTGAGCTATATGATAATCAATGGGACAGTTTGTTCTATGCAGATAATAACGATAGAGACCTGTGGGATGCAAAACGCATTTTTGGTAATGTACAACATACAAACCTAGAATTTTTACTCTACTGTGTAGCAACTATCAAATGGGGCAAAAATGAGGACATCTTTTCAAATCTTGAAAAAGTATATATGGATAATACAGCTGGATGTTCGTATGGTCAAATCGAAGCGCTCATTAAGGAAATTAATGAGTATGGTAAAATATTTAAGACAAAAGTCTTAGATTTGCATAAAGCACTTAACAGTGATGATAATAATCTATATTTCAAGTTTGATGAACATATTGACCGCCTTCTGCTAATACTTGATAAGTTTGGTGTCCAAATGTTCTATCCATATGTTCTTAAGCGCCTCAAGGATGTTGATGGTAATTTCCAGGATGAAGAACTTATTCATGACTTCGGAGTTTTGGAATCGTTTGTAGTTAGAAGAAGACTTTCCGGCAAGGGTGTTACTGATTATGCAATCAAGTGCAATCAAATACTGCGCAGTGAAAATGGTATCAAGCAGTTAATAATTTCTGATTTAGCTAATTCTGACGCTGGCATTACAAATCGGGACATAAAACAATACATAACTAAAGTCAATAATGACACTGCAAAAATGATACTTTTCTGTATCGAGCTACACAGAAGAAAAAATCCGATGTATGATGTTGTGGCTTTACCATACTATTTTACACTTGAGCATATAATGCCCACTAAATGGGAAAAGTACTGGATTGATGTACCGGTTTATGATTCAGAAGGAAATGTCTTTGAAGGAGAACCTGATGAGAAAAAGACACTAAGAAATTCCTACATTCAAAATCTTGGAAATATGATTCTGCTGACGACTAAGTTGAATACGGCAGTAAGCAACAATGCTTTTGATATAAAAGTTAAAGGCATTAACGAAAACAAGCCTGGATACAAAGCATACTCATTTATGTTGCTTACAAAAGAAATTGTTAGCGCGTACGAAGACGGGGATACTGAATGGGATGAACGCCATATTCAGCAACGTGCTATTAACCTTTGGAATGAGATTATTACGATTTGGCCGGACTACGCCGAAGAGGCCCCTCAGCAAGAATCACCTGTCGAAGCAGAAGATACACTGGTTATTGAAGATGTTTTGACAGTGGATGATTTCTCAGAGGAGGCGCTTAGTGATCCTTTGAAGATGCTTGAAGAATTTGATCAGAAAGCAGCAAGCAAAGTGCCAAAAGAGCATCAACTTTTCATTGTAAAAAAGGACATCACAAAGATGGATTGTGACACCATTGTTAATGCAGCTAATTCTGGATTAAAACAAGGAAAAGGTGTGTGCGGAGCTATTTTTGCCGAGGCTGGCGCTCACAGATTACAAAAAGCTTGTGATGCAGTTGGATACTGTGCAGAAGGTAAAGCAGTTATTACTTCAGGATTCGATTTGAAAGCTAAGAACATTATCCATACGGTTGGCCCCCGTTGGAATGGTGGAAATAATCATGAGCGGGATATTCTCTATTCATGTTATGTGGAATCACTTCATATCGCCGAAGATAACAACTGTAAATCCATCGCATTTCCCCTTATTTCAGCCGGAATCTTTGGATATCCAACTGAAGAGGCGTTTGAAGTTGCTATTTCTGCTATTGAAGAATATCCTTACCAGTCCGATATGCAAGTTTTCTTGACTGTTCTTGAAGATGATATGCTTGAGATTGGAAACAATGTCCTGAAGGCATACCTTGATTCCAAAAAAGTAAATGTAGTTAATGGTAATGACTATCCGGAAGAAATCGCTGGAATGATTACTCAAGCTGAATTCATTCGCCAAGTCAATGTACAATCAGAAACTATCGAAAGTTACGTCCGTACTGGAAAAATAAAGCCAGATTTAATAATGACTTTGGGCCAATCAAGAAACATCAAATATTATTCTGAGAAAACAGTTGCTCAATATGTTCAGCAGTTTGGTTGGACATTTATTAATGATGGTAATCGTTGGGATATGTTTATGGAAATGATTCGTCAAATGGACATGAGTTATTCATATAAGCCGGTATTTATTAAAGCGATATTAGAATATGCTGATGAAGTAGGGAATGTGCGAATGTCTGATATTGTGGATTATTTCTTAAGCTTCTATGCGGATCGTCGTGAAGAGGGAAAAATTATTGAGCGTGCAAATAGCGCTTTTGCAAAGAATAACTGCACCAAGAAGGACGCAGAACACATTATCCTGATTTACCCATTCAAGCGTTTTGAGCAACGTGGCATGATGTCATATGATAAGGAAACTGAACTTATTACCATTGATTCCGTAATTATGACAAATATGTCGGAAGATAAAAAACGAGAAATATTGCTAATCTGTGACGAAAAGTTAAGCCAGTATTATTCAAAGCTTGAAAGCAAAGACATAAGTAAGTAACAAAGAATCAGTTTCATAGTCTGCACATGTTTGAAAGTAGGTGAACTATGGAGGGCCCAAAAGTTACCAACAAAAACCGTCTGATTTGTTTAATGAAACTATTGTACGAAGCAACAGATGAAGAGCATCAACTGTCGGCAAATGAAATTGTTGATTACTTTGCTGGTATGGGTGTTTCTGTTAATCGCCGAACAATTATGAATGATATTGATATTTTAAGTAAGTCCGGTTTAGATATTATCGTCGTAAAAAGCTCACAGAATAGATACTTCTGGGGAGACAGACATTTCCAGCTGCCAGAACTAAAGCTTTTGGTGGATGCTGTTGCTTCATCAAAATTCATTACAGAGAAGAAAAGTGAAGAACTTATTAAAAAGATTTCTTCTCTTGCAAGTAAGCATCAATCAACTGCATTGAGGCGACATCTTTACGTAGCCAACCGTGTAAAACCAGATAATGAGGACATCTATTACATCGTTGACTCACTTAATGATGCTATAACCAACCAAAAGAAAGTTCAGTTTAAGTATTTTGAATACACGCCGACCAAGAAAAAAGTTTTCCGAAACAATGGCGAATTATATGTCATAAGTCCTTATGCCCTACTATGGAATGAAGATCATTACTATATGATCGGATATTCCGAGAAACACGAAAAAATCGTACAATTTCGTATTGATAGAATGTATAAACCTAAAGTATCAAAGACAGACGCTATCCCAGCACCAGCAGGCTTCAACATAATAGAATACAGCAAGAAAGTTTTTAAAATGTATGATGGCGAAGAAACGACTGTGGAGCTTGCTTGTGATAACAGCCTTATGAAAGTTATTGTGGATCATTTCGGAGAGGATTTTGAAACGCATCCACTTACAGCTACTACTTTCAAGGCAAAAGTGAGTGTTTGTACAAGTCCGACATTTTATGGTTGGATATTTCAGTTCGGTGGACAGATTAAAATACTCAGTCCTGCGAGTGCGAAACAAGAATTTGAAGCAATGTTAAAAGCGGCAGAATGATAGGGGAGACAAGCAACTAAGGCGAACCAATAGAAGATACATCTGGCGACTAGTGCCTCAATAATGATATGCTTAATAAGCTTGAGGAATGTCTAACTATGTTGCGGCTAATACAAAGGTTTATACTATATAGTATTAGCTGAAACCTTTTTTGAATAAGGTCTTGAGGTTGTTTTGTATAGCTATCTCCAGCACAAAGACATTAATTGAAAACGATATCCTTATGGTTATCAATCAAATGAAAATTAAAAAATTGTATCGAATAAAGCCTTCAAGAGGTCAACACACTTTTGAAGGTTTTATTGCTTACAATTTACTTGAATTGTATAGCGATAACAGGTGCCAAAAAACACAAAAAAATTGCCTACCCAGGCGACTGTTTCGTAAGCGCTTAACGAACGGGTGCATGGTCAAAGCATGCTGAACATGAGAAAATATCTCCACGAGACCAAGGAATGGAGGTATTAACAGTGAACAAGAGTGAACAACAGGCGCTGGTGGCGGAATGCAGAGCCAGCGGGATGACTGCCAAGGCGTGGTGCGAAGCCAAAGGTATCGATTATCGTCGATATGTTTCCTGGGCAACAAAACTGAACAGGAATGTTCAGCATCTGCCGCAGCAGTGGGCTGATGTAACGATTTCCAAAAAGGAACGGGCTACGAACGAAATCAGGCTTAACTGTGGCAAATGGACAATTTGCGTGGGAACCGGGTTCAGTCCTACACTTCTTGCAGACGTACTTAGGGTCGTGAATGGCGTATGCTGAAGGAAATCACGAGCTATGATGGAATTTACCTGGCTTGCGGACCCACAGATTTGAGGAAATCGGTAGACGGTCTGGCTGTCATTGTGAAACAGGAATTCAACATGGATCCGTTTGGTAACTATCTTTTCCTATTCTGCAACCGGGATCGCAATCGGCTGAAATGCTTGAACTGGGACAGCAACGGCTTCGTACTGTACTACAAGAGGCTGGATGGTGCGGGAGCCCGGTTTAAGTGGCCGAAAGAACCGGCAGATGTAAGGAACATAACAGTGAGGCAGTTGCGCCTGCTCATGAACGGTCTTTCTATAGATCCACCAAAGGGTTTTGGTGAAGTTACGGCCAGGGATTTTTGCTAAGGAAAAAGACACATCGAAGTGCCGAAAATTATCTGCTTCTGAGCAAAGAAATATGGTCGTTTAGACGCCTCAAATCCTTGATATTACTGGATTTATTGGCATTTTTGTGCTATAATAGAGACATGAAAAAGGTTGATTTAACGGGTCTTCCGCCCGAGGTAACTGAATACATTTCAAAACTCGAAAACCAGGTGCAGGAACAGTCCAAAACCGTAGAATCTCAGAAGGTCCGTATCGACCGGCTCATGGATATACTGGCAAAGTTCCAAAAGACCATGTATGGCCAATCCAGCGAAAAGAGCAAGTATGTGCTGGGCGAGGATAATGGTCAGATATCGCTCTTCAACGAAGCCGAGGCCGAGTCAAACAGTAAAGCACCGGAGCCCACCAAAGTCTCTGTTTCTGAGCATAGCAGGAAAGCCAGACGCACCAGGGAAGAACTGGCAGCAGATGTTCCCGTGGTGGAAATCGTCTGTGAACTTGATAAAGAACAGCTTGAATGCCAGGAATGCGGCGCAAAAATGCGGGTTCTTGGCAAAGAGGCCGTCCGGGAAGAACTGGAGATTATACCGGCAAAGGTGAGGCTACTGCGGTATATCAGGTACAGCTATGTTTGTGAACGATGCGAGCAGGAAACGGGAGAAGCTACGATCGTGAAAGCACCCACTCCCGCACCTGTCATGAAAAGGAGCCTTGCTTCGGCCTCTACTGTAGCCCATGTCATGTATCAGAAGTATGTCAATGGCATGCCCCTGTACCGGCAGGAAAAGGACTGGGCCAATCAGGGTATCGTCCTGTCAAGAGCTACCTTAGCCAACTGGATTATCCGGTCGGCAAACGATTGGCTGCTGCCCTTATGGGAGACAATGAAGGCACATCTTCTTAAGCAGGCTGTGGTTCATGCGGATGAGACCGTAATCCAGGTGCTTAAAGAAGAGGGCAAAAAACCGTCCTCGGAGTCACGGATGTGGCTGTACTGTTCAGGGAATACGGCCACTGAGCCGGTGGTGCTGTATGAATATCAGCCCACCCGGTCGGGAGAGCATGCGAAGCGGTTTCTGGAGGGCTTTCACGGGTATCTGCAAACAGATGGCTACAGCGGGTATGATAAGGTGCCCGATGTAACCCGATGTGGCTGTTGGGCCCACTTGCGACGCAAGTATCAGGAGGCCATGCCGAAGGGGGTCGCCATTGGCTCCACCGCCGCAGTAGGCTTCGAATACTGCAACAAGCTGTTTGCAATTGAGAAGGATTTGGAACAACTCATTCCTGCGGAACGGAAAATCCAGCGTCAGGAACGGTCTAAGCCAGTTCTTGAGGCCTATTGGTCATGGCTTGACACAGTTAACGTCCTCAAAGGCTCCAAACTTGCCGAGGCAATAACGTATTCTGTAAATCAAAGAACTTCGCTGGCCACCTTTCTGGAGGACGGGCAGGTAGCCTTGTCCAACAACCGGGCCGAGAATGCCATCCGGCCCTTCGTTATAGGCAGGAAAGGCTGGCTGTTCGCGGATACACCTAAGGGGGCTAAAGCCAGTGCCGTAGTCTACAGCATCGTGGAAACGGCGAAGGCTAATAACCTCAACGTATTTATGTATCTGGTTCATGTCTTAAGCACGATGCCTGGTGCTAACTTTAAGGATGATCCGTCCATCCTCGAGGACATTATGCCCTGGTCGCCAAAGCTGCCGATTCACTGCCGCAACACAAAACAATGAATATGATGACTACTACCCCGGCATGTGCAAATTAGCTCATTCCGGGGTTTATTTCGGTCAATGCGCCTTTTCGTTAAGCGCTTACTTTCGTTAAGCGCTTACACTGTTTCTGAAAGATACCCCGCCGCCAAGGCCCCACCAGGTTCAACGGGCATCTTTTTTGTATCCTCAAGGCACGTTGAGAGTATAGTTCTGATGACGAATTGTGGTTTGAAGGGCAAATAAGGCAGGCTAACCACTATATGTAGTGGTTTTGGAGCAAAAAAAGGGCAAAAATCGGGCTGAAAAAGTGCATTTTTCGGACCGTTTTTTGGGGGCATTTTATAGATGACATTGGGAGTTTTATAGGACGACACTTAAAAACATTATGCATCAGGTAATTTTGTGATATTCTTATAATGCGTCAATGTAGAATATTGCGAAATTATAAGTTAAACTCTATTTTCAAAGAAACCATCAATACAGTTTCTACGTCTAATAAATGGATATAATGAATTTCAGAGAAAAGGATGAGTGCTATTATGGACAACTTGAATAAATCCAAAAAGATCATCATTTTTTCGGCCGTTTTAGTAATGGTTTTTAGCTGTACGATGGTATTGATGAGCGCTTTTGCGGCGGACAGTCCGTCCCAAATGATGTCTGTCAGCACGTCGTCAACGAAGACAGACACAATCAACGACAGGCCGCACCTTACATGGAAAACAGTCAAAGAACTAGCTGAAGGAAGACTCAGCTACCCGGACATCCGGGACTCCTTCTATTACAAGGAAATTGGCTCCGGCCTGTATATTGTCAGCTTTCCTATCGAGGATGCACAAGGGTTTTCACTTATTGCAAGTTCTACCAGTCCAAACGCTGCACCTATGTTGGTAAAACTGCGCTGCGAGCCCGCAGCCCTTTCGCTTGAATTAAACGCGGAAAACCTCGGAATCATAATGGATTTGTATAACAACAGCAGTTCACATCAGGAAATAAATAAACTGTTTTACAACGAGATTCCGGTTCCGCAGAATGCAAAAACGTACGGGAATATCATTTATTTGACTGGTAGGACTCCCGACGAGATCATTCAGGATTACAGTAATATGCTACTTAATAATGGCTGGGAGCTTACGGATGCCCTTGGCATGAAACGGTTTTATAAAAAGACCATAAATGGAGAAGAAATTATAATCTCCGTGCTGTGCCAACAGGAAGGCGGGCCGCAGGATACAGATATCCTAACCGTTATCCGATTCAACCTCGAGCCTTTGCCCGCCAAAAAGGATGATCTTGAACAGGATCAGCAGGACGTCCGGGCGTTGGTAGAAGCCTTCGGGAAAACGCTCCAGAAGGTCTCACTCTCGGCCCCTAAAGATGTTCTGGCTATAAACATAGAAGAAAATTACAGTGATTATGTGGCATCTGAGCTGCTGCAAAAATGGCAGTCTGATCCGCAAAGCGCACCCGGACGCATGGTTTCCAGTCCATGGCCCGACCACATCGATATATTAAGAATGGAAATGAGTGATAAGAACCAATACACGGTTTACGGAGAGGTTATCGAGGTTACAAGCGTAGAACTTACAAAAGGCGGAGCCGCCGCGAAACGCCCGGTCAATATTGTAGTGAAGAAGGCAAACGACCGCTGTCTTATTAACAGCGTGACGTTTGGCGAATACGCTCAGCGTGGCCCCGTTGTCTATGAAAACACCCGGTATGGCTTTTGCTTCTACCTGCCGGAAACCTGGAAAGGGTATTCAATAGTTGAGGAACAATGGGAAGGAACAAACAGCGGAGAACTTATTGAAACCGGCCTGCAGCTTTTGATACGGCACCCGGATTGGACTCAGAACAATCTGCGCCAGGATATCCCAATTATGGTTTTCACGATTGAGCAGTGGAACGCCCTGCAGAAGGGAGATTTTTCAGTCAGCGCATCACCCATTAGCCCGAGTAAACTGGGCAGCAATTCTAAATATGTATTCGCGCTGCCAGCCCGTTACAACTATGCCTTCCAAACGGGCTTTGAAGAAGTGGAAGAGATTCTGAAAGGCAATCCTCTATGGCCAGCAAATCAATCTGAAAATAGTACTGAGGCTGGAGAGACTCAAGGAAAAGGGATTGTAATTAAATTTGATCCTCATATTGAACAGGATGGCAATACGCTTGGCATTGAACCATCGGGGACAATGAAACCTAGCCCCGAGTTATTGGAAGAGGCAAGAAAAAGTAAAGAGGAATCTAAAAGAATAAGAACGGGATTATTCAATACCGAACTGGATATCAAACACGAAGAAAATAGAGCGGTGGCTTCCATCTCCTTCTATAATATCTCGCAGGAAGACCTGAAGCTTAATTTCGATGTGGGATGCGAGTTTGATTTCATTGTCACCGACAGTGAAGGCGATGAAGTTTATAGTAGATTCCATGACGACAAAATAGGCTTACCGGCAATTTCCAACCATAAATTAAAGAAGGATGAAAAGCTCTCGTTTTCTTACACCTGGGACTATAATGACAATAATGGCAATAAAGTTGCACCGGGAAAATACTCTTTAACCGTAAAAATGTTACCTATGATTAATTACAAAAGAAATTTTTGTCCTGACGAATTAACAGCAGTAAAGGATATTGATGTTAATTACAACTAAATGATCAGTATAAAATAATGTGTAGATGACATAGGGAAATTTTAATGAGACATGCATACAAATGAGTTTTATATAAATAAGAGATTTTCTTAAATATTAACAGGAGCTTATAATGATTTTGCCCTAAGATAAGAGAGGTAAAAAAATGTTTATATTTCATCAAGAATTTTTTGGCAAGAATTGAAGCCACAGCTTTACTTAGTTTTACGTAGGGTTAACTTATTTTTAATAAATCAACTTTCGCACATTATTAATGTGCGTTGAACATTGAAAAATCAATAGTTTTGGGCAATAAAAAAGTCCAAGAAGCCCCTTCCTGTGATATAATAGAAGTGACAAAACCCCA
>JBLNDG010000167.1:0-15193 GCA_050261415.1 Caulobacteraceae bacterium | reverse complement strand
CATGGACATTAAAGCTACTACAGGATGTATCCCGAGCTGTTGACCGACTATCTTGGGTTCGATCATATACCTTACAACCACGATAATACCGTATAGAACAAGAAGCGATATCCCAAGCCTGTAATTTCCCCATATGAAATTCGTTATAGCCCAAGGCACGTATATGCTCCCGGTTCCAAGCACCGGTAAAATATCAACAAGAGCTATTATTATTGCAATTGTAAAGGCATAATCAAAGCCTATAATGGTTAAACCAATAAATGACTCAATGAAGGTTATAGATAATATTATCGATTGGGCTTTGATAAAACCTATAAGCGCCATGAAAAGATCTGTTTTCAGTGATGTAAGCTTGGTGCTCCACGTATCCGGCAGCTGTCTGAAAACAAAGTCCTTTATCATATACTTATCCTTTGTAAGGAAGAAGGTTGCAATTAATGAAATTATCAAGAAAACAGCAGTACTCGGCAGTGCAGATATAGTATTTATAAGGAAAGTAGTCGTATGAGTCAGAATTCCGGTGAACTTTTGGAAAATTGTTTTAACCATATCCTGAGTTATATTGGTTGCCTCCGGAGGAAGCTGCAGATATAAATTTGTTGCCTGTTGTACTATATCAGTAGCAAGGCCGTAAAGTCTATCATAGTAATTTGGGAGCCTGTCGTACATTTTTGTAAGCTCAAGTACTATCCTGGTTACTGCAAATACGGAAAACGTTATGAATCCTCCCAGAAATAAAATTAATGACAGTACAACAGAAAAACCCCTTCCTATCTTAAACTTCTGGAAGAACTTGACTATGGGCTCAATTATCAGTGACAGTATAAATGCCACCACGAAAGGCATAAAGTATATGAACAGCATTTTAAATACAAGATAGACTATAAACGCTAAAATTGCATAAACAAGTATTTTTAATATCAGATGTATGTACTTCTCAATTTCCGTACGGATCATATCATCACTCCCACTACGAAAGTACTATTATGAGTTATATATTATATGCTGATAGATACCATTGTGCTATCACAATAAAAATTTATTGATTTCAATATAATTATATAGAATGATAAGGTGCTAAGTAAACATATATTATTAAAAACCGACAAATATTGACCAGTTTTTTCTGCAATCATCTTTGATATATGTACTTTTTGCAATATATGAATTCCATGTAAGATGTTTAGTGATGTAAATGAAACGTTAAAGATATATATAAACCTTTATTAACTTAGTATTAATTAGTATAATTAATGTATTAAAGAAATCATAGCCAAACCCAAGAAATTTATTCAGTTGGGAGAGAGTTGAAATTGCGTGAGATTCATGTGAGCTTAATTAGTGAATGGATTGCAAAGCTTTTTGTTGATGCAAACTATAATTTATGTGAGGATATCAAAACCAGGATAAATGAATTCAGGAGAATCGAGATTTCACATATAGGACAGGAGGTCCTGGATAGGATACTGGAAAATGCGGAATTAGCTTCAAAAACACAGGTAGCAATGTGCCAGGATACCGGAATGAGTATAGTATTTCTCGAAATAGGACAGGATGTGCATATGGTTGGCGGTGATATAACCGAGGCAATAAACTCAGGTGTCATCAAGGCATATGAGGAGGGGTATCTCAGAAAATCGGTTGTGGCAGACCCTTTAAGAAGAAAAAATACAGGAGATAATTCACCTGCAATTATATATTACGATATTGTACCCGGGGATAGAGTCAGGATTCAGGTTATGCCTAAAGGCTTCGGCAGTGAGAATATGAGCGGAATAAAAATGTTGAAGCCCTCGGAGGGGGTTGACGGGGTAATTGATTTTGTCGTGGAAACCGTTAAAAAAGCAGGTTCGAATCCGTGCCCGCCAATAATTGTAGGAGTAGGTATAGGCGGAACCTTTGAAAAGGCTGCATTAATGGCTAAAAAATCTCTTTTGCGTCCCTTGGGCAAAGGAAATCCGGATAGTTTTTATAGAGAGCTTGAGGATAGGATGCTATACAGGATTAATAACCTGGGCATAGGCCCGCAGGGGCTTGGGGGAATTACTACAGCACTTTCGGTCAATATAGAAGCCGGTGCTACCCATATTGCGGGGTTGCCTGTTGCAGTAAATATTTCATGCCATGCTACAAGGCATGGGGAAACAGTATTGTAGTTACCTTAAATGGTTATAAGGAGGATTTATGCAAAAAAGAATCGGTGCACCTCTAAGTAAAGATGTAATATTATCACTGGAGTCAGGGGATTATGTATTGGTTTCAGGTACAATATATGTTGCCAGGGATGCAGCACACAAAAAAATGTGTGAAGCATTGCAGAATGGAGAGCCACTTCCCTTTGACATAGAAGGGCAAATAATATATTATGCAGGGCCATGTCCTGCAAGACCGGGCAATATTGCGGGACCTTTCGGCCCGACGACTTCAGGCAGAATGGATAAATTTGCTCCTGTTCTCATGGAGCGTGGATTGAAGGGCATGATAGGCAAGGGCGACAGGGATGATAGTGTTATAGATTCCATGATAAAAAATGGGGCGGTCTATTTTGCCGCAGTAGGAGGCCTGGGGGCTTATATTGCAACAGTAATAGAAGAACAGCAGGTCATTGCTTATGGGGAGCTTGGCGCAGAAGCGCTATTCAGACTTAAAGTAAAGGATTTTCCTGCAATAGTGGCAATTGACAGCAAGGGAAGCAATCTCTACAGAACAGAGCCGAAAAAGTATGAGAACAAATTTGAAGGGTTATACACTGATAGCCTGAAGGAGTCTGTATGAACATCGATAGAGTACCTATATTAAAATCGTTGGTCCAATACCGTGATGAGGGGGCAGTACCCTTTCACATGCCGGGACATAAAAAGGGAAATATATATAAAAAGGCGGGAATAGATATACTTGAAAGAAGTATATTGTCCATGGATACAACTGAGGTGCCTGGGATTGACAACCTCCACTGCTCCGAGGGAGCGGTCAAAGAAGCGCAGGAAATGGCTGCAAAAGCCTTTGGAGCAGAGCATACCTTCTTCCTGGTCAACGGTACTACATCCGGAATCTATTCAATGATTTTGGCTGCTGCTAATCCGGGGGACAAAATAATAATTCCAAGGAATTGTCATAGGTCGGTATACGGGGCAGTAATACTCGGAAGGCTGAAGCCTGTTTATATAAATCCTGAGACGGATGAAAAACTGGGAATCGCAGCGGGGATAAATCTCCAGAGCCTGGAATATATATTAGAAAAGCATAATGATGCAAAAGCGGTAGTGATTACAAATCCTACTTACTATGGGATATGCTCTGATGTTAAGAAAATTGCCGAGCTGGTACATAAAAAGGGAATGCTGCTGCTGGTAGACGAAGCTCATGGTTCGCATTTCAGGTTTAATAAAAAGCTCCCGGTTTCAGCCCTTGAGGCTGGGGCAGATATGGCAGCCCAGAGCATACACAAAACACTTGCGTCAATGACCCAGAGCTCAATGCTTCAAGTAAGGTCAGACAAGGTAGACCTTGAAAAACTGAAGTTTTTCTTGCAGCTGACCCAGACCGCAAGCCCTTCCCATATACTGCTTGCTTCCCTTGATATTGCACGGTATATTATGGAGGAAGAGGGTGAGGAATTACTGGATAAAGCTATAGAATGGAGCAATTGGGCAAGAAGCGAAATCAATATTGCCACAGACCTGTACTGCCTGGATAGAGACAGGATAGGAAGCTGTGGGATATATGATATAGACCCCACAAGAATAACGGTTAATTTCAGGGATATTTCCGCCAGCGGCAAGGAAGCGGACCATATTCTAAGAAATCGCTTCAAGATACAGGTCGAAATGTCCGATTTATATAATATAATCGCAATAACAACGATTGGTGATGAGTCAAAGGATTATGAAAAGTTCGTGAATGCCCTTAAGCGTATCAATGCGGAAGCTCAACATTTTGAACCTGCAAAAGCAGATATAACCTTCAGCAGGGAAATTCCCGAACTGGCTCTGTTGCCTTGGGAAGCGGCATACCGTGAAAAAGAGGCCGTGAGTGCTGAAAGCAGCATTGGCAGAATATGTGGAGAAATGATAATACCATATCCCCCGGGAATACCTGTGCTGATACCGGGTGAAATAATTACCCGCGAGATTATAGATTATATCAGGCTCTGTGTGGATAATGGGATAAAGATAAATGGTGCATCCGATATAAATGGCAGGAGTGTAAATGTGTTAAAATAAAAATATCATGAGGAGGTAGAGTGTAATGAAACTTGTAATCGCTGTTGTACAGGATGACGATGTTGATGAGCTGGTCGAGAGGCTGATAAAGAAGAAGGTCAGCAGTACAAAGCTGGCTTCAACAGGCGGTTTTCTCAGGGAAGGAAACACAACCCTTCTTATTGGAGTAGAAAAGGAAAGGGTCGAAGAAGTTATATATGAGATTAAGGATGCCTGCAAGAGCAGGAAGCAGACCTTTACAACTCCGATCCCGCCTACCGGTTCTGCCGGAGTGTTCATTCCTTATCCCATAGACGTAATGGTAGGAGGCGCAACAATATTTGTAGTAGACATAGACAGGTTCGAGAAAGTATAAGGGAGTGCTATTATGAAAATAGCTGATATCAAAAGCAGTCAAACTGCAGTGTCCAATACAATATTAAGGGAAGACAGGAAAATTGATTTTTCAAATAATAAGTCTACCTTCGGGGATACATTAAAGAAAACAGAGGAACAGAACCTGGAAACAAGACTTGGGAAGCTCATGAGTGAAATTGAAAAGCAGGGTGAACAGCTTTCCAAGACAATGGACGTAAAAGAACTAAAGAATTATAAAAAACTCATTTCGGATTTTATGAATGAAGTAGTGAATAATGCCCTGAAGTTTTCGAAACAGAGCAATTTTGACAGAAGGGGCAGGCACAAGGTATATGCAATTGTAAGAAAAGTTAATGCAAAGGTTGAAGAATTGAGCAGGGAGGTCCTCAAAGAGGAAAAGGACAATATTAAAATACTTGAGAGCATCGGGAGCATCAGAGGCATGCTCCTTGATATGTACATGTAATACACTGCCGCAGAGGGAGAATAGAATGAACTATAGTGACATAATAGGTCAAAACATAATAGTGGAGAGCCTGACGAATGCCGTGAAGAATAATATGGTGGCAAACGGTTATATTTTCAGCGGGCCGGAAGGCTGCGGCAAAAAGCTCATGGCTTCTGTTTTTGCCATGGCCTTAAACTGCAGCTCAAAGGATGGAGAAATACCTTGCAACCATTGCAGTTCGTGCTTAAGAGTCATTAGCGGCAACCACCCCAATGTAGATATAGTAAAGCCGACAGGGCAGACAATAAAAATAAAACAAATAAGACAGATAATAAGTGATGTAGCTAAAAAACCTTTTGAAAGCGGATATAAGATAGTAATTTTGGAGAGCGCCGAGAAGATGACAAATGATGCACAGGATGCTTTTCTAAAGACCCTTGAAGAGCCTCCGCAGAATACGGTGTTTGTACTGCTTTCTGAAAACTATAACCTGATACTTCCTACAATAGTCTCAAGGTGCCAGGTGTATCAGTTCAATCCTGTACCGGTTGAAGCCATGAAGAAATATTTACAGGGTAAATATGATTATCCTGCTGCAGATATAGACGCTGCTGCCCGCTATTCCGGAGGTACAGTGGGAAGAGCCCTGGAACTCCTGCAAGACAAGAGCATCCTTCAGGAGCGGAATATTTTTATTGAAATATTGGACAAGACACTCATTGGCAGCTGCAACGATGCATTGGCGCTTGCTTCGGATTCTGTTGGAACTAAAGACAGTGCAGAAGCCTTTTTAAACTTTTGTCTGGAATGGTTCAGGGATCTGATGCTATTTAGTGATGCACAAGGAGCCGATTGCAAGCTTCTTCTAAATGCGGACAAAACTTCAATTCTGTCAAAACACAGTTCGGCTTTGACGGAAGGAAGATTAAACAGTATAATGGAAATAATTAAGAATACAATAAGATATGTTAAACATAACGTTAGTATAAAAAACAGCATAGATGGTATGCTATTAAATATTGCGGAGGTAAGTTTATATAATGGTAAAGACAATCGGAGTAAGATTTAAGAAGGCCGGGAAGGTGTACTACTTTGACCCTGGCGAATTGGAAATAAACGTCGATGACAGTGTCATAGTCGAGACGATCAGGGGAGTAGAGTTTGGCAAAGCTGTACTTGGGGTCAGAGAGGTTCCTGAGAGCGAAATCATTGCCCCTTTGAAAAAAGTGTTGAGGGTTGCAACGGAAGAAGATGAAAAGGCTTACGAGGAGAATAAGGCAAAAGAAAAAGATGCTTTCAACATATGTCTCCAGAAAATTCATCAGCACAATCTCGGAATGAAGCTGATAGATGTGGAATACACATTTGACAATAACAAGATAATATTTTACTTTACTGCAGACGGGCGGGTGGATTTTAGGGAGCTTGTAAAGGATTTGGCTTCGGTGTTTAAAACCAGGATTGAACTCCGGCAGATTGGGGTAAGAGACGAGGCAAAGATGATAAGCGGAATCGGACCTTGCGGTAAATGCCTATGCTGTTCCAGCTTTCTAGGGGATTTTGCGCCGGTATCCATAAAGATGGCTAAAGAACAGAACCTGTCGCTTAACCCGACTAAGATTTCCGGGATATGCGGAAGATTGATGTGCTGCCTGAAATATGAACATGAAACATATGAGTGTGCAAGGAAATATATGCCTAAGGTAGGCGCATTGGTTGATACTCCGGAGGGCAGGGGCGAGGTTGTGGAGTCCAACATTCTATTGGAAATGGTTAAAGTAAGGCTGGAAATAATGGAGGGCAACCTGAGAGTTATAAAGGATTATCCTGTGAAGGAAATTGTCGAGATAATGCCGGGCAAAGATATAGAACCGGAAGTTGATGCAGACATTGAAAATTTGGATTTTCTTGAGGATAATTAATAATACAATATATATGTTGCGGCACAGGGAACGCATAACACTGAAGACACTGAAATCCACTGAATACACGGCTGAAAAAATATATTCTTATATTGATAATTATCGAAAATTAAGTAAGTATCATACTTCACAAATATTACGATAATAAATATAAAAACTAACTGTGTGATTCCGTGAAAAATCCGTGTGTTCCGTGTTACCCGTTTCTCCGTTCTTTGCTCCGCATCATATGAATTCAATGCAAGATGTTTAGTGGGAAACATATAGCATGTTAAATTTTCTATTAAAAGGGTTTTATTTGCGACAAATTAATGATAAAATGTATACGTAAAACATATAGGAGGTGTAGCAATGGCTTATAAAATTACAGATGCTTGCATAAGCTGTGGTGCATGTGAATCAGAATGTCCTGTTAACTGCATCAGCCAGGGTGACGATAAATACGTTATAAATCCGGATGAGTGCATTGAGTGTGGAGCATGTGCTAATGTATGTCCAGTTGATGCTCCAGTTCAGGGATAATTTAGAATTATAAAAAAAGACCTCTTTGAGGTCTTTTTTTATAATAATCCTTTCAAAGAGGTATACATATGGATGAACTTGTGTTAAGCGGAGAAACTGTAGACGATTTGCAGAACGGCTACAGAATAATTCAAAAAGCTGATTCCTTCAGGTACGGGGTAGACGCTGTACTTTTGTCCGATTTTGCAAGCATAAAAAAGAACCATTCGGTTGTTGACCTCGGAACCGGTACAGGCATAATACCGATTTTGCTGTATGCAAAGAAAAGACCTCAAAAGATTACAGCTGTAGAAATACAGCAGGATATAGCTGAAATGGCTGAAAGAAGCATGCGGTTAAATAATCTTGAACAATACATAGAGGTTCTCTGTATGGATCTTAAAGAAGCACCCTCGCTCTTGGGCAAGGCAAAGTATGATTGCGTAATAACAAACCCACCCTATGTAAAGAAAGAAAGCGGTATTAATAACCCTTCTGAAACAAAAGCCATTTCGCGGTTTGAAATAAAATGCTGCCTTGAGGATGTAATACGGACTTCCAGGGAGCTTTTGAAGCCCGGAGGGAAGCTTTTTATGGTGCATAGAACAGACCGGCTGGCAGATATCATATATGAAATGCGAAACAGCGGGATAGAGCCTAAGCGTATAAGGTTTGTGCACCCATCAATAGGGAAGCGGCCCCATTTGCTTTTAATAGAAGGAGCAAGAGGGGGCAATGCAGAATTAAAGGTTATGGATCCGCTTTATATTCATGATGAAAATGGTAATTATACTGATGAAATATACAGGATATACGGGAGGATGGAATAATGGCCGGATGTCTGTATTTATGCGCTACTCCTATAGGCAACCTTGAAGACATGACCTTGAGATGTATAAGGATACTAGGCGAGGTTGACCTGATTGCTGCCGAGGATACAAGGCAGACCATAAAGCTCCTGAATCATTTCGAAATCAAAAAAACCCTTATCAGCTATCATGAACATAATAAGTATGAAAAGGGAAAAGAGATTGTTGAACTGATAAAGGCAGGGAAAAATGTTGCACTGGTATCCGACGCAGGAATGCCTGCCATATCGGACCCGGGGGAAGACCTGGTCAAGCTTTGCATAGAAAATGAAATCGGTATAATTCCGCTACCTGGACCTTCAGCTTCTCTGACGGCATTGATCGTTTCCGGGCTGCCGGCAAAACGGTTTTGTTTTGAAGGCTTCCTTCCTGCTAACAAAAAGGAACGTAGGGAGAGGCTAGAGCAGCTTCAGAAGGAGACACGGACGATTATTCTTTATGAAGCACCTCACCGGCTTCTTGAAACATTAAGTGAGCTCAGAGAGCATCTTGGGGACAGGAATATTTCGATATCCAGGGAACTGACCAAAAAATTTGAAGAAACTTTAAGATCAAACATAAGCGATATAATAGATGTTTTTTCAAAAAAGACTATCAAAGGAGAATTTGTTTTGGTTATTGACGGCATGGATGAGAAAGAATTGGTTGATATTGAGCTGAAGAAATGGGATAATATATCCATTGAAGAACATATAAGGTTATACATGAAGCAGGGAATAGATAAAAAGGAAGCAATTAAAAAAGTCGCAGAGGATAGAAAGCTTCCGAAAAAGGAAGTATATAAAGTAGGATGTGAAATAGAATAACCCGATTTCCGGTTTGATATTTTCTATTGCCTGTCAGAGAATTTTGAAAGGAGGACAAAATATGAAATTCACAAAGGATATGACTGTTGCCCAGATTTTAAGAGCAAACCCAAATACTGCTGAAATTTTCATGAGGTATGGAATGCATTGCCTTGGCTGACCGGGTTCTACGGGTGAGTCTGTGGAACAGGCTGCTATGGTTCATGGTTTTGACGCCGATCAGATATTAGCTGATTTGAACAAATTAGAGGCAAAGTAGAAATAATAAAGGTTAGGATTAATTCCTAACCTTTCGTACTATTTCTTGAATTCTTCCATACAAGCGGGGCAGATGTTCTTGCCTTTATAAACAATGACATCCTTTGCATTTCCGCAGAATATGCAAGCCGGCTCATACTTCTTCAGGATAATATGCTCACCGTCAACGTATATTTCCAATGAGTCTTTTTCCTCGATGTTAAGAGTTCTTCTGAGCTCTATAGGAATGACTACTCTTCCTAACTCATCGACTTTTCTTACTATACCTGTAGACTTCAAAATAGTATCCCTCCCTTTACACAAACTAACAATATTCGACATATTTCACAAATTAAATGTTAACAGATATGACAATAAAAGTCAATACTACAAAAAACGGAGACTAAATGCATAATTATCCAAATTATGGTTTGGTTAATTATGTAAGTACATTGGTATAACTTAACTGTACTATATAAATCAGATTAATAAAAAAAGAAAAAATTGTCTGACAAATTACAGGATTGGAAAGTTTTTTTTTTAACAAATAAATAATTATAAAATTGGCCTTCGGGAGATGGTAACCTACAGGAAAAAAATTCAGCGGAATAAAAAAAGCTTAATGAGTTTGGCAACTGGCTTCTTATGTTGGAATGTACTGTGGTTGTCATCCATATTCCAGAAATATTCCTGAAGCCCGCTGCGAATAGCTTCCGTCATGGATGCTTGAAAATCATCCTTTTGCAAGAGCGTTTTTTCCTCCCAATTGGATATATAGCCGACCTCAACCAGGACACCTGTTACATAGGTATTCCTGAGTATGAAGAGGTCCTCCCCAAGTATCTTAGTGCTAATGCCGCTATTACCAAGAAGTTTTCCGTATACAATGTCATCTATGTTTTTGGCGATTGCTGTGGCCAGCTTTTTCCCCTCTACAGAGCCGGGATGGTAAAAAACTATAGCTCCCCTTGCCTGAGGATTGCGTAAAAAACAGTTTGAGTGTATGCTGACAAATGCATCTACATTACCCCTGTTTATTATATCCCGTCTCGCATCCAGGTCCCTTCTATATCTGGATGAAGCAAGGTCGCTCTTTTCTTCCAATGAAATATCACTGTCCCTTGTCATGATAACTTGTGCGCCTGACTCTTCCAAAAGCTTCTGAAGCTTAAGAGAGATATGGAGGTTTATATTCTTTTCGTGTAACTTATTATTAAGGGAAGCTCCGCCATCAATACCGCCATGTCCGGGATCTATCGCTATTGTCTTCCCCTTCAGGCTCGTATAAAAATTCACAGCTGTTTCACGGCTGTAGTCAAAAATTATCAGTGCTAAAGCAATAATTATTCCTGTCAGCGCTAAATATTTGTATAATAATAACCTTTTCATCATGAACACCTGCCCGTACAGATTTGTATTAGGAACTTTTCAGTTATAACCCTTTATATTATATTCTTGGGCATAAATTTCTCAGTACGAATATTTTTCTAAAAGCCGCAAAAGATAGAGGGGAATAAATATAACAGATACTGTTTTAAGGAGTGAACAGGCCTATGGCATCTAGCGCAGATAAACCTTTAAATGAGTTTTCGGTACCTCCCCAGTCGTACTGGCTTGCTTCAACGCCAAAGACCGAATATCCGGAGCTGAATGAAGACATAGAAGTTGATGTGGCTGTAGTTGGTGGCGGGATGGCAGGAATAAGCTCTGCGTACCTTTTAAAAAAGGAAGGGCTAAGAGTGGCAGTGATAGAAGCGGACAGGATTTTACAGGGCGCAACCGGACATACCACTGCAAAAATAACCTCTCTGCACGGCTTGATATATCATAAGATAAAGCAGACGATGGGGGAGGGAAAGGCCAGGCAGTATGCAGATGCAAATGAAGCCGCTATCAGAGCGGTAGCGGATCTTGTAAAAGAGAAAAATATAGACTGTGATTTCAAGTGGGAATCTGCATATACCTTTACTTACCTTGATGAATATATCAAAAAGATTGAAGACGAGGTAAACACAGCCTCAAGCCTGGGCATAAAAGCAGCTTACCTTCAGGAGATACCAATACCGACTACTATTAAGGCAGCCGTGAGGTTTGACAATCAGGCAAGGTTCCATCCCCGCAAATTCCTTCTTGCATTGGCAAAAGACATACCCGGAGAAGGAAGCCATATATTTGAACAAACAAGGGTAGTAGATATTGATGAGGGTAGGAACTGCATAGTGCACACAGACAAGAAGAAAAAAATAATTGCACCCAATGTGATTATTGCCTCTCACTTCCCGTGCTATGACGGCTTGGGGTTTTATTTTGCCAGGATGTATCCGGAAAGGTCTTATGTTCTTGGGGTAAAAATAAAGGAAAAATTCCCGGGAGGCATGTATATTACTGCGGAAGATCCGGCAAAATCACTGCGCTCTCAGGAATCCGAAGACGGGGAATTGATCATTGTTTCAGGGGAGCATCATAAGACGGGTCATGGGACGAATTTGAACAAACACTATGAAAACCTTATAGAATATGTGCAAAAAATATATGATATGCAGAATCTTTCGTATAGGTGGTCTACACAGGATTATACAACTCTCGATGAAGTTCCTTATATAGGCCGGCTAACAGCAAAGACTTCAAATATATACGTAGCGACAGGCTTCAGAAAGTGGGGAATGACAAATAGTACGGTGTCGGCTATGATAATCAGGGATTTGATAATTAAAGGTAAAAATCCGTGGGCAGACGTATATGATCCTGCCCGCTTCATACCTGACCCTTCAATAAAGACTTTTATATCTGCCAATGCTGATGTTGCTGTGAATTACATCGCCGGAAAGCTCAAACCCCTGCAGGAGAATATTGAGATAAAGAATGGCGAAGCAAAAGCAATTGAAGAGGTCGGCCAGAAAATGGGAGCGTACCGTGACGGGGAGGGCCGACTTCATATGGTTGATACCACCTGTACTCATATGGGCTGTGAACTGAAATGGAACGATGCAGAAAGAACATGGGATTGCCCTTGCCATGGTTCCAGGTTCACTTATGAAGGAGAAATAGTGGAAGGCCCTGCAATAAATACTCTACAACATGACAGTGGTGATAAGAACAGTATAGATCCGAACATAGTATGAAAAATGCCTCCATATAGGAGGCTTATTTCATAACTGAGCTTGCAAACCATCCGATAACAACCGGTAATATCGAAATTACCGTAATCAGCCTGACCAGATGAAGGAGGGCAACCTTTGGGGTATCTGCACCGTAAGCATCTGAAATCAGAGTCATATCTGCAAGTCCTCCCGGTGCCGTACTGAAAAGCGATGTTACAAGGTCAAGCCCTGTAAGCTTATGAATTATAAGGCCTAGGACAATACTATACAGTACAAGTCCGATTATCAGTATCAGTGCAGGCAGAATCAAATACTTCAAGCCGCTAAGTGTGTCCGGAGTAAAGTTCAAACCAATTATACCCCCGACTACTGTTTGAGCGGCAATCTTAAAGTTTGCGGGTATTTTACCCTTATCGGTATACATATTAAAAAAACCAACTGAAAACATTGCTCCAATAAGAGCTCCGGCAGGTACCTTAAGCTTTATTCCAATGTAACCGCCTGCGAAGGCTACTGCCAGAGTGTATATTATCCTGACCAATATTATCCCATCCTTTCCTGCCCGCTCTGAGATTTATTGCTCATAAGCTTAGTAAGCCGGTTGATTACAAAGGGTAAAGCCGATATCACTGCAATAAGCCTGACAAGGTGCAGCAACGCTACCTTTGTAGCATCAGCACCATAAGCCTCGGATATAAGTGTCGTATCGGCAACCCCCCCTGGAGCACAACTGAATAATGCTGTTTTCAGGTCCAGACCGGTTAGCTTGGAGATGAGAAAACCCAGTAATATGCTATATATCATAAGTCCTGCAGCTAGAATTACAGCTGGCAGTGCAAGTTTCTTCAGGCTTTTAATAGTGTCCGTTCTAAAGTTCAAACCTATCATTCCGCCAACAACTATTTGGGCAATCAATTTAAAATTCAGCGGTATATATCCATTTCCTGTAGACATATTAAATACTGCAACTGAAAGCATGGAACCTATAAGTGCACCGGCAGGCAGCTTGAGCTTTACTCCTATATAGGCGCCGATACAGGCAATGATAAGAGTGTATATTATCTTTTCCATTAAACTCCCCCCTCAAAAAAACAAATGCCGTATTGTATGCTTCATTGCTTGATTGATGTATTTTTATGAACCATATACTACCCAACAATTATGCTGAAGTCAAATTTATGGTATATTATTTATTATAATCACAGTTTTGACATTAGGAAACAAAAAAAGAAAAAGTTATAGTTTATGAGAGTAAAGGAATGTTTTGTATGAGCGAGTATAACCAGTTTTGCATGCATATAAGCCAGATTGCGGTAAAAGCTATGCTGTATGAGGTTTCTGCCACCCCCAAGCCGGGTTTGGTAGACAGGAACAATTCCGGTGCGCATTCGGACATGGATTTTTACAGTTTCATGGCAAGCAGCTCTGTAATGCCTGTAACTTTTTACAGGTGTGCTTTAGCCGGATTTGAGTTTCGGGACCAAAACATGAGAGGGCTTTTGAACATGATTCGTCCTATAGGTATCAAGGGTGAGAAAATGATGTTTTCTGCAACCAATGGAGCAAACACCCATAAGGGCCTTATATTCTCTCTTGGTCTTATCTCCGCTGCCTCAGGATATGTCTATGGTAAAAGCAGGGTACTGCCTATAAATCCGGAGGAGATATGCCATACAGTTTCAAGTATGGCTGAGGGTATCACTGAGCGTGAACTGGGGCATGTGCAGAATATAGAAAAACAGACATATGGTGAATTGCTGTACAAAAAATATGGTATAAAAGGAATACGGGGAGAAGCAGAGAAGGGCTTTCCTACCGTTTTAAAAACAGGGCTTCCTGTTCTTAACCGGCTTACGGATGAAAAATTACTCAGCTTTAATGATATGCTTGTTCAAACCTTGTTAAGCATAATGGCTGAAGCTGAAGACAGTAATGTAATAGGCCGGAACGGACCAGAAGCTTTGGAGTATGTAAAAGCTTCTGCAGAAGCGGTTTTAAAAACAGGCGGCATGCTTACAGAGGAGGGGAAAAAATCTGTTTACAAGCTGGATGATGAATTTATCAAAAGGAATATCAGCCCGGGCGGCTCGGCAGATTTGCTAGCAATAACAATAATGCTGTATTTTGTCCAAAAGCTTGAAAATACTGAATGCTAAATTTTACAGTGATACAGCAGCTGTTGCAATTAAATAACCATAAATTTGACATAAAAATAATCTTTTAATAGATATAAAAGAAATTTTTTTCTATTGAAGGATTTTTTGTTTCTCCAACGAATATATTTTATTAAGTGGATACGGTATACCGTATCACATTTTGAATCCGGTATACAGAGTGGAGTGGAATTATGGAATATTCAGGGTTTGGTGAGCGGATTATACAGCTTGGCAATACAGCTGAAAGGCAAATGGTTGAAGAATTCCTAAAAAGACAAGGACTTATGCTGGATAAAGATGTAGAGTATACGATAGCATTGATGGATGGCGATGCTATTGCGGCTGTTGGATCTTTTTGCGGCAATGTGCTGAAATGTATAGCTATAGATCCAAAGCTTCAAGGTATGGCTGTGTCCAACAGAATTGTTTCAAACCTGATTAATGAGGAATATTATAGAGGCCGAACTCATTTATTTATTTTCACAAAGCCGGTTTACAAAAGCATTTTCGAGGATTTGGGATTTTACACTATAGAAGAGATACCATCCAAGGTAATACTTCTTGAAAATGTAA
>JBLNDG010000166.1:0-8469 GCA_050261415.1 Caulobacteraceae bacterium | reverse complement strand
TATGCAGTAAGACTTTCAAAATATCCTCTTCAAAGGTTTTATTATCTGCCCTGTTTCTTCCGCGGCCTGAAAAGTTTGATTCAATTGCGGCGCTTAAGCTGTTTTCGTCCAGTATGCCTATATAACCCGCATTTCCCGCGAGAATCAAAGGCTTACCGGCAGACAGCGCTTCCAGGGACGATCTCCCAAAGCCAATGAACAAATCTGCCAAAGCGACAAATTTGTTTGTATCTGTACGGGAGCCTGTAACTATAACCGTATTGCACCCGGTTTTCCTGTTTATTTCCTGTGCTCTTTCCTTTACAGTATCGAGGATGTCCCCGCTTCCAACCATTATTACGTTAAGTTTTTCGATTTTTTCTGCAATATCTGGAATTATATCCAGCAGTTGATTTATTATATAGCTTCTGTCGCTGTCAAACCTGCTTATATATACAATTTTCTTGCTCTCCCGACTTATATTGAATTTCCCGGCTATATCGGAATAATCCGTGTCAGGGGAGAATTTCTCAGTGTCTATGCCGTTTATGGTTACTTTAATATCTTTATCGTTGATTTTGTAGTTGTCCAGGAGGTACTTTCTCAGATCTTCGCTTACAGCAACTGTTTTCTGACCCCAGTTTGTTATATAGCGCAATCCGTAGCCCGTCTTCCAGGTGCCATGGGCAGTCGTCACAAAGGGGAAGCCCATTTTCTTGTGCAGCAGGCCGCATATGAATCCCGGTATTCTTGCATGGGCATGTACCAGGTCGATCTTTTCATTGATTATTATATTTTTCAAAAGGTAATATGCCTTGATAACATTATTGGGCTTCTTATTATCGAGGGGTACCTTATAGTGTTTGATACCGCTTGCCTGAAGCTCTTTTTCGTACACTCCCCCGGTAGAGGCAACTATTACATTGAGGCCTTCCCGTGAAAGACCCTTGGCGAGCTCTACTATATGCGTCTCTGCCCCCCCGATATCAAGGCGCATTGTGGTTAAAAGTATGTTGTACTTATGCATAACATGCCTCCGAATTATAACTTCTTTAAGATAGTTTGACATATAATATAATATTATTCCAATAGAAAATGTGAAAAAACCCGGTTCTTTCACATTTTTGCTTCTATTCTTCTTCTATGCGCCTTATTTTGGCTCCCAGATTTATCAGCTTTTGTTCAAGTCTTTCATAGCCCCTGTCTATGTAACCGATATTACTTATCAGAGTCTTGCCTTCTGCTGCTAAGCCGGCAACGACCATTGCAGCTCCTGCTCTAAGGTCGGTTGCATATACCGGTGCTGCAGAAAGCTTCGGAACGCCTTCTATTATGGCAACTCTTCCTTCAACCTTAATTTTTGCACCCATTCTCTTAAGCTCGTCCAGGTACTTGAATCTCGATTCGAATATACTCTCTGTTACTATAGCATTGCCTTCAGATATTGAAAGCAGAACGCTCATAGGTTGCTGCATATCGGTTGGGAAGCCAGGGTACGGCATGGTTTTTATATTTACTGCTTTTGTCCTGCTCAAATATTTTACACGAATAGAATCTTCATATTCCGTTACTTCTACTCCCATCTCCCGGAGCTTTGCCGATACAGCCTCAAGGTGCGTCGGTATTACGTTCTTTATCAGTACATCGCCTTTGGTTGCAGCAGCTGCTATCATATATGTACCTGCTTCCATCTGGTCGGGAATGACTGAGTACTCGCAACCGCCAAGCTTTTCAACGCCTTTTATTTTTATTACATCTGTACCTGCGCCTTTAATATTGGCTCCCAATGCATTCAGGAAGTTTGCAGTATCTACTATGTATGGTTCCTTTGCAGCATTTTCAATTGTTGTGGTGCCCTTTGCCATGCACGCTGCGAGCATTATGTTTAGTGTGGCTCCTACACTTACGACGTCAAGATATATTCGCGCGCCGACAAGTTCATCGGCTTTGGCTTTTATTATTCCATGGGATACTTTGATTTTGGCTCCTAAAGCCTCCAGCCCTTTTATATGTAAATCAATAGGCCTTACTCCTATCTCACACCCTCCGGGGAATGGAACTTCAGCTTTCTTGAATCTTCCCAGAAGAGCTCCCAGGAAATAATAAGATGCCCGCATTTTTTTTGCAAGGTCAACGTCTATCTTGTGAGTATTGATTGAGGAACTATCTATAATAATTTTATCCTGATCCAGGATCTGGATTTTACCTCCCATTTGAATGAGCATATCTCTAAGATAAGTTACATCCTTTACCAAAGGAAGATTTTTTATTGTACAGCTCGAGCCTGCAAGTATTGCTGCAGGCAGAATCGCTACTGCTGCATTTTTTGCTCCGCTTATAGTGACCTCACCTTTAAGCTTGTTTGAGCCTTCTATTAAAATTTTCTCCAATATTTTCGACCCCTTATCATATAGTTTATATTTTCGTGTTAAGAATAGTACTGTGTAAATATTACAATGCAAAATGCATAATTTGTATAAATCCTTTACCATAATAAGAAAGCAATATGTTTCGTATCAAACATCTTATAGTAAATAAAGATGGTGCGAAACATTTTCCTTGGTTCACACAATTCACATTATAACATTGTTTTGGTAATTTGATAATACAGGAAATTACATTATGGTATTTTTGATCATACATGCTATAAGCCGGGATATAGGTACACCGGGGTGCAGTATATATTTCTGGAATTAAGGCGACCTGTTATGCTATAATAGAATTTACTAAAGATGAGAAGTCTTCCATATCCAAGTTTTCATAAATGGTAACGTTGAGTATGAAGGAATGGTGATTTATGAGCGGTAAGATAGAAGTAATAGGTATCAATATCGATAATGTAACCTTGGACGAAGCGGCTGAAAGAATGGTGGAATTCCTGCAGGAAGACCGTTACAACATGGTATTTACGCCAAACAGTGAAATACTTGTTGAAGCTGTTAAGAAACCGGATTTTGAAAAGGTTCTGAATAGCGGAAACCTTGTGATTCCGGATGGGATAGGTGTCGTGATTGCCTCCGGATTTTACGGCACACCGCTTAAAGAGAGGGTTACCGGTTTTGATCTGACAAAAAGGCTTATTGAAATAGCAGCTGCTCAAAGCAAAGCAATATATATATTGGGAGGCAAGGAGGGTGTCGCAGAGGAAGCTGCCATTAATCTGATTGGAACTTACAGCGGCCTGAAAATCGCAGGCACCAGGAACGGTTATTTTGGAATTGATGAAGAGGATGAGATTGTCGAGCAAATAAATTCCAGCGGTGCGGATATACTTATTGCCGCCATGGGGGCGCCGAAGCAAGAACAGTTCATATATAGGAACAGAGATAAGTTAAAGGTCAGAATAGCGATTGGGGTGGGAGGGAGCATAGATATACTGGCAGGAAGGGCCAAACGGGCACCGGAGTTTTACCAGAAGGCAGGCCTTGAGTGGTTTTACAGGCTGATGAAGGAGCCTTCGAGGGCCGGTAGGATGCTGACGAGGCTTCCTAAATTTATAATACTGGCTTTTTACGATTCGAGAACCAGATATTAAATACCCTTATATACACATAAAAAATGTTTTTAAAATTAATAGTAAAATATATCAGAGAGATTTACACTATGTATAACAATACTTTTGTTTTCAAATATCATAGTATAGAGGAATGTTTACACGGATATTTCGAGAGGAGAGTGCTGCATGGGTGGATTTAGGGAATTGATTCCCGAAGAATTGAGCAATAAATGTAACGACTTGGACTTCAGGTTTGAAACGACAGCTGATCTGGAGCCACTGGACGGTATAATAGGCCAAGGCAGGGCAGCGGCCGCGATGGAGTTCGGTCTGGCAATAAAAAGATCAAGCTATAACATCTATGTATCAGGCCTTACGGGTACCGGAAGAAGCAGTTATACAAAATCCATAGTCAACAGGATAGCTGTGAATGAGAATGTTCCGGATGACTGGTGCTACGTTTATAATTTCAAAAATCCCGACAAACCGATATGCATAAACCTGCCGGCGGGTATGGGCTACAGGCTTCAGAAGGATATGAGGAAGCTTGTTAAGAGCCTCAAAATTAAGATACCCAAAGCTTTTGAGGGAGAAGAGTATGAAAAGCAGAAAAGTGAGATAATACAGGAATATCAGGAAAAGAGCTCCGAACATATGGGATTCTTCAATGAATTTGCAAAGGAACAGGGCTTTGCAATAAGAAAAAGCGAGCAGGGAATTATGACTATCCCGGTTGTTGACGGCAAACCCCTTGAAGAGAAGGATTTCATTCAGTTGAGTCCTGAGGAAAGAAAGAAAATGGAGGATAGCTCCTTTACGGTTCAAAGCAAGCTGATTGAAGCCATGAAACATATAAGGGACCTTGAAAAGGCGGCAAGGGATAAAATTGAGCACCTGGAAACCAAGATAGCACTATTGGCTGTTGAACAGCCTATAATGGAGCTTAAAGAGAAATATGAACAATACAAGAACGTGCTTGAATACCTTCAGGCAGTTCAGCGTGATATCATACACAACATTGAGGATTTCAGGAGCATTGAGGGAAGCGCAAATGCCGAATTTGACCTGGTGGATAAGATAAGAGAAAAGGATTATACAATAAAATACCAGGTGAACCTGCTGGTGGACAACAGGGATACAAAGGGTGCCCCTGTAATTTTCGAATCTAATCCGAAATACTACAATTTGCTTGGCAAAATTGAATATGAAAGCAATATGGGCGTAGTTACCACTGATTTTTCAAAAATCAAAGCCGGTTCTCTGCATGCTGCCAACGGAGGATATATCATAATAAACATGTCTGACCTTATCCGGAATCCTGAGAGCTGGGAAGGCATAAAGAGAGCAATCAAGACGGGTGAGATAGCAATAGAAAACATATTTTCCATTGCAGGTATTGTATCCGGAGGAATGAAACCTGAGCCTATACCTTTGAATGTTAAAGTGATACTTATCGGCAGCTCGTATATTTACCAGCTGCTGTATACCTATGATGAGGATTTCAGAAAGCTGTTCAAAATAAAGGCTGATTTTGATATTGACATGAGCAGCAGTAAAGAGAACATTGAAAAATATGCAAGATTCATAAGTTCACATTGTGCGAATAAGGGCTTGAAGCATTTTGACAGAACTGCCGTTGCCTGTGTCGTGGAATACAGCAGAAGGCTTGCCGAGCACAAGCATAAGCTATCTACAAGATTCAACGATATTGTTGAGATTTTGTATGAAGCTGATGCATGGGCGGGGCTGGAGGCAGCAGATCGTGTAAGCCGCAGCCATGTAAAGAAAGCGATTGAGCAGAAGGTATACCGCTCCAACAGGATTGAGGAGAAGCTGCAGGAGCTTATTGATACAGGGGTAGTACTGATTTCAACTGAAGACAAGGTTACAGGACAGGTAAACGGGTTGTCGGTATTGGATTTCGGGGATTATACCTTTGGAAAACCCTCCAGAATCACTGCTGTAACCTATGCAGGAGAGAAAGGGATTGTCAATATAGAACGTGAAGTGGAAATGAGCGGAAGTATTCATGACAAGGGCGTGCTCATACTGAACGGTTACCTGGGGGAAAAGTTTGCGCAGGATTTCCCGCTGTCGTTATCTGCGAGCATTTGCTTCGAGCAGCTGTATGACGGTGTTGAAGGGGACAGTGCATCAAGTACTGAACTTTATGCCCTGCTGTCAAGCTTGTCGGAGATACCCCTGAAGCAGTATATAGCAGTAACAGGCTCGGTTAACCAGAAAGGTGAGATACAACCCATCGGAGGAGCAAATGAAAAGATAGAAGGCTTCTTCGAAACCTGTAAGGCAAGAGGCCTTAGAGGGGATGAAGGTGTAATCATACCACACCAGAACGTGGTTAACCTTATGCTAAACGATGAAGTGATAGATGCAGTTAAAGCGGGGAAATTCCATATATATCCTGTGAGGACTATAGATGAGGGAATTGAAATATTGACGGATGTGCCTGCAGGAAAGAGGGATGAGAATGGTGATTACCCTGAAGGGACAGTGTTTTATAAGGTTCAGAAGAAGATAGAAAAGTATGCAAGGATAGTAGAAGAATTTGACGGTGAGGAATAGAGCAGGTTTTTCATAAAAGGCTTCAACAGAGGCCTTTTTTACATTTTTTGAGCTTGAAAAATAATGTAATTTAAATGGATATAATGTATAATATTAACTATAAATATAGGCTTTGACCTTAACATGGAGTTAAACGAAATATTATATGAAAATTATGCTTAAGGAGTGGGTTTGATGTCCGGCAAGGAGCATTTATATGAGGGGCCTTTGGTCTATGCCCACAGGGGGGCTTCGGGTTACGCTCCCGAAAACACCATGGCAGCTTTTAAAAAGGCTGTGGAGCTTGGAAGTCACGGAATTGAATGCGATGTGCAATTGACAAAAGACGGCTGGCTTGTAGTATGCCACGACGAAACAGTAGACCGGACCACGAACGGCAAGGGCTTCATAAAGGATATGAAACTTGCTGATATCAGGAGACTGGATGCAGGAAGCTGGTTCGGAAAGGAATTTAAAAACGAAAGGATACCGTTTTTCTCGGAGCTGCTGGAACTCGTGAAGAAAACAGGACTGCTGCTGAATGTTGAAATAAAAAGCGGAATAATCCTTTACCCGGGAATTGAAAAAAAGGTTATGGACGAAGTAACAGCCTTCGGACTTCAGGACAGGGTAATTATTTCTTCCTTCAATCATTACTCCGTAAACACTGTCAAACAGATTGCCCCGGTGGTAAAGACGGGAATCCTTTATATGGAAGGGCTTTTTGAACCGTGGAACTATATGAAAGCTGTGGGATGCGAATGTGCACATCCTTTTTATATGGCATTGAAGCCGGAAATTGCAAAGGAGCTTAAGGCGAGGGGCTTCATGATAAACGTATTTACAGTCAATGATCCCAATCATGCAAAGGAGCTTGCCGAGATGGGAGTCGATATAATCATAACAAATTATCCTGATAAAATACTGGACGTATTAAAAAATAATGGAGGGAGTGTACAGGGTGGATAAAAGCAGGCTGAACTATATGAACACGTTTATCCTTGGCCTTGGATTTTTCTGTATCAGTATAACCTGGTCCCTTTACAATTCATTTGTGCCTATATTCCTGAACAAGTATATAGGCAGTGCATTTATAATAGGTATAATAATGACCTTCGACAACATAGCAGCAATAACGCTTCAGCCGTTTTTCGGCGCGCGCAGTGACAGAACGGCTACAAGGCTCGGCAGGAGGATGCCCTACTTACTTGTAGGCATCCCGGTATCGGCTGCATTTTTTCTGCTCATACCCTTTGAATTTAACTTTGTGAGCCTGATTACCGTAATAATGTGTTTTAACATTGCCATGAGCGTTTACAGGGCTCCAACGGTAGCTCTTATGCCTGATTTGACGCCCTCCCCTCTAAGAAGCAAGGCTAATGGTATCATAAATTTCATGGGAGGCTTTGGTGCACTGCTTGCTTACTTTGTAGGTTCAAGGATATATGATTACAACAAGAACCTGCCTTTTGCCGCCACTTCGGCAATAATGGTTCTGGCTGTACTCATACTGTACAAGTTTATAAAGGAACCAGCAGCACCTGCCCAGGAAGATAGTGAAAGGTCAGGTATCCTTTCCGCCTTCAGGGAAATAATAGTCGACAGTGATAAAAGCGCTTTGTTTATTCTCTTTGCCATTTTCTTCTGGTTTATAGGTTACCAGGGGGTCGAGGCACTGTTTACCCTTTACGGGGTAAAGTATTTGGAAATAAAAGAAAGTGCTGCGGCGCTGACTTTAGGATTTTTCTCGTTTTCTTTCCTTGTATTTGCGATACCGAGCGGTTTTATTGCGACAAGAATAGGAAGAAAGAAGACGATAAAAATCGGTCTTGCAGGTTTAATGGGAATATTTGCTGCGATATTGTTTTCAAGGGACATTTGGGTTATAAGGGTTTTAATGCTTATTGGCGGGATATTCTGGGCTTTTGTAAATATAAACTCATATCCGATGGTTGTTGAAATGACTACTGACAGCAAAATTGGCGCTTATACGGGTTTGTACTATTTCTTTTCCTCGCTGTCGGCAATACTGGGACCGCCTTTATTCGGCAAGGTGATTGACCTTGTCGGCTATGGGGTGCTCTTCATAATGGCACTTTGCTTCTTCCTGCTGGCATTTATATGTATTACATATGTAAAAAAGGGAGAGTATAAAACCATAGGCAATGGGCAATAGGCAATAGGCTATGGGCAAGGCTGCGGGTTATGCGTTTCGGGTTGAGCAGAATGATAATCTTATAGAATTTCTATATTATATATAGTATAATAATCAGCAGATTAATAACGAAGATACGAAGGCGTAGGAGGTAAGGATTCAATGAGTGAAATTGTTGATAAGAGTATTATGGGAAATGAAGATCAGCCTGACGATGAATCAAAGGTGTATTCAAACTTTATTCATGACTTTATCGATGAGGATCTGGAGGAAAAGG
>JBLNDG010000165.1:0-23189 GCA_050261415.1 Caulobacteraceae bacterium | reverse complement strand
AGTGTGACACTTTCCGTTAAATGCATTTCATAAAAGGCTTCCTTAGTCGTTAAGATGCTTCAATAAAAGCCTTTTTTACCATACCGGACTATTACTTGTCTTTTCCGTTTCCATTTCCATTATCCTTGCCGCTGCGGTCATCCTTATTATCCTGTTTTCCGCCATTTCCATTTTCTTTACTGTTGGAGCCGTCTTTATGTTCCTGCCCGGCTCCCTTATCATTGGAGTCATTGGCAGGGGCAGTACCATTATTCTTTATTTCCGTGTCTTTATGATCCTCCGATTTGTCATCGTTTTTTTTATCGTCTTTGTTGTCCTCATCCCCGTCTGCTGCTTTTTTGCCGTTTTCCCTGCCGTTGTTTCCTTTCAGCTTAGAATCATCCGCTTTCTTAACTGCTGCATTTTCGTTTCCCTTAACTTTGCCGGAAGAATTGTTTTTACCCTTATCCTGCACTGCAGCGTTTATTTTCCCTTTGCCTTTGTCTTCACCGCTGTCTTTGCCATTATTCGCATCCTTTTTATCCGGTTTTTCGTTCTTTTTATCATCCTTCTGCTCTGCCGTCAGTGCTTTTCTACCTTCCTTAATGAGCTTCATAGTTTCCTTCACCGTCATATTCCTTATATCTTCATCCTTTAACTCCGGCATGAGCTCCTTAAGCTTGCTTGCAAGTATTTCCCTGCCCGGGGAAACTTTGTTTGCCATTGCTTCCTGGTAGTCTGAAACAGTAGTCTTTTCTACCATTACAGCATAATCTCCGCTCACCTTTGCCAGTTCACCCGATGCAGCTGCGCTTACTTCGTTTATTATTTTGTTTTCCTGTTCCGGATTCTTTGTAGATACTACAACCACTACCTGGTTCTGAGATTTCCCATCGATATATCCTTTTTCGGAGGCGCTCTTTATAATCGCGGCAAGTGCATCATCCACGACCTGATTCTTTATACCTTTGGTATTCTCAATAAAATTCACCGTTTCATCCGAAAGGGGTTTTACAGAGATTACTCTTTCAAACCTGTTCAGTGTCAATCCGATACTGGGATTTATATCTACGCTTACATAGCTGTAGGGTGTATAGTACGCATACACTCCGGTAGTCAAGAAGGCACATACCAGCAGACCCGCAGCCATTGCTGCAAACCTTCTGTATACTTTGCTCATTTTCTGGGGTTTCAGCTCTATTTCATCACCTATACCGGCAGACAGTATTCTTTTTGTTTTCAAAAAATCGCCTTTGTCTGTTATTACAATCATGTGTTTCTTATCAATTTCTGCGACTATGGCCTTCATTTGCTCCACCCCCAATCTATGAACTCCCTTATACAATAATAATCTCCTGTCAGTATTATTACTGCAGCTATTACATAATTTCGTGATCTTTCTATTGTTTTGCGGGGTAATTTTGTTCCTTCTTCAATTTCTGCTATTGGAAGATACATTTTTGTTTTTATTCTTTTTACAAGCTCAGGCCTGTCAATTATAAATTTCACGATATCAAGATAGTATTTCTTTGTACTCCCGTGCTTTGGAGAACTCTTGGCTATATCCTCAAATTTGAGATCCCATGCTGAAAGCTCATCCTTGAGCTGTACAAGCTCCTGCCTTCTCAACTGGTTTATTTCCTGCTCCTCATATTTGCTCTGTGCTTCTTCGGCAGTTACAACATAATCATAGACATTTTCCGAATCATCTTCATCAGTATAGTATTCACTTATATATGTAGTATTTTGGTGATTCTTTTCCTTTCTGTAATAATCTATCAGTCTTTTATGTATTACATTTTTTGCAAAGCTTAAAAAGTTCCCCTTTGTCCGGTCATAATGCAATATCGCTTCGTCAAATGCCATCAAGCCTATGCTTAACTCATCATCACGGCCATAGGAAACATACTTGCCGGTGAATTTCTCAACGGAAGCTGCAATAAAAGGCTTATACTCCTCAATAAAAGCGCTCCTATTCTCTTTTGAAAACTTGATCTCCATTACTTTTTCGTTGATTGAATCAGCAAACATATGCTCACCTCGAAACTTTGACAAAAAACAAATTATATCTTTTCTTACTATGTTTCATATTTTATATCAAAATTTTCTAATCCGCTACGAATAATATTATATATGCACGCTTTACCTCTATCAATTATACATTATCCAGACAAGTAATAAAAGTGCCATAAAATGGGAAGTGGATCCTGTAATATATTTATCATGGGAGGAATACATTATAATGATAGATTGATTGCGCCTCGAATATTGTGTTCCACAAATATTCTTGCCAACTATATGCAAAACCATAGTATCAACACAATAGGTCCTGTTGAAACTATGGTTTTGCACTAGCTAATGGAACTTAGTGAGGAATCCTTAGAAACAACAGTGAGCGAAACACGAGGTTGAGCTAGCTTTTCGGGGCTCGGAGCCCCTTTCTTTAGTGGTCACGTTTTTCTTAGGATTCTAAGCTTAGTCTCCATCAAGATTTCTATACCAATGCCTAGATATACGTGGCTGCTCTTATTATGCTACATTGTCTTCAATCTTAAAAAGTTGAACTATTACAAGCTCACTACTTCTCCGTTCCAGAAGAGGTATATGTACTTTTCCTTTACCTTTTTCCCGGTGATTTTTTCGAGAGCCCGTGCATAGTACTCAAGCTGTGTTGCATATTTTTCTTTTACCTGTTCTGTTCCTCCCTCGGGCACATAGTCAGTCTTGTAATCAACCAGCACAAGTCCGCCGTTTTCCTCGAAATAGCAGTCTATAATCCCCTGGAGTACTACTGTTTCATCCTCATATCTCCCGGAAAGCAAGTCCTTGAATACTTCAGTACACTTTAATTCAATGTTGAAAGGAACTTCCCTGTTCAGTTTCTCCGCACTTGCCATCCTTTTACCCAATCCGGAGCATAAAAAGTTGTATATTTTATTTGTATTGACTGCTTGAGCCTGTGCTTCAGTCATAAGCTCCCTCAAAACCATTTCATCAATTTGTTTCCTGATTCCATCCTTATCTGCCGGCAGCTTGAAATCGAGATGCTGCATTGCAAAGTGCATAATAGACCCTTTTTCCGCTGCAGTCATGGCAGCGTTTCCCTCAAGGAATCTCGGCCTTTTGTTCATATTCAATCCCGCCGTAGACATACTGCTGTCATCAATACCTGAATAGTATTCCTCGGAATACTCGGTATCAAAATATCTTTTTAACTCCGTAACAGTCAGTTTTACCGGAAGGTTTTCCGCAGCAGCATATGGATATTGCCACTCAAGCCTTTTCAGTATGTCATTCCTTGCTCCTGAATTTTCTTCCATACCTTGCAGCTCCCCGAGGATTTTGCTGTCCTCTTCAGCTGCTTCACTTTTATCTCTCAGCATATCCCCCCGGTTCCAGAATTTTATCTGCCATTTTGAATTTTCTTCACCGGAAGCGCTGTCAGGAAATTGCTCCATTTCCTGTTCTGCAAACAGCCCTGCCGGATGCCTGCAAAGGGCCGTACATATCCAGTCAAGATAGCATTTGCCTTTTAAAATATTGTACTCCTGCACCTTGTCCCCGCTTCTGCCGCTGCCGGATTCCCACTTTGAAACAGACCTGCCGATATCACTTACCGAACCTGTTATAATAAGCTTTTCCTTTGCTCTTGTAAAAGCAACATAGAGAATTCTCATCTCTTCCGAAAGGCTTTCCAGCTTGATTTTATATTTCAGCGCCTGCTTGAACACACTGGGATACCATATCCTTTTTACATGATCTACAAAATCAGGACCGATGCCGAGGTCATGGTGCAATAGTATACTTTCCCTGGTATCCATCAGATTGAAACCCTTTCCGGTACCACACACAAACACAATGGGGAATTCAAGCCCCTTGCTCTTATGTATGCTCATTATCCTTACAACGTCATCCTTTTCGCCAAGTGTTTTGGCGCTTCCCATGTCACCCTGGCTGCCTTTCAGCTTGTTTATGAAATTGATAAAGTTAAAGAGCCCTTTAAAGCTTGATTCTTCATACTGCCTTGCCCTGTCGAACAATACCCTCAAATTGGCCTGCCTTTTGATTCCTCCCGGCATTGCTCCTGCAAAGCTGTAGTAGCCTGTATCGCTGTACAGGTACCAGATCAGCTCATCGGTGGACAGATATAATGACTTTTGCCTCCACTTGTCCAGCCTCTGTAAAAACCCATTAGTCTTCCTGCCAAGATCATCCCCTGCCAAGGCAGCTTTTTCCATGGCTTCAAAGAAGGACGCCTCCCTGTCGGAAAGCCTTATCTCAATCAGCTCCTCCGGTGAAAAATCTGCTACGGGCGACCTCAAAACAGCCAGCATAGGTATATCCTGCATCGGGTTGTCGATTATCTGAAGCAGAGACAGCATTGTTGATATTTCAACCGTTTTGAAATATCCGCTTCCTGAATCGGTATAGACCGGTATCCCCTGAAGATTCAATTCTTCTGCAAATACATCCGCCCAATTTTTTGTAGTCCGGAGCAGTATGACTATATCGCTGTACCGGACCGGCCTGTATCCTCCGCTGCCCTTATCAAATACCATAAATCCGCATTCACTGCTTCCAACAAGCTCTTTTATTCTCTCGGCCACAACCATGGCTTCCGACTGGATTGCATCCGGCTTATCATCCTCCTCCGGCTGCAGGGGTGAACCCTCGTTTTCATCTTCTGTATATACAGGGCTGTCATTATCCTCATCAGGTTTTTCTTCTTCCTTTGTTTCAACTATGTGAAGCTCCACAGGACCCCCGCATGCCGAAGCTTCCCCTTCATAAGGCGGGTATTCGGCGCCCCGGTTCAGGGCTTCCCTTTCCGTATAGCTGATATCACCTATGGTCTCCGACATTATTTGCCTGAAAATAAAATTAACCCCGTTTATAATGTCCTCCCTGCTCCTGAAATTCTTGTACAGCAGTATCTTCCGGTACTTGCCGGTTGTATCCTCCGAATATGTATTATACTTGTTCAGGAACAGCTCCGGTTTTGCCTGTCTGAACTTATATATGCTCTGTTTCACATCCCCCACCATGAATATGTTGGGGCTTCCCTTTTCTTCCCTCGAAATAATGTTTAATATTACTTCCTGGGTCAGGTTGCTGTCCTGGTACTCATCAATATATATCTCCTCAAAACGTTCCTGAAGCTCCAGCGCGGTCCCGGTAGGGTGTATTCCGCCTTCCTCATCCCGGCACGCCAGTATTTTGAGGCAGAAGTGTTCCAGGTCATTAAAATCGATAATGCCCTTTTCCTTTTTCTTCTGTGCGTATCTTTCATCCAACTCAATAACAAGCCTGCACAACTCTTTCATTATGGGATACAGGTATTTAAGGTCCTCTGCCATTTCTCCGGAATTGGCGTTGACAAGCTCGTCCCTGATTTTTTTCAATTTTGTTTTTACTTCGTCTCTAATTGCTTTTACCTTCTCTTTTGCTGCCTGGTCCGCGTCCTTTCCGCACCTTGGGAGCGTCGAGAATTCAAGATCACGAAAGCTGTCGTATAGTGCATCCCAGCTTTGTTCTTCACTGTTGCAGGCTTTTTGCATAGCTGAAACCCTTGACAAATCCTCCTGAATTACAATAGGGTACTTCTCCAGGCCTACGGCCTTACCGGTAAGCTCCAGAGCTTCCCCCAAAGCGCCCTTCAAACCTGTCAGCTCAATGGCGATGCTTTTCATTAAAACCTTTGCCCATTTTGTGCTTCCAAAGTCCATACCGGCAGGCGCATTAAAGGCTTCGGAGGCTTCATAAAGCCATTGCTCAGGCCAGGGATGGCTTTGTACAAACTCATAGAGGGTAAGTATGATGTCAATAAGCTTTTTGTCATCCCTATTCCCCCCATAACACTCAACGAGGCTCAAAAATTCCTCACTTAGATTCTCCGGCTCATACCTTGCTTCGACCAGCTCTTCCAATGCCTCCAGCTTCAAAAGCGCCGATTCTGTTTCCTCTGATATTCTAAAACCCGGATCAAGGTCGATCAGGTGAAAATTATTTCTTATTACTTCAAGACAAAAGGAATGTATCGTAGTTATACTTGCTCTTCCGAGAAGGGCAAGCTGCCTTTGCAGATTCCTTATATCGCTCCCCGGGCTTTTTTGAGCCCCTTCCAGAACCTTGCTCAGGGCTTCACCTATCCTCTCCCTCATTTCAGCCGCAGCAGCATTTGTAAAGGTAACAACCAACAGGCGATCAATATCAAGAGGATTTTCGCTTCGGGTAACCTTTCGGATTATTCTCTCTACCAGTACTGCGGTTTTCCCTGCTCCTGCCGCCGCTGCCACCAGCAGGTTGCAGTCTCCTTCCTCAATAGCGCGTCTCTGCTCATCAGTCCAGCTATTCATTCTCTTTGTCGCTTCCATCTTCTTCACCGCCTTCCACGGCTTTAGCCTCTCCTAAAAGCCCCCAGATTTCATCATCCTTTTTATCGTACAGGTTCCTGAACTTGTTGCCGTTTATAGAAGTATCGAACTGGCATACAGGCAGGTAGCTGCAATATGTGCACGCTGTAATGCGTTTCCTTTTATACGGGCTTATTGAAATATTCCCCCTGAGCATTTCTTCCCCAAGCTTTTGAAGGAGGTTCCGCACATGCTTTCTTATTAATCCGAACTGCTCCATGGTAGCCGCGGAAGATCTGCCCAGGGTATCATCCTTGTTTATCCGGGCCGGGATAATCATTGAATCCCCGCTTATGGAGTTATCCATTTCCTTAATGAGCCTAACATCAGCAATTAGCAGCCCCTTCATCTTAAGCTCCTTCATTATGGTCTTCTCAATCTCTTCTTCAGATACTCCCCTGCCCCCCATAACTATAGGGTCATCCACCTTGAAATATAAGATGCCCGCAGGGAGCACCGGTTTTTTTGAATCCGGCTTCAGCTTTTCACTCACTGCATCAAGATAGGTTATTAGCTGTATCTGAAGCCCGTAATAGACATCAGACAGCTTGAACTGCTTGCTCCCGGATTTATAATCTATTATCCTGAAATATGTACCATCGTCTGTGTCAAAGCAATCCAGCCTGTCAATACGGCCGCTAAGAATCATCATCTCTCCTGAAGGCATTTCAACGGTTATGGGTGGAAGCTTTTCTCCCATTCCAAAGCCTATTTCATACCCTAAAGGTTCAAAAGAGCTTTTTTTAATATGTTCAACTATAAGCCAAACAGCTCTTGTAAGCACCCTTTTGAGCCTGCCTGCCAGGTATTTATACCGGTCGGAGCTTGAAAAAACATTGCCCGACATTCCTGCCACCAATTCATCCACAATGGAGGATACCTTTTCGGAGCACCACTCCCGGTCAAGCTGCCTCCAGCTGATGTTCCCTTCGCTGACCGACTTGGAAAACATATCAATAACCTTGTGAATAAAAGTTCCTGTATCCGGTGCATTGAGCTTTAATACGCGCCGCTCCTTCGCTTTAAGCCCATATTGTACATAGTAGGAAAACGGGCAGGCAACATACTTTTCAAGTCTGGATATGCTTGCATGAATAGTACCCCCATACAATTTCCTTACTTTCTCCCGTTCTATCATCCCTACCTGATTAGTATAGCTAAAGCCCTTTATTACCCTCAGGTATTTTTCTTTCCATTCCCCATCTCTTGAATACCACCCCAGTACATCCCTCCACACAGGATCTGCAGCTTTGCCCTCAAACCTGTGCCTTATAACGGATACAAGCTCGTTAAAAGTCGGTGCGGGCGCTGAAACAAGTTCTGCCGATTCTTCCGGTGTGCCCATATTTGTCATGCCGCTTACAAACTTGATATTGTGAAATATTCTTTTGAGCCTGTACACCACCATTGAAGGCCTTAGCGCCCTTCCCTCATTGTCTGACGCACAGAAGCTCAATCTCAGATACTCTGAAGGTGCTGTAAGAGCAGTATATACAAGATATTGCTGTTCAAAGGTCCTGCCTCTTGTATCCGGTGCCAGTTCCAAACCTTCCGACCTTATAATTTCCCTATCCCTGTCCGATAATATTCCTTCCTGTTTAAAGGGTGCGGGGAATATACCGTCGTTTGCGCCCAATATATATATGGCCTTGATGTCATGGCTTTTTGAACGTTCAACACTGCCTACCTGCACCTGTTCCAATGCAGGCGGAATCAGGCCGATTTTGCATTCGCCGAAGCCCACTGACAGAATCTCCAGGAAGGTTTCCGGCTTAATGAGCTCATCCCCTACCGTTTCAATTACCTGATCCAGAAGCTCCAGCAGCATATTCCAAACCTGGCCGTATTCATCCGCATGTTCCAGTTCCCCTTCTTCCCTGAAATGCCCGACAAGGGCTTCCAACCTGTCAGGTACTCCAAGCTCGCACAGGAAGTCGAACAGTGCGCTGCACATTTCCTTCCCGGACACCTTTTTCCTTATCCTTTGATATAGCTTTAGAAGAGGCTCTGATACTCTCCTGCGTATTTCATTAACTCTGCTTATGTATTCCTTTTCGTATTGGCTTACCTCGCCATTATCCAGACTATATTCCAGCCTGTAATTCCAGTCCTCATCCTTAAGCCAGCCGTTTCCTCTTATTCCGTTTGCGAGGACATAGTTCTCCAAAAGGTCGGAGTCATCCTTGCCCATTCCGGTAAGTCCGGTTTTAAGATACCTGAAGACTGATTCATAAGACCAATTACTGATGAATATCTGAAGAGCAGAAATAACCAGGAGAACAATGGGATGACCGTTTATATCCTTTTTTCTGTCGATAAAACAGGGAATCCCATATTCCTTAAATACAACCCTGATAATCTTCTCATAAAGGGCAAGGTCTCCTGTAATAACAGCAATATCCCTGTATCTTAATCCTTCATCCCTGCACTGTCTCAGTATATCCCGTGCCGCACTTTCAACCTCTGCAAAAATATTCGGTGCTTCATGCAGCACAATGTTTTCCGTACTATCCTTATAGATCCCGTGAATATATGTATATAAATTTGCTTCCAGAAATGCAAGCTCTTTGTTGTATTTTTTCGGTTTGGTACTATCCAATGCAACAGGGGGCAGAACCTTCACATTATTCTCCCCGGCAAGCTTCTTAAGCTTTGCACAGGCATTCTTTGCAGGCAAAAACGCATCAGCCTCTTCAAGGATGCATTCATCGGCCAGACAATCAGTACATAGAGTCACATTCAAGCTTGCGGCCTTTTGCATAAGCTTGCCCAAAACAGTATATTCCTGTGGAGTAAAGCCTGAAAACTCATCCACCCAAATGTGAGTGCCGTCAAAGAAGCTGCACGAATCAAGCCTTTCCGCAAGGAACGTTAAATCATCATCTGAATCTGTATACCTGTCATGGAGTCTTTTTTCAAACTCCCCGTATATCAGCCCTATATCATGGAGCTTGTCCTGCAAAGGACCGCCTTCATTTTCGATATTCAGCCGCTTTAATGCTTCAGGAGTTACATTGTATCTTTTCAGTTCACTTATTGTGCTGCATAGTGTAGTGACAAAGCCCTTCTGTCCGGCTGCCTTTGAAAAAACACGCAGCTGTTCTTTAAGGCTGCTCATTATCGAATATACAAGCATACTTTTTCCTGCGGGATTTATATGCCTTCTGACCAGGCCTCCGACTTCGCCGAATACCCTGAAAGCCAGCCTGCCGAAGCTCAGAACCTCAACGCCATTGATACCGCTGGATCCCAGGCTTTTTATAAGCCTTTTCTCAGCCTGAAAGGAAAACTGCTCAGGAACAATAATTATATGTCTGGATTTATCTCCTGCTTTCAAGCCTGCTTTTATCTCATTCAGGTAAAAACTGCTCTTTCCGCTGCCCGCACGCCCGTATATAAGCCTCAAACCCATTTCAAACCACCCCTGCTCTGGCAATATATCTATATTATACCATACGCGTTCCGCAGGCGATAGGCAATGGGCAATGGGCAAATTTAGTATTCCTATAGGGTCCCGTTGCGCGTTTCGTGTTACGAGTTACGAGTATTTAAGTACAGATTTTTGCAGTTTTTTATTTTCTTTGCATGTATTGTATTTTTGTAGACAATACATTATAATGTTTATGTATTAATCAAACTCAAATATGTTGCGTTTAGAATTCGAGGTGTTAATATGGAAATATGCTCTTTTAATAATCTGTCCGAGGAGCAAAAAGGAAAGATTTACCGATTAGTAAGCAACAGCAACAATCATTACAGCTTTCAAAGCTTTGACGATATGCTGGGCTTTTATGGGGGGATTGTGCTTGATAATGGGAAAAGCCACTTTTCTCTCTGGGAGGGCGATGAGCTTATCGGAGCCCTTGGAGTCATTTCAAAGAATGCCGGGATAAGAGGCGAAATTTTTCTTGTCGGCCTGAACATCAGCAAACCTCATAGTGATGCGCTGAACTTGCTTCTCGTTAAAGCTTTCGACTATTGTTCGGGTATCCGGAATGCCAGTTATAAGCTTGGCATAACGCCTGACATGGCCTTTCTTACGCCGGCAATAATAAAGAATGATTTCAAAGAGGTGTATAGGAATCTGGAAATGAAATACTGCGGTAATTTTGGTACATTACCCAGTGATATGCAGGAGCACTTTGAAAATATAAGCAGCTCCAACCTGAAACAGTTGCAGGATGTCCACAACAGAGCATTCCTGCTCTCTCCAAACGGAGCGGCTATAGAAGATGAAGAACTGGAAGAATTCCTTGGTGAGTATTCGGGCAATCCCGAGCTTGCAGGGGTATACTTCGAGGAGGGCAAAGCTGCAGGAATTTATATTCTTAAGATGGAGAAAAATGTGGGCTGGATAGAGGGGATAGCAGTGTATCCTCAGCGCTGGGGAAAGGGTATAGGTAAAAAGCTGCTCCTGAAATCAGTCCAGGTCTTGAAGGAAGCAAGGGCAGAGGAGATAAAGCTTACTGTATTTGATGTAAACAAGAATGCGGTAAAATTGTATCTCGATAATGGTTTTGTAATAGAAAGAGAACATTCCATATGGTATGAGAGGTAATAAAAGCTCGGAGGCATCGAACCTCCTCGCTTTTGACTGATTCTACTTTGGTAGAATGTCCACTAATAAAAATAGCAGCCAATATAAGGCTGTTATTTTTATTATCCACTGTATCCTATTATTGCGGCTCCGATTGCGCCTGCAAACTGTGAATCCTTATGGGTTTTAATCCCATGCTTCAGTTTCTTTGAGATTATCTCTCTTACAAGGCCGTTTCCGGCCACTCCTCCGGTAAAAAGCACTTCATCTTCAATGTTTACCCGACTTGTAAGATGTATTATTTTATTCGAGATAGAATGCAGTATCCCTGAAGCTACAGCCTCCTTGGAGTTTCCCTGGGAAAGCAGGCTTATTACCTCACTCTCTGCAAAAACAGCACACATGCTGTTTATATCCCTGGGTTGGGAGTTTGCAGCAAGGCTTTCCAGCTTATCTACCTCTGTTTCAAGTACATTTGCCATGACCTGAAGAAATCTTCCGGTCCCTGCAGCACACTTGTCATTCATCATGAACTCCAATACATTTCCTTTTTCATCAATAGATATGACCTTGCTGTCCTGCCCTCCTACATCAATCACCGTACGGGTTCCGACGTCCAGGAAGACCGCTCCCCTTGCATGGCAGGTTATTTCAGTAACCTTTCTTGCAGCAAAGGGTACCGATACTCTTCCATAGCCCGTAGCTATAACCGAGCTTACATCCTTTTCACAAATCCCGTTTTCGTCAAGGAGCATTCTATATATCCTGCTGCTTGTTTCTCTTGGGTTCCAGCCTGTAGGCATCATCACCCTGCCTATAACCTTTCCGTCATAGGCGGCAGCTTTTGTGCACACAGAGCCTATATCAATTCCTACACTAATCATCTTATTCCTCAACCTATATAAACTTTACCGTATATTTCCGTACCGGAAGACCTTTGATGCCTTCAATTTTGATTTCGTGCCTTTCGATGAGCTCTTTTATAGCCCGCTCATCTTCAACAGCATACTTGATGCATATGCCGCAGCACTTGCTCAACTCCCTCGGAGTCGGCACGATAGTATATTTCATGCTGTTTTCCTTGAGCAGCTTTTCAAGCTTCAAACCCTCGTTCACATTGGGAAACAGCACGTAATAATCCATTTTCTCCATGGTTACAGCATCTCCAGGAACGCTTCTATTCGTGTCTGCAGCTGTCCGGTATCGTCATTGCTGTAATCCGTTTCGATGAACAGGAGGGGTATCCCGGCTTCCTTGAGGGCTTTTTCCACCTGTCTGTATTCTATATTGTACGTATGGCAGAACTGCAGGTTGTAGTAGATGACTCCATCAGCCTGATATTCCCTGGCCAGCCTTATTATGTCCTCTTCTCTCCCCTTGTTAGGAGTAAAGCAGGCACAGTTGATTTTCATATACCTGTCTGACAGAGCTTTTATCATTCCGTCCAGTGTTGACTGAGTTTCATCGACCTCATTTTCAAAGTATCTGGTGCCTGTACAGGTCTCCTCGCATACGACAACAGCGCCGCTTTCTTCGATCAAATGATGCATCTTCCAGTTCGGAACTGCCATTGGTGTTCCTGTTATCAAAATCCTCGGGCTCTTTTCCGAAGCAACCCCGATACCCTTCTTTATCCTGTCCTCCAGCTCGTCACAGAGCTTATTTGTCATTTCAATGAACCTCTCCGGATCATCATAAAAAGCTATCTGTGAAATAAGCAGGGCATCCTTGCCGCTAATCGGAACATTAAGTGCTTTTCTCGCAGCGTACAATCTTTGCAGTGCCGCTCTTTTCCTGTTGCACAGCTTTATCGCAGCCGAAAGCTTCTCCCCGGTTATTTTGTTCCCGGTAAGCTCTTCAAGCTTTGCTTTGTATTCATATATCTCCTCTGCCCATTTTTTATAATCTTTTTCCCTCTTCATCTGTGGAAGATCCATTACGTGTACCGGTACATACTCATTCAATATTTCCCATGCCTTTTTCTTCCCATCGCAGGTAGTCTCCCCTGTAAGCATGTCGCAGGACTGGAAATACGGGCAGGTACCGCTTATTTTTGCACCCACAATAGCCTTAATAAGCGGGCAGATATTTCTGGGCATCACCTTCTCCCCATCTTCTATCCAAAATTGTGATCCGCCGCAGAGCCCTACACTCACAGCTCTCGAAGCCAGAATCAGCTCATCAGGCACGAAAACGCAAAAGGTTCCTACGACCTTTCCTCCGGCCTTTTTATGGTCATCCAATTCCTTTATTCTTAGTCCGTGTACCTCCGAAACCACAAAGTTATAGTAGTTCATCCCTTCCGGCCTGTTCTCCTGGCTGAGATATACCCCTCCGTAGAGCTCGGGAAGTACAGAGCAAAGCACATCATGCTTCTCAAGATCCATTCCAAGTCTTGTCCACAGTTCTCTATAATCCGCCATTTTTCTACCCCCTTGACATTATAAAAGCACTGCAATGGATACAAAACCGATTCACAGTGCTTTACACTTTTATATTAATATTCTATCATCTAACTGCCAGAATAAGTAATTGATTATATCTATTGCCAATAGTACTGCTATTCATGCAGTCTATTAAGGTCATCTGCATAATATTTTAATAATGGCATCCGATTGAATTGGAATAAGACACATGATAGAATTGATTCATAAGACCCGGTTATTTTTCGCTTTCAGAAGGGAATGTAAATATTATGAATTCTACAGTCAGCCAAGTAAAAAAAGACCGCTTCAAATCCATAGCGCTGCTTGCATTAGTTGCAGTTCTCTGGAGCCTCGGAGGGCTCTTCATCAAGCTGATACAATGGAATGCCGTAGCTATCGCAGGGGTGAGAAGCGTTATCGCCTCTTTAGTGATACTTGCTGTAATTAAAAAGCCAAACCTTAAATGGGATAAGTTTAAATTTGCAGGTGCTGTCGCTTATGCAGGCACTGTAATACTTTTTGTCATTGCCAACAAGCTTACTACTGCAGCTACCGCAATATTGCTCCAGTATACGGCTCCTGTTTATGTTGCGCTCTTTGGAGCATGGTTTCTTAAGGAAAAAACGAGCCTTCTGGATTGGGCCTCAATTTTCCTGGTGTTGGGTGGTATGGTTCTGTTCTTTATTGATAAGATGTCAACCGGCGGACTAATAGGAAACATCTGTGCAATCCTCAGCGGTTTCAGCTTTGCCTGCCTTGTACTTTTACTCCGCAAACAAAAAGATGAATCTCCCCTTGAGTCGGTATTTTGGGGGAATGTGCTCACCGCACTTATAGGATTGCCTTTTATGTTTAGTTCTATGCCGGACCTTAAAGGCTGGGGCGGGCTGCTGATTCTGGGTATATTCCAACTGGGCCTTGCTTACATCCTATACACTGTCGCTATTAAAAATGTTACGGCCCTTGAAGCAATACTCATACCTGTGCTTGAGCCTATTCTGAACCCTGTATGGGTGTTCATATTTATGGGTGAAATGCCGGGTCCTTGGGCCCTTGTGGGAGGCTTCATTGTGTTGGTCTCCATTACCGGACGCACCGTAATAGCTGAACTTAGAACAAAGTACAATAAAGAAAACAATGAAGCAATGTAAACTCAAAGCTACGGATACCACGGAATTACATGGCATGTTTTGTATGCATTAGTATACTTTTCCATCGTGTGTTCAGTGGATTTCAGTGTCCTCAGTGTTATACGCTATCTAAAAGAATACCCGGCGGTTTTTTCGCCGGGTTTATTTGTTTCTTATACTCTTTCTACTTTAATTCCTGTATCATGACCGTTCAAATCCTGTACCTCGAAGCTCTTGTCGGATACTCTTTCGATACTTACTGCGAGAGTTTCCTGCATAATATAGTCCTTGTGAACTTCAACGGCATTTGCTATTTCATCGTCTCCGTCATAGTAAATCTTTATTCTGTCCATCATCTCATAGTTGTTATTCTTACGCATCTGCTGCACTTTGGAGATAAGCTCCCTAGCATAGCCTTCGTCGATAAGCTCCTTTGAAAGCTTGGTGTCAAGTATTACAAAGAGGTTGTTCTCCATCTCAACTGTAAAGCCTTCTTTTGCGCTTATGCTTATCAATACATAGTCTTTATTGAACTCCAGTGTCTCGCCTTCAAGGTCAACCTTCACTGTCTCTCCGGCCTCCAGCTTTGGGGCATATACCGATGCATCCAGCTCCTGCAATACCCTGGCAAAGGTTTTTATCTTGGCGCCCAGTATTGACCCTGCAAACTTGTAGTTCGGCTTAAGGCTGAAATTCATATACCTGTTCAAATCTTTTTCGAAGATTACTTCCTTGACGTTCAATTCTTCCTGGATAAGCGGTATCAGGTAAGATATCAGCTTTTCATATTTTGCATCTATGAATACCTTCTGTATCGGCTGGCGGACCTTTATCCTTACCTGCTCCCTCGAAGCCCTTCCCAGTCCTACAAGGTCTCTTACCAGGTCCATTCTTTTTTCCAGCTTCTCATCTATCAATCCTTCGCTTACTGTCGGGTAATTTGCAATGTGTACAGATACTTCCCCGGTAAGGTTCCTGTATATTTCCTCTGACAGGTACGGTGCGAAAGGTGCTATCAGCTTTGAAACCCCTGTCAGCACTTCATAGGTTGTGTTGTAAACTGCCTTTTTGTCCTCTGTAAGCTCGGTATCCCAGAACCTTCTCCTGGAACGTCTTATATACCAGTTGGATAAATCTTCGCTTACAAAATACTGAATCTTTCTTACCGCCTTTGTGAGGTCATATATATTAAGCTCGGATTCAACCTCCCTGACAAGGCTGTTGTACTTGGAAAGCACCCACCTGTCAAGCTCGGGGCGTTCTTTGTACTCCACAAAGAAATCTTTTGGATCTATATTGTCGGTATTTGCGTACAGTGTAAAGAAGGTGTAAACATTCTTAAGTGTTCCGAAGAACTTGCTCAGTACGTCCTTTAAGCCGTCTTCGTCAAATTTTGTGGTAGACCATACCGGTGAAACATACAGCATATACCATCTTAATGCATCTGCGCCGTACTTCTCGAACATTTCAAAGGGATCTACGGTATTTCCAAGGGATTTTGACATCTTCCTGCCATCCTTGTCTACCAGATGCCCACCGACAAGTACATTCTTATATGGAGATTTACCCATTACGAAGGTTGATATAGCAATTAACGAATAGAACCAACCTCTTGTCTGGTCTATTCCTTCGCAGATATAGTCAGCAGGAAACAATTCATCAAAGTTTTCCTTATTTTCAAAAGGATAATGGTGTTGTGCAAAAGGCATTGATCCGCTGTCAAACCAGCAGTCTATAACCTCTTTAACTCTTGTCATGGTGCCGCCGCATTTTTCGCATTTTATATGCACATCATCCACATAAGGTCTGTGCAGGTCTATATTCTCATCTATCTTTTCAATTGCTCTTTCTACAAGCTCTTTTCTGGAGCCTATGGAATCAAAGTGACCGCATTCGCATCTCCAGATGTTAAGCGGTGTACCCCAATATCTGTTTCTTGAAAGTGCCCAGTCATTCACGTTTTCCAGCCAATTGCCGAAGCGCTTCTCTCCTACATAATCCGGATACCAATTTACTGTATTATTGTTGGCTACCAGGTTATCCCTAAGCTTTGTCATTTCGATGTACCAGCTTGGTTTTGCATAGTACAGCAGAGGAGTTTTGCATCTCCAGCAGTGTGGATAGTTATGGTCTATCTTTTCTTTCTTGAACAGTTTGCCCTCAACAGCCAGCCATTTGATTACCTCAGGATCCGCATCTATTACAAACTGGCCTTCCCAAGGGGTAGTGGTGAATTTACCGGCTTCATTCACAGGCTGCAGAACAGGAAGGTTATATTTTCTTCCGGTATTGTAGTCATCTTCACCGAAAGCAGGAGCTGTATGAACTATACCTGTACCATCCTCGGTAGTGACATAATCTGCTAGTGTTATAAAGAATGCCTTCTTGTCAGGCTTTGCAAAAGGCATCAGCTGCTCGTATTCCATGTATTCCAGTTCTGAGCCCTTAAGTTCCTGAAGAACCTCGAACTCTTCCCCCAGCACCTTCTTGGCCAATGTCTTTTCCAGATAATATATTTCATCGTTCTGCTTTACTTTAAGGTATGTCTCCTTTGGATTTACTGTAAGAGCAACATTTGAAGGCAGTGTCCACGGAGTAGTAGTCCATGCAAGGAAATACTCGTTCTCAGTGTTCTTTTTCTTAAATTTTACTATTACTGTAGTTGTCTTTATTTCCTTGTAGCCCTGTGCAACCTCATGGGAAGCCAGACCGGTTCCGCATCTCGGGCAGTACGGTGTTATTTTGTAGCCTTCGTATATATACCCTTCCTTGTTGAATTTGTCCAATATCCACCAGACTGTTTCTATATAATCGTTATGATAGGTTACATAGGGATGCTCCAAATCTATGAGGTAAGCCATCTTCTCCGTCATTTCCTGCCACTGTCCGACATATTTGAAAACAGAATCCCTGCATTTCTGGTTAAATTCTTTAATTCCGTATTTTTCAATGTCCTGCTTGCCGGATATCTTAAGCTCCTTCTCGACCTCAATCTCAACAGGAAGTCCGTGGGTATCCCAGCCTGCCTTCCTCTTGACCTGATAACCCTTCATGGTTCTATAGCGGCAAACTGTATCCTTCAGCGTTCTCGCCAGTACGTGGTGTATGCCCGGTCTGCCATTGGCAGTAGGCGGTCCTTCATAAAATATGAAAGGCTCTTTGCCCTCCCTTGATTCTATGCTTTTCTGAAGAAGGTTTATTTCTTTCCAATACTCAGAAATACCTTTTTCGTTTTCTGCGACAGCTTTGTCAGATAAAAATTTAAATTTCTCCATACCAAACACCCTTTCTTGGTTTTGCTTATGTATAAATTTATTATTGCATAATAAAAGTCCCTCCAGCCAAAGCTAAAGGGACGATTTCAGACCGCGGTACCACCCAAATTATGTTCAAAGTGCATAAAGCAGATTCAACATCACTCTCTGCATATAACGCTTGCCTGCGAAACGACTTACTGGCCTTCAGCCGTCCGGCTCCGGGGTGATCTTCACAAACAGACAAATGATAATCTTTCACCAAACGACTATCTCTCTTTGAATTGTTCTGCTTACTACTGTCCTCTTCATTGCCTTTATATACTTTTTTATATGACCCGACTTTTATAAATTATATCCTATATATAATTAGAATGTCAAGGTATCAAATCTCACGGGAAGCGTCAATTTAATTTCCGCATTCCAAGTCCTCAATAATATTGTACTTTCTCGCCTTCATGGCAACGGTCTTGTGGGTTATACCCAAGGCTTTCCCTGTAGCGTTAAAGCTCCTGAATTTTTTTAACGCATACTTTATTATTTCCCTCTCATATTCTTCCATTGTTGCTACTTCTCCGGATTCACCAATATTTATAAGATTATTGTAACCATTATTCTCATTTAAATCATATAATTTCGATATATCGGGAGGTAAGTCACGAAGCTCTATTGCATCCCCGTCGCTAAGCACAACAAGTCTTTCAATCAGGTTTTCAAGTTCTCTCACATTCCCCGGCCAGGAATAGCTGCACAGGCATTTTTCTGCTTCTTTCGATATTCCATTTATTTTTTTGTCCATCGTGTTGTTCATTTTTTCTATAAAATGCTTCACAAGTATGGGTATATCTTCTTTTCGTTCTCTCAGGGACGGCAAATTTATTGGTATAACATTGATTCTGTAGTACAAGTCTTCCCTGAACTCACCTTTCGCAATCGCTTCTTCAATACTGCGGTGTGTAGCAGTTATAATCCTGACATCACATTTTATGGTTTCATTTCCGCCAATCCTCTGAAATTCTCTTTCCTGTATAATTCTCAAAAGCTTTACCTGCATTTCAACAGGCATATCCCCAATTTCATCCAGGAATATTGTACCCCCGGCCGCTTGTTCAAATTTGCCGATTTTGCGCTTCATTGCACCGGTGAAAGCACCCTGCTCGTAACCGAAAAGTTCAGATTCAAGAAGTGTAGTGGGTATAGCTCCGCAGTTTACAGTTATAAATGGTCCTTGTGCCCTGGGGCTGTTATAATGTACTGCTTTTGCCACCAATTCCTTTCCGGTGCCGCTCTCTCCCCTTATAAGTACGGTGGAGGAAGTTTTTGAAGCCTTGTATGCGACAGATAAAGCTCTTTTCATCACTAGACTGTGTGCAATTATTTCCTTGAACTTCCCTGTTAACTCCATGCTTTCCTCAATGCACGGACTACCTAGCTCTAGAACACATTCTTTTTCCCTGCTTTCCGGCGCCGACAATTCTTCCCTGTAAATTGCTATGACTCCTTTGAATATATAATTTTCAAATATCGGTGAAGCGGATACGCTTATATTGCTGCTGCCCCTGCTGTTTTTCAGCAAGCCCTTGATGCTCTTTCTATCTCTTAGAGCTTTAAGTATGGCCCCGTCATTTTGGGAATCATATATGCTGGCGCCTTCTTTCAAAAAGCTTCCTGTCTTCAGCATCTCTTCATAAGCTTTGTTGAAATAGCAAAACTGGCCTTGCTCATTGATTATGCAGATCCCGTCCCCTATATTGTCAAACAGGCTGCTGTAGTTGTACTGGCCGCTGTTTCCACCGTCGCAAAACGGTCTTACATTTGTATTTGCAACCCGAGATATCCTCATTCTCAACACCTCCACTCCGCTAAATGCTCCTTGTTGAGATAATATTTACTCCTGTCTCCAAAATGTTCCTTACTATAATATCCCCTGCTTTAACCGGGGCTTCCACTTCCAGGAAATCCAATTCCTTCATGCAGCTCATTATAATATCTTTTGAAATGGGTGCATCAGTTCTCACCGGCAGCCTTTTAAGCAGGCTGTTCTTCAGTTTTACAGTGGTAGTCAGTACTCTAGTCGGATTTGTAAGCTCTTTTATACCGTATTGTTCACCCCTCTTGCATGAATTCCCCTTGACTGCATATCCCTTTGAGTTATCGTCAAAGGAAACCTCCATCTGGCACCCCAGAGGGCAGATTGTACAGATGATTTCCCTGCTTTCCATATTCACGCACCTTCTTTTTCAACTTCTACGGTTATCAAGGAGTTTACCTTTTCCCTGATAAGCTTCGCATCCAGTCTGATATGTTCCATCTCTCCCGGAGTAAGCCTTTTCCTGTATATTGACTTGACCTTCTCACCATCAAGCTTTACTATAAGCCTTTTTTCTTTATATATATTGTCAACCCTCATAAATAGTTCCAGAGTATCCTCTACATTATCCACTCTTACACTGTGCGGGACTATGTATCTTATTCCGCTGCCGGCTTTGACATCTACCGTCCTGCCTCTGGAGCCCAGGAAGCTGTTTACATATCGTGCCGCATTTTTCCCGGCTCTCCTGCTCTCTTCTGTTACATAGTCCACCAGGTCATGCACGTGCAGCACATTTCCGCATGCAAAAATACCTTCGATATTGGTTTCCATCGACTCGTTCACTATGGGGCCTCCCGTTACAGGATCAAGCTTTATATTTGCGCATTTTGAAAGCTCGTTCTCAGGTATCAGTCCCACTGAAAGGAGTAAAGTATCACATTCAATGTACTGCCTTGTATCCGGAATTTCATTCCTCTTATCATCGACCCTGCAGATAATTACGCCTTCTACCCTTTCCCTGCCCTTTATTTCCGCCACAGTATGATTCAGAAGCAGCGGAATCCCATAGTCGTTAAGACATTGCACTATATTTCTTGTAAGCCCGCTCGAATACGGCATTATTTCCAATACCGCCTTTACCTCCGCTCCTTCGAGGGTCAGGCGCCTTGCCATGATAAGGCCTATATCCCCGGATCCGAGTATGACAATCTTCTTCCCTACCATATAACCTTCTATATTGACAAACCGTTGAGCAGCCCCGGCGGTAAGTATTCCTGACGGCCTTGTTCCCGGTATGTTAAGAGCCCCTCTCGTCCTTTCCCTGCATCCCATTGCAAGAATTACAGCCTTTGCTTTTATCATAGTTATTCCATCCTGCATATTTACCATAGTGACGTTTTTATCGCAGTCAATGTTTAGTACCATGGTATCAAGCTTGTATTCTATTCCTAAAGCAATAAGCTCATTAATGAACCTTTCGGCATACTCAGGCCCCGTCAGTTCCTCCTTAAACACATGGAGGCCGAAGCCGTTGTGTATGCACTGCTGCAATATCCCCCCAAGTTCTTTCGCCCTTTCCACGAGAAGAATCTTTTCAACAGAGTTCTTTCTTGCCTCTATGGCTGCCGCCAGACCTGCCGGGCCGGCACCGACCACAACTATATCATACTTTTTTTCCACCTTATCACCCCCATGCTTAATCTTCTATGAGCCCTTTTTCCTGATTATCTTTGGTAGGATGTGCCAAAATGTAAGATTTGCTCCTGTCCTTGGTAACCTGGTTCATATCCAGACTCAGTTCCCTCGCCAGTATTTCCATGACCCTTGGTCCGCAGAAGCCTCCCTGGCATCGCCCGGACCCAGGCCTTACACGTCTTTTTACTCCATCTACAGTAGTCGCTCCTACCTTCCTGTGTATGGCATCAACTATTTCACCCTCAGTTACGGTTTCGCACCTGCATATTACCCTGCCGTACCTGGGGTCCTTTTTTATAAGCTCCTCCTTTTCCTCTTCACTGAGTTCATTGAACCTTATTACCTTGCGCCTTACCGGCACAAAATCTTCCTTTTCCTCCAGCTCCCCTATGATATCCTTCAGCATCCCGGCTACATATTCTGCAATGGCTGGTGCCGAGCTAAGCCCGGGAGACTCTATGCCTGCAACATTAATAAAGCCTTTAGCCTCTTTGGATTCTTCAACTATAAAGTCCTCCCTGTCACTCCTGGCCCGAAGCCCGGAGAAACCTGTAATTATCGCATGGTATGGAAGATGCGTTACTGATTTTTCTGCTCCTTCCCTAATGGACAGCAGGCCCTTGGAAGTTGTCTCAAAATCCTCTTTGTCATCAATGTCCTCCGCATTGGGGCCAATCAGCAGATTTCCATGTATCGTCGGTGATACCAGTATGCCCTTGCCCAATTTGGACGGGCAGGGGAATACTACTGTCTTTACTATGTCTCCGTAGCTCTTGTCAAATATGTTGTATTCGCCCTTCCTCGGCAGTATCCTGAAGCTTGGTGGTGCCACCATGTTGTTTATGGTGTCTGAGTTTAAGCCTGCGCAGTTTATAACATATTTTGCGGTAATGCTCTCATCCTTAAAATCAATCCTGTAACTGTCCTCAAGCTTTTTGATATCCCGTACTTCGCTGTTCAGCAGTACTTCAACCCCATTCTCTGCTGCGTTTTCCGCAAGAGCAATTGCCAGCTCCCAAGGGCTCACAATTCCACAGGTTGCAGCATATAATGCCCCTAAGACACTTTCATTTATATTCGGCTCCATCTCAAGTACCTTTTTTGCATCCCATATTTCCATCCCGGGTACACCGTTTTTTATCCCCTGCTCATACAGCTTATTAAGCGTATCCATTTCCTCCTGATTAAAAGCCAGTACCAGGGAACCTACCCTTTTAAAAGGAACATCCAAATCCTTGCATAGCCCGTCATACATGGGATTCCCCAGTACGTTGAATTTTGCCTTAAGAGTCCCCGGCTTGGCGTCATAGCCTGCATGGATTATGGCACTGTTTGCTTTGGTCGTGCAATCCGCAACATCAGGTTCCTTTTCTATCAGAACAACCTTCAGCTTATACCTTGAAAGAACCCTTGAAATGGAACAGCCTGTGATGCCCGCTCCGATTACAGCCACATCATACATTTATATCCCTCCTTCGAGAAAATATAAAGCCGTACTAAGCTAAGCCTATCATCCCATAGACCTACACTTGTACGGCTCTCCAAATCTCAAGCACCAATATGAATTTTTGATTCTAGATTCGAGACTCGAGACATGGGCTTAAGCTTTGACAATTTTATCTAAGTTCTCATCTCCCACGTCTCGTTTTTCGTGCCTCGTATCTCGTGTCTACTATATATATATATTAATATTGTTGCGGATTTATTAATCAATTTCCCATTTCAATGCTCTATTTACGGCTTTCTTCCAGCCTGTATACTTGCCCTTCCTGTCTTCCTCCTCCATAGCCGGAGTGAATGTCCTGTCAACATTCCACTTCTTGGCGATTTCTTCCTTATCAGCCCAGTATCCGACTGCCAGACCGGCAAGGTAAGCAGCTCCCAAAGCTGTAGTTTCTGTTACAACCGGTCTGTCTACAGGAACTCCGAGGATATCTGCCTG
>JBLNDG010000164.1:0-6137 GCA_050261415.1 Caulobacteraceae bacterium | reverse complement strand
AAATCACGGAAAATATAAAAAAGTTAATCATCTTGGTCGTGCTAGACGGGGAGACTGCGGTGCCCTGTAACCTGCAATCCGCAATAGCAGGGTTGAATTCCTTTGCTGAGGCTCTCACATGTGAGGACTGCCCCTTGTAAGTGGTGTTGATGGTTGGGTCCTGCGCAACGGAAATTCATGAACCCCGCCAGGTCCGGAAGGAAGCAACGGTAAGTGAACCCTTTCGTGTGCCGCAGGGTTGCCTGATTGGAGCTAACTGCCTGGGTAACGCTTGTAGGTGCGTGTCGAAGGAAGGTGCACGGCCATTTATTTATAGACATTCTACCAAGGTAGAATCAGTCAAAAGCGAGTAGGTTCGATACCTACGAGCTTTTATTGGAAAACTTGTGTATAACAAGTTTTTTATTTTTTTGAAAACATTTCTTTACCAAACCCAAGCTTAATTGATATAATAACTATAAGTGTTTGTATTTTTTTTGTCGAATGTAGGGGGATACAGCATGCACAAGCATAATTTTAAATTAAAAATATTATTGTACTTTTTTGTTGTTGCCATTATCCCATTTGCTGTATCGTGGGTGTTTACATATTCTACTTATGATAGGAAGGCGCAGCAGGATTTTAAAAATTTCAACTATATGTATGTTCAGAATCAAATAAGCAAGATAGGACTTGTGTTTGATGAGCAGGAGAATATTATAAAGTCGATAGCACAGGCATATTCGTATATAGATAAGAACGAATCCGAAATCAAATCCTTTTTGGCAGATCAAAGCAAAATAAATAATAATTTTTTGAACCTGTACATAATAACTCCTAATGGCAAAATATATCTTAAGGACTCGGAAAAACCGCAAAATAGTATGAATTATACATTGCTCCACAGTTATACAGATGCACGGAAAGCCCAGCACTTGGTATGGCTTGAACCTTATACCGATGTTATAAGCGGGGAGAAATGCATAGGGATGTCCATTCCCCTGTACGACAGGAATGGCGGGGAATTGGGAGTCCTGGTCGGAAACATATCCTTAAAGAAATTTGATGCGATGATAAGCAGTGCTAAATACATGTCTGATGTAGAGCTTTTCTTTGTCAATTCTTCCGGTTATGTTAAATTTCACAGTGAAAACAAATATAGCGAGATTGTCAATATAAAAGATTCCAACTTCGTACTTTCACCTATAGCTGATAGTATATTCAGCTTGAACGAGGGCTACAGGGAATTCAGCAGCATGGGAAAGAACTGGATAAGCAGTTTTTCTGTAATAAATTCAAACGGCTGGAAAATAGTATCTCTTGTAGATACCGATAAGTTTTTGAGCAAGTTCAGCATTGTGAACCAGGATACCAATGTATTGACGGTAGTGCTTGCAGTTCTGTGCATATTCGTAGCCTTGCTGGCGTCGATTTTTTTGTCCGGATCCATTACAAAGCCGCTTACAGTATTGAGGGACGGTGCAAAAGAATTTTCCAGAGGAAAGCTAGACAAAAGGATAGATATAAGAAGTCATGATGAGATACAGGAGGTTGCCGATGCTTTCAACGAGATGGCAGAAAACCTAAAGGAGACTTATTCAGATCTCCTCGAGAGGACAGATGAACTGTATAAGAATAATGAAGAACTGCAGGAAGCAAATGCCGAGCTCGAAGCTTCATATGAGCAATTGGAAGCTACAATGGGGCAGCTTAATGTATCGGAGGAAAAATACAGGTCTCTTATGGACAATATTTCAGATATGGTTATTGCCGTAAACCTCGATGAGAAAATTGTGTATGTAAACAACAGTATAGAAAACATACTGGGCTACAGTGAGTCCGAACTTATAGGAAAACCTGTTTCCATCATTGTAAAAAATTCCGAAGCTGCATTCAGGCACCTGGATTCAGATGAGCACTACTGGGAGTTCCAAAGGGAATTTGTGAAAAAGGACGGAAGCATCATAATTGCCGAAGGCAGCACAAAAAGAGTTATAGAAGAAGACAGAACAGTCGGGATACAATCCATTGCCAGGGATGTAACTCAAAAAATCGAGATGGAAAAACAGCTCAGGAAGAAATATAATGAACTTCAGACTTTGAACAAAATAAGCCTGACAATTACCTCCTCAATGGATTTGCAAAGCATATTGGTTACTGTTATAAACCAGGTCATGAATGTATCGGATGCTTTGGTTTGCTCCATCAGGCTCTTTGAGGATAAGGACCCGAATATACTGGTTTTAAAGGCTATCAGGGGTATAAACGCAGAAAAGTATGACAGGAGAGATATCAATATAAGTGAGGACATGATAGGGGCAGCCGTCAAAAGTAAGATAACTGTAGTTAATGAATTGACTGAAGACAATGCACCGAGCGGATACTATAGAACGCTGTACAGGGAAGAGCAAGCAAGATATGTGGCATTTTCCCCGTTAACCGTAAAATCATCGCTAATCGGTGTTATGACAACTGTTTCCAAGGAAAAGCCCAATGAAGAGAAAATAGAGCTTCTGAACTCTCTGGCAAATAACCTTGCGATGGTTATTGATAATGCAAGGGCATATGATACTCTTAAACGGTCATATCTGCAAACCGTACAGAGTCTGGTATCTGTGGTTGAAGCCAAAGATGAATACACCGAAAGCCATTCCATAAGAGTTGCAAAATATGCTTCCTTTATTGCCTCAGAGATGGGATATCCGAAGTCTTTCATAGAAGATATCTGGGTTGCCGGGGTACTTCATGATATAGGGAAAATAGGAATCAGCGATTCGATACTGAATAAAAAAGGCAGGCTCACCGATGAGGAGTATGAGATAATAAAGCAGCATCCGGAGATTGCATATAAAATAGTATCAAAAATCGGACTCAGCAATGATATATTAAAGGCAATCAGACACCACCACGAAAGGTATGACGGCCGGGGCTACCCTGACAGGATCAATGGGGAAGACGTATCGATCATGGCGGCGATAATAAGTGTTTCAGATGCATTTGATGCTATAACCTCCAACCGTCCTTACAGGGAGTCCAGGAACCTCAAAGATGGTATAAAAGAAATAATAGTTAATAAAGGAACACAATTTAATCCAAGGGTTGCGGACACCTTGGAAAAAGTATTTCTAATAAAACCCAAAGTTATGGAAAGAATATTTAATGGTGAAGATATAAAATTCTTTTGATTTTAAAGCCATGGACTTCAGTGAATAATGGCATATTGAAGTTCATGGCTTTTGTATAGGGCTTTTTTTCTTAATGGTCTTTTACTAAAGGCACTCATTATGCTAATATTTTAATTAGATATTGGTGATATCAGGAGGTAGTCATGTATACGGCTTTATATAGGAAATGGAGACCACAAAAGTTCGAGGACGTTTGTGGACAGGAACAGATAACTGTTACATTGAAAAATGAATTGAAAAACAACAAAATATCCCACGCATATCTTTTATGCGGAACCCGGGGTACGGGCAAGACAAGCACTGCAAAGCTTCTGGCAAAGGCCGTGAATTGCAAATCCCTCCAGAACTATAACCCGTGCAACGAGTGCGAAAGCTGCAGAAGCATCAATGAAGGAAACTCAATAGATGTGTACGAAATCGATGCAGCTTCAAACAGAGGTATTGACGATATAAGAAATTTGAGGGAGGCAATCAAGTTTACTCCAACTTTGGGGAAATATAAAGTATATATAATAGATGAAGTCCATATGCTAACCAATGAAGCCTTTAATGCACTGCTGAAAACCTTGGAGGAGCCGCCGGAATATGTGCTGTTCATTTTGGCAACCACAGAGCCTCACAAGCTTCCGGCAACAATTCTTTCCCGCTGCCAGAGGTTTGACTTCAAAAGGATTAGTGCAGAAAACATTGTGGCAAGACTCAGCCTTGTATGTGAGGAAGAAGGCCTGAAAGCGGAAGAGGACGCTTTGAAGCTGATAGCCAGGAACTGTGACGGGGCGATGAGGGATGCTTTGAGCATATTAGACCAGTGCTCGGTATATGGAGATAAGATTATTACTCATGATGGTGTGCTTAAGGTTATGGGCATTGTAAACAATGAATACCTGTTTAGGCTTGCAGAGGCAGTACTTAAAGAAGATGCAAGCGGAGCGGTAATGCTTATAGATGAAATAGCTGCCGGAGGTAAGGATATAAACCAGTTTATAAGGGACCTGATTGTGCACTACAGGAATCTCCTTATGACGAAAGTAGTTTCCAACTGTGAGGATGTCATAGACATGTCCCGGGAGGGGATAGAACATCTGAGAAGGATTTCTGAAGAATACGACAAAAATAATATAATCCGGTGTATTAATATATTGTCCGAGCTTGAGAATGAAGCAAAGTGGTCTGGAAATTCAAGAGTGCTCCTTGAAGTAGCTGTAATCAGGATGTGCAAGGCAAGCGGTGATAACAGCCTTGAAGGAATGCTTTCGAGAATTTCAAAACTTGAGGAAATGCTGGCAAAGGGAAAGTTCACTCCTGCTGTGTCCGCTGCTGCTGAGGCGGCTCCAACTACTCAGGGTGCATCCGGTGTTGAGAAGAAAGATAAACCGGCTGCAGTAAAAAATAAACCGGATATGGGCACAGGACAGAACAATGCGGAAATATTGCAGAAATGGCAAGGCTTCATACAGGAACTGAAAAACCGTGGGAAGATCAAATTAAGAACCTATCTTGCTACGGCAAAACCTTTGAAAATAGACGGCGGTACAATTGTGCTGTCCTATGAGAAGGAAGATATGTTCTCGAAGGAAGCCCTTGAAGCTCCTGCAAATAGGAATGATGTAGAAGCAGCTGCTTCTGAATACTTTGGCAGCCAATTAAAGATAAGATGTGTATTGAGTGGTGAAGCTGATGCTTTTGAGGAGCAGGAGGATATAGTAAAGGCAGCCATAGAACTCGTTGGTCAGGACAAAGTTGAAGTGGTGGAAGAAGAATAGTATAATAAAATCCAGGTGCGAGGCGCGAGGCACTAGGCGATAGGTTTAAGCGGAACTTTGGAGAGATGTAAGAACCCATTGCCCATAGCCCATTGCCTATGGCCTGAGATATTTTGAGGGAGGAATAATGAATGGCTAAAGGCGGATTCCCAGGTGGAATGGGAAATATGAATAACATGATGAAACAGGTACAGAAGATGCAGAGGGAAATGGCTAAGCTTCAGGAGGAGATAGAGCAGAGAACCGTTGAAGCAAGTGCTGGCGGGGGTGCTGTTACAGTAGTAGTAACAGGCAAAAAGGAGATAGTATCAATTGCAATAAAACCAGAGGTTGTGGATCCCGATGATATAGAAATGCTTCAGGACTTGATTGCCGCTGCAATAAATGAGGCCTTGAGGAAGGCAGATGAAATGATAAGCAGTGAAATGGGCAAAATAACCGGCGGTATGAACCTGCCCGGAGGGCTGTTCTAATGAGTTTCTATGCAGCTCCAATAGCAAAGCTTATTGACGAGCTTTCAAAGCTGCCGGGTGTAGGTAGTAAGACAGCACAGAGGTTGGCTTTCTATATATTGAATATGCCCGAGGGTGAGGTTCTTGAGCTTTCCAATGCTATAACCAATGCAAAAAGAAACATCAGGTATTGCCGGATTTGCTGTAATATAACCGATTCCGACGTATGCGGAATATGCTCCAACACCAAAAGGGACAGCAGCCTGATTTGCGTGGTTGAGGACCCAAAGGATGTCGTCGCTATGGAAAAGATGAGGGAGTATAAAGGTTTATACCACGTGTTGAATGGCGCCATCTCACCTATGGAAGGAATAGGTCCGGAGGAAATAAGAATAAAGGAGCTTCTAAAAAGAGTTGGAGAAAATGATATCAAGGAAGTAATATTGGCTACCAATCCTAATATTGAAGGAGAAGCTACAGCTATGTATATCTCAAGGCTTTTAAAACCGATCGGGATAAAGGTAACCAGAATAGCTCACGGGGTACCCGTAGGCGGTGACCTTGAATATGCTGATGAGGTTACCCTGATGAAAGCCTTGGAGGGCAGAAGAGAAATATAAGAAAGAATAAATGTTGTTGTACTACCCAAATAAACCCGTGTCACAATTAAAAAAGTTGTGTCACAAAAAATAAAGTCGTATCATAGAATCATGGTCAGAGGGAAAGAAAAGACTCCTTCGGGCCATGATTTTTGTTTG
>JBLNDG010000163.1:0-17874 GCA_050261415.1 Caulobacteraceae bacterium | reverse complement strand
CAGGAGAAACACGAGACATATTTACCGATAAGGCAGTTAACGAGATTTACGAATATGCCCATGGAGTAGCAAGAAAGATAAACAAGTTATGTACAGCCAGCTTGATGCATGCTGCTCAAAGTCAGGTTAAATTGATAGATGACCATATGATAAGGCTTATTATTGAAGAAGAATTCAGCTGGTAGTTAAAAATCCTGTCTGGGATTATTCCCGGACAGGATAAATGAGCAAAATTAACGGTCATGGATTGCAAGCAAAATGCGGTCAAACAAGCCGAGCAGCGACACTTGGATATTAATGCACCTAAGTAGTGTCCCCTGAAAAATAGGGGTTTAGAACCTTGAAAAATCAGCGTATCAGCAGGATTTTTGTTGCATAATGTCGAATATATACATTATCAAACAAATAAGTTAAATCCTGAGAGGTGCAAGTATATGTTACGATTGGACTACCCGGAAATTGCAGCAAATCAAATATCTTTAGTCGAATCACTGCTACCGCCGGAGATTTTAAAGCTTCCGGCAGATCTTGAAAAGGTAGACCAAATCCTCCAGGATGAAAGGTTCGAAGAGCCTTTCATCGAGAGGTTCAATGTGACTATCGGCAGAGGCTCAGTACCCGTTAGGCCTTATATAAGGCTTATGATTTTGAAATACTCCAGTGAGTGGGGATATGAAACCCTTGAGAAGAAAGTAAATGATAGCATCACACTCAAGAAGTTCTGCCGAATTCCGCTGGATAAACCTGCACCGGATAGTTCTACATTGATAAAGCTAAATCAGAAGTACGGTGAAGAAGTTATAAAGGATTTAAATCAAAAGCTTATGAAACAACTCACCGAACGGAAGATAATTCGTGGCAGAAAACTTCGTGTGGACACCACGGTGGTGGAATCCAACACCCACTACCCTTCTGATGCAAACCTTTTGAAGGATTGCGTGGATGCTGTTGGCAAAACGGTTAAAAAAGTCAAGTCTGTGTACAAAGAGGCAACCGAGGGTTTCAGGAGTGGTGCCCGGAAAGCCAAACAGCAGCTTTTAAAGGTGGTTAAGGTGTTAAATCGCCGGACCGGAAAATCTCAACAGGAAGTTAAAGCAATTGTGGATGAAATGGTCCAAACAGCCAAGGAAAGCCAGAAAGCCGGGCGCAAAGTTTTGGATAAGCTCAACGAAAAAGACACGGATGAAAATCGAAAACTAAGCAAAAAGCTATCCGACATCCTTGATACAGTAGGAGAGATCATCAAGCAGACGGAGGAAGTCCAAGCCGGCAATACGCACATTAAAGACCGCATCGTGAGCATCCATGACAAGGAAGCCAGACCGATCAAAAAGGGTAAGCTTCGTGCAAAGGTCGAATTTGGCTACAAAGCTCAGATTGAAGAATGTGAAAAGGGCTTCGTATCCAACTATGAAGTCTATAAGGGTAATCCCGCAGACGACACACTTCTTATGGATGCTGTAGAGCGCCATGAGGAAACCTTTGGGCATGTGCCTGAAGCTGTAACCACTGACCGGGGGTATGGCTCAAAGGATAATGAGAAGAACCTCAAAACAGCAGGAGTAAAGAAAGTTGCCATACCCGCCAAGGGGAAGAAATCAAAAGCCCGATCAGAACTGGAAAAGAGTCGATGGTTTAAAAGACTGGTTCATTGGAGAGCTGGATCAGAAGCAAAGATCAGTCTTCTAAAACGAAAATATGGGCTTGAACGAAGTCTTTCCCGTGGTCATAGTGGAACCAGCACATGGGTAGGTTGGGGTATTTTGACCCATAACCTGTTAAATGCAGTAAAATATGCGTAATATCAGGGATAGTGGCCACGAATAACCGGTATAAAATTGTCAAAGAGCATAAATTTATTATTCAACCCCTGATGAGTTTATCAAAAATATGTTTTTCAGGGGACACTAAGTAGCCTCTGTCTGCACATGCCTTTATGATAGTTCTGGGTAGGCATTCCTCTATGTCCCATTGATTTGCATAGGGCTGGATATATTGCTGGGTAAACTCTTTAAAATCATTATATTGAGTCTCATATTGACTGTCTTTTACATAACTATACATTTTTTTCACCCTTTAGCTTGTTCTCAACAAATTTCACTATCAGGTTCACTGATTGGAAATTCTCCATATCCAAATCATCAATCCTAATTTTTATGCCAAAACTCTTTTCCAGAAAAGTCATAAGTTCAATAGCAAAAAGGGAATTTACCAAACCGCTCTCAAATATCCTCATGTCGTTATCAATTTGAGTCAAGTTCACATTCCTGACTATGTAGTCACTGATTATTTCCTCTAGTTTTATTGGTTGTGAAGTATACATTTTATTACTCCATTTCTGTTACTTAGCTATAATTATAGAATCCTCTTCCGGATTTTCTCCCTAGTAGATTTGCTTCAACCATTTTCCTCAATAAAGGACAACAGCGAAATTTCGGATCTTGATAACTCTTATATAAAATATCAAGTGAATTGACAACCGTATCAAGTCCTATCAAATCCGCTGTTTCAAGAGGCCCCATCTTATGACCGAAACATTCTTTGAATATCATATCCACTTTTTCAGGTGTTGCTACCTGATCTTGAACTACAAAGGCTGCTTCATTCATGAATAAATGCGATACTCTATTGGAAACAAACCCAGGCAGGTCATTTACTATGATCGGCACCTTCTTAATTGCTGATAAAAACTCAGTAATATGGTTTATTGTTTCTTCACTGGTATTAAAGCCTTTTATTACCTCAATATGCTGTTTCAAGTAGGAAGGGTTCATGAAGTGCATTCCTATAACTTTATCCTGGCGCTTGGTAACACCAGCTATCTTTGTAATTGAAACACATGATGTGTTTACCCCGAAGCATATGTCCGGCTCACATATTGAATCAAGCTTCTTGTACAATTCTTCTTTCAGTTCATAAACTTCAGGGGTATTTTCGATTATAATATTACATGATGCCAACTCGTTTAGATCCATCGAAAACATAATATTCCCCAAAGCTTCTTCCAAGTCAATGCTTTTCAGAGACTTATTCAACAAAGGAGCGAATCTTATGCCCTTTGTAAATTCATTTCTTGCTTTATCCAGAGCGGCTTCCGATATATCAATCAGCACAACTTGAAAGCTATGGAGTACAAGATCGATTGCTATACTAGTACCTATCACCCCAGCTCCAATAACACCTACTTTTTTAATCTGCATAAGCAATCTCCTTCAAAATAATATTTGTATCATTTAAATGAAATAACACTTAAGTATTAAAAACCCGGTAATACTTTTTCCATCCGCCTAACTACAGCCCAAACCTGTTTTTAAGACTTCCAAGTCACTGGATGTCTCCAGCGAAAAAGTCTTGATTTTATTAGTATTCAGCTCTACAAGGTATTTAAGGACCATCTTGGGACCCATTTCTATAGCTTTATCTATACCATTTAATAACAGGTATTCAATACAGCTTGTCCACCTAATAGGTTCCACAATTTGCAGCGAGAGGTTATCGATCATGCTTTCACTGCTGCTTTCATATGGTAGGGCATTCCTATTGGCAATAACCGTTGTTACCGGAGTTTTGAACTCATATTTTGATAGTACTTCTCTGAGATTATCTGATGCTTTAAACATCATTGGACTATGAAACGGGCCACTCATCTTTATTGGTATAACAACCCCTCCTGCATCCTCAATCTTTTCTGCAATTGCTCTAATTGTGCTATTAGGACCTGATATGGACATCCTTTGCTGAGAATTATATGCAGATAAGTATACTTCCTTACCATTAGCCCTAATTTCTCTGCATAATTCTTCAACGATATTATAGTCTATGCCGACTACCCAGGCCATTGTCCCATCAATACCCGAAGAAGCTTCATTTATAATAAGCGCCCTTTGCCGGACAACCTTTAAGGTATCAGCAAAACTGATTGCTCCTGCACAGCATAGGGCGGTATATTCACCCAGACTGTATCCGGTATTGAATTTGGGTGCAATACCTATTTCCTCCATGTATAATCTGTATGTAGCTACACTGACAAATACAAGAGCAGGCTTTATATATTCCAGTTGTTCCAGCCTTCTGTCCTTTTCAGCATTAAAGCATATGTCGGCAAAATTTATACCCAAAGTGTCACTTGCTTCCTCAAAAGTACTCTTTACGACTCTAAAGTTATTGAAGAACTCTTTACCCATTCCATAGTACTGAGATCCGACGCCTGGAAATAATAAAGCCACATTCAAGTTGTCAGAATTATTATTCAGCATAAATATGTCCCCTTTATAGCACAAAACATGAGTATTGTAATATTCATATATGATTGTATGTTTCCACCTTTTGTTAATTAAATTATATATAGCCAGAAATTATACTACAATCTCAATTGGATATTCTATACCATATATTATATAATCTGCATTTTTTCTGTCTGCAGCTAAACATAGGAAATTAATCACTGATTAAATGATTTCAAGTTTTCAAATTGAATCAACTCTCCATCTTGATAGACATCGTCCACCATTGACAATAATAAAGTGCACCTTTTAATATTAGATTTACCTAATATTTTGGTACACTTTAAGAGATTTTTAATTCTATTACCTCTGATGCTTCATTCTTTCCTGATACTCCTGTACCAGCCTTAAAGCCTCACCGAACCTCTGGAAGTGAACCACTTCCCTCTCCCTTAAGAAGCTCAGCGTCTCAATTACTCCTCTGTCCTTCGTCGAATTTATCAAATGCTCATATGTTGTTCTTGCCTTCTGCTCTGCTGCCAAGTCTTCATGGAGGTCTGTGATTGGGTCTTCTATGGACTGGATATATGCGGCAGTCCACGGGACACCTGCTGCATCATTAGGATACAATGCCCTGCCGTGCTGCACATAGTTTGGACCCATTCCGGCTTCTCTCAGTTCTTCTGGCGAAGCCCTGTCCACTATTTTATATATAAGGGTTCCGATGATCTCCCAATGAGCAAGCTCTTCTGTGCCGATGTCTGTCAAAACCGCCTTTGCCTCCGGTATCGGCATTGTATACCTTTGCGTCAGATATCTGATACCTGCTGACAGTTCACTATCCGGTCCGCCATATTGAGCAAAAAGCAAGCCTGCTATCTTAATGTCGCAGCCCTCGACCCAAGCCGGATATTCCAACTTCTTCTCATATATCCACATATGCTACTTCCCTCCCATCTCATTGTCAATTTCCCACGGCCATGATTCTTCTATCCATTCCCACGGGCAATCGCTTTCAATGTAATGGGTTAGTGGTCCATGTTCCTTTTCATACATCTCTTTCATACATTTGTATTTCATGACGTATTCATTGTGCAGATTAAGAGCCCTTTGGTCCATCGGATGCGTATCCAGGTACAGGTTCAACTCTACCAAAGAGAAATCAATCGACATTATCTCCTTTAGATGTTCAAGTCTCTCTCTGTCTATATCCATTGCAATGCCTCCCTTTCACTATTGGATTAATTTCCAGACTCAAAATCAGTCTTCCCTCTCCATCTTTTCCTTGACATACGGACGGTATAGTTCCGGGAAAATCGTACCCTTCATCAATCCCTTCATCGGCTCATAAACCTTGCAAAAAACCTGATATGGAACGTATGCTTCAGCCAGCTTGAATTCTGGTCCCATAACCGGTATCTCGTATTCCGGAGCGACCAGCATCTCAGGTTTATAGGTATGGTCATAGTGGTAAGTCTTGGTCATCATTGACCCCCCTTTTATACGTTTTCCCTTCCATTTTATTCATCTGTCAGACATTGTGTTACATGCCTCGAGAAAACTTGTGCGGATTTTTTTAGTATGCTTAGGCGAAAAGCACTGTCCTTGTTCCAAATTATGGCTAGAGTTATAATACAGTAAATAACTAAATAAATATTTGCAGGCTTTTCGGAACACATTAGAGAAAATTCATCATTAAAGAATTATTACGCTCAATATAATAGACAAGCCACTTAAGGCTTAATCTGAACTAAGTATTTTAGTATCCGAAGTAACCGTTTATATGCATAAACCTATAATTTATATAAATGCAGACAAGTTTAGACAAGTTTTTATTATAATAAGGGTGAGTATATGTGCGTATAAAATATAAACAAATATTCGTGGGTGTTCAAATGGATTTCATTGATCAGCTAAAGCAATTTTCTACTAGAGTTAAAAAACTCAAGGACAAAATCACTACAGAAGAATCTACTAAGACATCACTTATATTGCCATTCTTTCAGTTGCTTGGATATGATATTTTTAACCCTGATGAATTTGCGCCTGAATTTATAGCCGATGTTGGTATAAAAAAATGAGAAAAAGTTGATTATACTATTTTAAAGGATAATCAACCGCTTGTCCTTATTGAAGCAAAACAGTGTGTTAGGAATGATCTGACTAAAGCAGCATCTCAATTATATAGATATTTTGCTACAACAAAAGCTAAATTTTCAATATTAACCAATGGTATTACCTATCTTTTCTTTACAGACCTTGATGAGCCAAACAAGATGGACTCTAAGCCATTCTTTGAGTTTAATGTGCTGGATATTAAAGAAAGTCAGGTAAATGAGCTTAAAAAGTTCCGTAAAGAAGAATTAAACATTGAAAATACATTGACCACTGCTTCTGAACTTAAATATGCAAATGAGATAAAATTACTCATGAATCGAATACTAACTAACCCATCTGATGATTTTATTAGCTATGTTTTAAGTGAGATATATACCGGTCGAAAGACTCAAAACGTTGTTGAGAAGTTTAAGCCTCTTATAATACGATCTATTAATCAATTCATCACTGAGCTTATGAATGATAGAATAAAAAGTGCACTTGAGCAACAAAGTGAAGAAAAAAAAGAACCGGAAGTCGATTCCCCAACTCCATCTGCTAAGGATCAAGAAGAACAGAGTAAAATAGTCACAACTATGGAAGAGTTGGAAGCATTCTTTATAATCAAATCAGTCTTAAGAGAAGTAGTACCAATAGAAAAAATTACGTACAAAGATACGCAATCATATTTTGGTGTACTCTTCGACAATAACACGTGGAAATGGATCTGCCCATTCTATTTCAAAGAAAACGCCGAATACTTGATAGTGCCAGATGAGAACAAAAAAGAAAAGAGAATCGAACTTTCAAGTATTAACGACTTATATAATTACAAAGATTTATTCACAGGAATTGTGAAAAGATATGCTTAGCATCATGTAACATTTTTTATATAATAACGGAATTTTATTTAAAAGGCTCTCAAACTATCTTCATGTGTCTGAAGTAATAATGGTAAGAATCGTTAAATTATATTGCGCCTAATTCGGGCAAAAAGTTGACAAGTCCCTGAAGAAATTGGTTTTTATAGGCTTACTGAGTATAGTTAGTCCTTATGAGTTGAGACTTTTACCCGTGTTTATTAATTATGTATATAACAATTTATATAAGAAAGAAAAGAAGGTGCTTCACAATTGGATGATTTTTTTACTACTCCTGAAGAACATTCGATAGTAAAGGCAAATATTGTAGAAAAATACTTCTCAGCTTGGGCTTCCATAATGGCCTCAAGGTTTGAGAAAGTTGTAACAATATTTAATGATGCTAATGAAAATTGTTTTAATAATCTAAAAGAAAATATAAAAAGTTTGAGTGATATTGATAAACTAAAATTTACCCCTAATGTTTCCAACTATGAAGTTAATGAAGAGATTGCTGAAAAATTTGAGAATATAAATATGATTCCTTGTTTTTCATTTATAGACCCATTTGGTTATGCTGGGCTATCAAAGAAACTGATTAAAGCCCTTATTAAAGATTTTGGTTGCGATTGTTTATTTTTTTCAACTTTAACAGAATAAACAGTGCGCTGAGCAACTTAAAGGTAAGAAATCACATAAATGCAATTTTTGATGAAGATGTTGCAGACCTTTTAAGAGAGAATGTAAAAGACATGGCACCAACTGATAGAGAAGAGTATATAATGAATAAGTTCTGTGAGTACTTTTGGAAAGACCATAAATATGCTTTGCCTTTTAAGTTTATAAGCCCTAATAGAGATTGCACAAGCCATTATCTTATATTCGTTTCAAAACATAAATTAGGCTATTTTATTATGAAAGAGATAATGGCAAAAAAGAGTTCCCAGAGGATACAAGGAGTTGCTTCTTTCTCATATATACCTACAACTAATAAGCAGCTGGATTTCCTGTATCTTCTTAACATGCCTTTAAGTGAACTCGGTGAGGATTTACGAAGAACACTTTCCGGTAAAACATTAACTATGAAGAAGATATTTGAAACGCATAGTATTGGCAAACCATTTATAAGTCGCAACTATAAAGAGGTATTATTGGAACTTGAAAAGGATGGTAAGATTAAAACAAAACCTGCAATAAGAAGAAGAAATACGTTTGGCGATGATGTAGAAGTGACTTTTCCTAAAGAGTAATTTGACATACGAACGTATATTCGCTATACTTAAGGTATATAATATAAAAAAGGGATAAAAATGGAAAATTTAGACGAAAGATTTAGACAGAAATATGAACCCGGAGCTGCATCATATAAAGACAGAATAAGCAGTCTAAAGTATTTACACGAGCATGGTTGTAAAACATGGGTGAGCATAGAACCTTATCCAACACCTAACATAGTAGACCAGAATTATGCTGAAATATTAGAATCGGTGAAATTTGTTGATAAAATTATTTTTGGCCGGTTGAATTATAATCCTCTTGTGAATAAATACAAAGGATATAAGGAGTTTTTTAACACATTAGCTTATCAAACAATTGAGTTTTGTAATAGCTGCAAGATGGATTATCATATTAAAGATGGCGCGATAACAGAAAATGTCCAATGTATATAATACCTTTGGGCATTTTTATTATTATATTAGCAATATAAAAACTGCTATATAGGGAAAAACACAGTGATTGCTCAATATAATCCTAAAAATAAAAAAACTTATTACAAAAGTGCAACTACTTGTACCTCTATAGCTACTTAAGCAAGCAGCCATGCTATAGATGGGCATCTTATAGCATGGCTGCTCTTTATTTGGCTCATTCACCCTTTTTAATTATATATACCCTCAGCTTATAGTCACCGGGGAATCTAAGTATTGTCCTGTACAGGGAGCGGTTGTTGGAATCAATGTCATGGGACGCAAGAACGATATCCCTGACATTATATTCCGGATCCATGTTAAAACCGGTAACAGCAAGGGTATGATAGGGTACGCCGCTGGAATAGCAGAACTGCACAACGTCACCTATATGGACCTCCGTAAAAATATAGTCGATGCCGTTTATTATTTCTGAGTAGTTTACAATAAAATGCTTCTCAACCCTTTGAATCCAATGGCCTTTAAAAACTGCCGCGATTTTCCACGAAAAAGTAATCCTTTTTTCATAGTCTTTAGCTGTTGCACCCGGCTTGCAATACCAATTCCTGCTGTTTCTATGGTTTGCCGGGTTCCCGTCATCCTTCCAGGGCATACCACCTGCATGGAGAACCTGGGAAATGAAATTGGTGCAGTCCCCCCCTCCATGGTGAAAGGATGGGTATGCAGGGTTGTAATCCTTCCAATAGGCATCAATATATGCTTTTGCTTTGGATCTGTCATAGAAGCTGTTATTCACTATGCCAGTCTTCGGGGCCCTATATTCATCACTATTCATATAGCTTGCATCATCCGCCCATTCATCCAGGAATATCTCGGCATCATATTCAACATCATTGAGCAGCGGACTTTCTTCCCTAAAAAGTTGGCTTAGAATCTCCGATGCATGTTTTTCATCCCTGGCATTGACTTCGTTAATACCCAGTTTTGATACAAGAAACCTTATAATTCTTTCCTTCCTGTCAATACTTTGAATAAAAACTTCATCGTGGACCTTGACTATGCCCATGCCTTCATCAATCATTGAAATCCCTCCAGAACAATTATATTATCAATTTCTGGAAATAAGAACTCACATAGGCATACTGCTTATGGACAAAAACGATAAAAAAGTAATAAAAGCTCGGAGGCATCGAGCCTCCTCGCTTTTGACTGATTCTACTTTGGTAGAATGTCCTCTAATGAAAAGCAGCAGCCTTTTAAGCTGCTGCATCGATCAAAACCCAAAATGCCGTCAACTATAATCTTAAAACCTGCCGCTACAGCAGGTGGGTGCCCTGATACAAGCTTCAATCCACTGGAAACTGTCCAGCACGATTTCCGCATGCATACCCGGGCTCCCTTCATATAATTGCGGGTTAAGATTATGAAGCTAACGTACATTCCAGGAGTATTTTGCTTAATTAAATTATAAATCCCTCGTTTTAAAAAATCAATGTATCAGAAACCTATTTATTTCCATTTGTATCCGTTGCCAGCCATTCCGCTTTATCCTCCCCCGGGCTGCAAGTATATTTAACATATCATGCTTTCCTTTTGAATATATATTAATATACCTTATCAAAAACAAGGATGGTGAACTATGAAAGATATCGAAGCTTTAATGGATGAGTTTTTGGACTGCCTGCCATGCAAATTCGACAGGCCTTACCCGGAAGTAAAGGTAGAAGAAGAAAACCCAAGATATGCAAAACTGCTCATGGATGCATATGCTGATGGGGATAAAAGTGAGTTTACCGCAATAGGGCAATATCTTCACCATCATTTTACTATAGAGAACAAGGAAATCGCCAATGCAGAGCTGTGCATATCTCTAGTTGAAATGAAGCATCTGCACATACTTAGCGACCTTATTACCGCCCTTGGCGGGAACCCAAAATACAGGAGATCAAACAAGATGTGGTGGTCAGGAGGCGAAGTCTCATATGGCGATTCCGCCTGCCTTAAGCTTAAGCTTGATATTGCCGCTGAGCAAGCAGCAATAGAAGGATATGAAGTGCTGTTAAGTGAAATCAAGGATAAGCATATCCAAGAAATAATCCTTAGAATAATTGAAGATGAGAAAGTCCATGAGCAAATTCTAACTGATCTTCTCGATAAATACTGTAGAAAAAATCATGGTTAACAAATTCCGCTCTACTTTGTCGATAAAAGCTTGTAGTATTCGTTCAGTTGCATGTCAAGCAGCCTGCTGACAGCGATAATCTCGCAGTCCTGCAGGTTTTCATTATTGTTAATGAGCTTATATAAAACCTCTTTAAGGTCTTCTATCCTTTTCAAAAGCTCTTTAATCTCTTCCAAGCCCTGGCACCCTCCCTAGCAATTTGATTGTCGTATTCTGTCAATAATGTCAACAATCAGTATTATACCACGTAAAATGTTTCTTGCAAAACATATAATTAGTATGTTTTGCAAATTTTATATTATTCACGGGCTTAAAAAATAAGGACCTTGGCTCAATGCCAAAGTCCTTATTTTTAATTCTGATTTAATGAGTCAATATCCGGGAAATCGGTGCTGGTTACTATTTCTCCATTTTTATATTTCACTGTAATCTGAAACACATCCGCTTTTCCAAGTTTTTGTACACACTCAATGAGTTCATCAACTTTAGATATAATGCAGTGCTTCAAATCATCCTTATCCGCCAAATATCTCTCCAAAGCTGCTCCTCCTTGATAATTCTGCAAACATCCTTTAGTATGTTACAAGTCAACCCGCCCTGACTCACCCCCCGCTCTCGAAGGTTCTATTATGCCAATTCAGTTTTGCATTATTAATGTATGAATTTGCCGGCTAATCTTATTACAGCATTTTGATATTTTTATTACTCATACTGCCTTTTTATGCCTGCTATACCATGAGGCCGAGAGAATATTTGACAACTTGAAGCTTCTCATTTCATTTTTGAGATAGCAATAAGCTCTTATGTTTTCTCCGTCGATTGACACAACCCTAATGTTTCTCTCACTAATACCCTTTTCGGACATGTAAATTATGCTCACAACACGTTTACCTTCAAGCGAAGCCCTAAGAATATGCTCTACCATAAACTCACCTTCACTTCTATTTTAACTTAATACTATAGGAATGGACTGCAAAAGTAAAACCCTCTATTCATTCAAAATCAGTTAAAATATCCGGTTTTTTTCAGGTAAAGGCACTTACATCGTTTTATCTTACGAACATGTGTTCGATTAACAATGTTAATGCAATAAAATTTAACCAACTCTTTTTTCCATATCGTTTTTCATTTTATACAGGGTTGATTCAATTTTGCTGCATATCAGGCAGTCCAGGTCACTTGTCACATTCTTCAGAATCAATACCACAGATTCGCCCAAAATTGTATATGTGTATTTCAACGCTTCAAGCTTTATCTTTTCTATATCCTCATCAGAAAGCTTTCCATCCTCCTTTTCCTGTTTAAGCTTTTCCACCATAGTCTGGTTCATAGTGTTGACTACATCCAGGACTGTCTTGTCCAATATTTCGAGATTATGCATTATTATCTCATTTTCTGTCCTTTTTTTTATTTCCTGGGTCTTTGCCTTGAACCAGGCTATAATATAAGCAGCTGCAGCTGAAAGCACCGGTATAACAACCAGTACCAGCAGTTGTTTCAAAACATCGTTGTCCACCGCAGGCACCCCCCTTCATTCTTTGCCCTTTTCATTATAATAGTATGTCCAACTTTTATTTTGGTGAGTAATTGTTTCCGGCACATAAAAAGCAGTCCAGTTATAAACCGGCCTGCTTCCGTATACATATTTATTTATATGTAGTTTTTTATTCTATACTGCCCGTACTTTAAACTTGGAAACATTTTCTTTCAGAATACTTGCGCTATCCTTAGTCTTGTTGGCCTCCTTCAGAACATCACCGGACCTTTGTACCACGATCGTAGTCTTCTGTGCTATATTCTGAGTACCTTCCGCTGCTTCATTATTGGAAGCTGTTATTTCATTTATAGCCTTAACCATGCTCTGCATGGAAGCAGCCAATTCCTCCGCTGTTGCACTGAAATCCGTTACCAGATCGGCAACAAATTCTGCATCCTTCTTGTATTCCTCGGTTGCATTGAGCATTAGCTTATAATCCTTATCTACATTAGTAGCCATGAAGTTCAGTAGAGCATTTGAGCTCTCAGACAAGTTTTCTACCGAGCAGACAACAGTTTTGGTTATACCCTGTATTTTTGTAACCGTATTGCTCGAATCCTCTGCAAGCTTTCTTATTTCATCCGCAACCACCGCAAAACCCTTTCCGGCCTCGCCAGCCCTTGCAGCTTCTATAGCAGCATTTAAGGCAAGAAGGTTTGTCTGGGATGTAATCTGGAGAATGGCATCCGCCAGAACATTTATCTGCTTTACAGCCTTAGTCTCTTCCAAAGCCTTCTCAAGTTTTTCTTTAACCTCACTAAATACTTCAACTGCATTTTGTTGGGATACCAGGAAATTTTCCCTGAGCGCGGCAGCCCTATTACTTATTTCCCCTGCTGACGCAGCACCATCCTGAGCTTTTGAAGCTATTTCCTCAACTGATCTGTCAATTTCTGCAGAAGTAGCGTTCATCTCCTCTGTAGATGCTGCCATCTCCTCCATACCTGCAGACATTTCCTCTGTAGTCGCAGATACATCCTCTATCTGTTCCGTCAAGTCCGATATGCTGCCTACTGCATTATCTATAGCAACTGCCACACTTTCCGATTCGTTTATTACACTGCGTATGACTTCACTAATAGACTGCTGCATTATATTTACAGACTTTGCCAAGCCACCTATTTCGTCTTTTCTATTTAAAATTTTCTTCGGCAAATCCCTTGTGAAATCCCCTGTGGAAACTACCTTCAGATGTTCAATTGCTGACTTTATTGGATTTGCAACAGAAGTAGCAATGAAGAATGCTAAAACCAAACTGATTAGAATAAATATCAGTGACAGCATAAATATGGTAGTTCTCATGCCGCCCAGTTCGTCCAATATCTCATTTTCAGGGGCAGTAACAGCGATTGACCAACCTGTTCCGTTTATTGGCGAATAGCCCATATACTGTGTGGTGCCATTTTGTGTGTAACGGCCTGATCCCGCTTCTCCTTTAATCATCTTTTTTTCAACCGAAGCCAAGGGCACAAGCTTTGAATCTTTTTCAGAATTCTTTATGGTATTATCGCCGTTAAAGACCAGCTCTTTGTTTGCATTGGCAATAGTAGTACCGTTCTTATCCAACATGAACGCTTTTCCGGATTTTCCGATAGTAATGTCACTTGTAAAATCACAGAGCTCATAACCATCTCTTGCTGCTATCAAAGCTCCCACAACATTATCCTTGTATACAATCGGTACAGAATAGACCATTATTTCGGAATTGTCACTGAAATCTACCATTGGTTCTGAAACCACATTATTGCCTTGCATAGACTGTTTGAAGTATTCCTGTTCAGCTACGAGTGTATTGCTCCCGTTGGTCTTGAAGGCTAATCCATCTGGGCCCGCTATCCCCATCCATTTATGGTTTCCTCTTGCTGCTTCTGTAGTAAGAATTTTAACCTTTTGCTCCCATGGGATGTCCGGATTGCCGACTTCTGCCTGAGAAGCAATTGACTGCAGAGCAAGGAAGTTCCCGTTTATCCTGCTTTCCAGAATCTTTGCAGATTGCTTTGCAATTATTGGCAAGTTTTCTTCAACTTTGGAAACAAGTGCATTTGAGGTATTAATATATGTTGCTATTCCGAATCCCACACAAACAATCAACAATAGTAAAGCGATAGCTAATATCAGTTTTACTTTTATACTGTTAAATTTTACCGCAAGTATACTGTTAGATTTTATTGCACGTATACTGTTAAGTTTTGCCACAATTTTTCCCCCCTAATTATTCCTATATTTTTTCTGCATATTTTTGCACATACCTCAAAACCGAAACCGCAGAATCATCCCCTTCCATCAAAATCTCTTTAATAAATAAAAAAACCATAGCACACCATTTTGCTATGGAAAAAAACAATATCATAACATCATGGCAACCCGGCTGTCATAGTGTTTCCACCTTAGACCCGCAGCTTTGCGCCCCCGTTTTTCAATGGGTTTGCCTTTATCATGGAATTAATATGCAATAATTTACATAATAACTAAAATACATAAAATATTTTAACCTTTCCCATGTCCTATGTCAACGTTAACTAGATAAATGGGTATCTTTGGATAAAGTAAATTCGGAGACCAACCTCTTTTCTCCTGCTATCTCTTGTATGGGCTTGATATTCTGTGTTACTTCCATTGTCCCCAAATACTCGCCTTTTTCATCCCTCACCGCAAAATATCTGATATAAACATAAAGAACGCCCATCTTTATCCAGAAATCCTCATGATCTTTCCTGCCTGATTTGAAATCCTCAATCAACTTTTCTACAATGTGGACGCTTGCCGGGGGATGGCAGTTCTGAACCTGCCGTCCGATAACAGCTTTTGTTCTGGCAAATATTCTTTCTTTAGACTGTGAAAAGTACTTTACTGCTCCATCTTTGTCAATGAAGGTTATATCAACAGGAAGAGTATTGAGCATAAAGCTTATCTCCTTCGGTGTCAAAAGCCCCGAATCAAACTTCACATAACCTTTTGAAGGCTCTTCCCCTGCTTCCTGCTGCTTTTCTTCCACATCGGTCCTAACAGGCTTCCATTGAGCTTGAGGTTGTGTCAGACAGTAGCCAATTTCATCGCTTTCTCTTTCAATAGCAAGCCATTCATCTTCGGTCAATGTCTCTACAGCCATAGGGAATAAGATATTTTCCTCCTTGAAAATCATTTCTTCTGTCCTGTTCACCGCTTCCTCTGCCTTATCTGTCAGTTGCTCCTTATCCCCCTTATAGTCACTCAGGTTTGTTTTGACCTCTTTTATTGCAGCCCTTATTTCATCGTCTACACCCACATCACCTTGGGCGGAGCAGTTATTCCGTACTTCTCCATATAGGGGAACAACAGGTTTTCTTTCCTGCTGTAATGTTTGTCGATATCTAGCAGAAGATTTATATCCTCCAGTAATTTATATATGTTTTCCTTGCTGTCAGAGCTTCCGAATTCCTGCAGATGCGGCTTTATTCTTTCATTTATCAGCTTTTCTATTTCCCTGTTCTCCAGCTTGAAGGTATGAATCGGGTGTCCCGGTGTTTCTTCAGGCTTTTGCGGTTTGTGTATATCCTCGATTGAACCTTTGAAAACTGCTGCATGCACATCACATAGCCTCTGGATTTCCTCTGCCGGCATCCCATCCCTTATAAGAGCCTGCTCCATTTCCGTTATCTCAGTTGCCGATATTCCCTTTATAAGCTCTTCAAACCTTGGTTTTACTTCTTCAACAGTTTTTCCGCCGTGCAGCTCCATTATAATTTCTTTTAATATCTTTTGTCTGAATTCACGGTTATTGATTATTTCGCTCATATTAACCCTCCTTAATGATGTAGCCTTTGCTCTCAAACACTGCCTTTATTTTGTCCATACTTATGTTTTTCATTGCGGCACCTTTGGGAATGGTCATAAACCGCCCCGCCGTATTAAGCATTCCCTCATTTGCTATATGCTCAAATCCCAATTCCTTCATTACCTCGATTATCTCAGGATTTTCCCTGCTTAATTCATATACTGTCTTTTTAAAATCTATTACACGTTCCATATTAAATCCTCCTACATTTTTATGTTATCCACATTTATTCCCAATTGCTTGAACAATATGTTGTTCTCCAGATGTATGTGCTGGAATAAGTCCGATTCAAGCTCTTCAAGCTTCTGGAATGTGCGGCTGTAAGTACCGCAGCCGTCTTCCGGGACTTTGTAATTATCCGTCACCCTTCTGAGTTCCTTTACGATATTTCCTGCCGCATCATGTTCCGCTTCTATCTCGTTTACACTGGCCGAGATTCTATCAAGAAGCTCCTTTGAGGGTTTGCTGTCATACTCTTTTATTATGGGGAAAAGTATTTCTTCTTTCTTAATAAGATGCTGTTCCAAATCAGTTTTCAGATTGTGTAATAATTTGTGCACCTTTGAAAGTATGTCTCCTTTGTTTTCCCTGGCTATGATTAAATAATATAGCTTTCCATAATTTAAAACTGTGATTCCGGTCATAATTTTCCAAAAAATATAAAACCCGCCAATTCCGGCGAGTCCTTATTATTACGTTGATTATTTTGAAGTATAGTTCAAACCCCAGATGTTTCCGTAAATATCAACAACTACAGCGTGATAAGCACCCCAGAAGGTTTTCTGCAGCTCATACCTAACTGTTCCGCTCTTGCTGAGCTCAGCATATATTCTATTAATTTCTTCTTCACTATCCAGTTCCAGCAATAAATGTGCATTGCCGGCCGCCTGGCCTCCTCCAAGAACATCCATAAGATACAATATGCAATCAGGGTTGATGTGAAGTTCAGAATGTATTACCTTTCCTTCAAAGCCTTTAAACATTTCCTTACCGTCAGCCATCTGGACATTCTTTATTTCTCCGCCGAATATTCCCTTATAATACTCCAATGCACCTTTGCAGTCATTGACATAAATCTCTGGTACGATTCTTTTCATTATTTTTCTCTCCTATCTTTCTATTATTTTTTCTATAGAGTTTAGTTGTCTGATTTAGTATTTTCAACAAAATTCTTAAGAGTCGCCAGCTTGTTGTCCCAGAACCTCTCATAATAGTTAAGCCATCGCTTCAGTTCGAGCAGTGGTTCCGGCTGAAGCTTATACCGTGTTTCACGTCCGACTTTGTGCTCACTGACAAGCCCTGCCTCGTGCAAAACACGCAGGTGTTTGGAAATAGCCGTACGGCTTATTGGGAAGTGCTCGCTTATTTCGGTAACGGGCAGTTCCTTATCTGCAAGCAGGCTTAACAGCTCACGGCGTGTTGGGTCTGCAATTGCCTGAAATACATCATGCTTAGGATAGGTATCCGCCATTTTTATCACCCAGCTTTTTACGCAGACCTTCTGTCAGATAT
>JBLNDG010000162.1:0-31905 GCA_050261415.1 Caulobacteraceae bacterium | reverse complement strand
TTTATGGAAAGGCTGCAGAATGATTATTTAAGCCTTGGGGATTATGATGAAGATACGTGGAAATATAGAGGCTTTTACTACACTCCTGATGAAAAGTTAATGAGCGCAGCAGAACTGGCCGAGTCTGATAATGCTTTTGTCGAGCTGCTTATAAAAGCTGTTGCCAGGGAGCAGCGGAGAAATATTGATACACCTAAAGCCAGGGCAGAGGCGATGGCTTTATGGCATTTCCCGGTTTTTTCGGATTGTGGTGACAAATTCGTTACCGTACGGTATTACAGCGTTAAGAATAAACGATATGAGTACTTGCCTCAGGCAATCTGCATGAAGCTGTACCGCAGTAATGGAATGTGTGCGGGGAATACCCCTGAGGAAGCATTGGTACAGGGACTTTCAGAGCTGTTTGAAAGATATGTGACTATGAAAATAGTAAGAGAAGGGGTAAGGCTTCCTATAATACCGGACTGGTATCTCTCAAAGTATGAAAGATTGTACAAGGTTATTAAGGGTATAGAAGAAAATGGGCGTTACAAGGTTCTGGTTAAAGATGGATCCCTGGGTAAGGGCTATCCGGTTGTTGTGCTAGTTATTATTGATAGGGAACGCCAAAGCTATGGAGTAAGGCTTGGTGCACACCCTGAATTTGAGATTGCGCTGGAACGGACATTAAGTGAAGCATTCCAGGGGAAGACGATCGAAGTATTCACAAGCCTTAGTTCTTTAAGATTTGACAGTGCCGGTATCCAGCTTGCAGATAATATTCTCAATATAGCCAAGATTGGTTTAGGTCAGTACCCTGTTGAGCTTTTCAGTGAAGCTGGTGATTATGAGTTTGCACTATTTGCTGATGTTACCGGGAAATCAAATAGTGATCTATTGAAGGATATGGTTGGAATGATTATTTCCCAGGGTTATGATGTACTGATTAAAGATGCCTCTTACCTGGGTTTCCCGTCATATCATGTGATTTCACCGGGTTTCAGTGAGATAAATGAAGTGAGTTTATTGAAGGTCCTTGAAGCAAAATACAGTTTGATGATGAAGAAAACCTTCAGAAATTTGTATGAAGCGTCAGATGACGAGTTGAGGGAAGTAGTGCGTTATATAAAGTATAAACAAAACTCACTTAATGAAAATACACTTTCTACAATGATAGGTGTAGATTTTAAGAAGAAATATCATGGTGAAGGAAATGAGCATTATTTCCTGGCGGGGGTGTGCTCATACAAGCTTGAAAACTACAAGGAGGCTGCTGTAGTATTCAAATCGGTGGCAAATAACATGTCTAACCCTGATCATAGGATATACTACCGGTGTATCTCCGATTATGCTGCCGCTATGGCTGAGAATAAGCCTCTACAGGAAATAGAAGAACTACTTCAATTGTTCTACCCGGCGGATGTTGTGCAGGAAGTATGTGAAAAAATGGAAAAACCGGGGGAAGTAATAGAAAAATTTTATCCCAAAATCAAGTGCTTTAGCTGTAGTGATTGCGGTGCAGCGGATAATTGCAGTTATAGCTCTGCTAAAAGCATTAAAAGGGCTCTTAAGGACAGGCAAACAATAGCCCGGCTTAAGGATTTACAGGAGTTGGACATTTAGTATCCATTCCTGCCGGTTTTCAGACGGATAAGGCCTACTAGCCCCCAAGCCAATACTGCATATACCGCCATTCCGATTATATCGGCAGGCTCGAATACAGATTTTGCAGATAACCCGGAAGAAACAAATGAATTAAAAATTCCAGAGAAAGGAGCTGTAAAGACACCTGCTATGGAATACAAAAATGCTACAAATCCATTGTGGGGATTTGCACCGAGAAGCTTGAAAATGAAACGGAATGCAATAAGCACTTCGATGACACTTAGGACATAATATATTGCATGCCTGGTCTTTATAAACCACAAAGGCATATCGTAGTTTTCGTGCTCTTTGCTATTGTTATGCGTATGATTCATAATATTACTCCCTTGCCTATTTTGTTATGTATTTTATTTTAGTATCTTCATATGAAAGTAGAATATGTAACGATATTTGGAGGTGCTATTGATATCCGTCCTGCCGGAGGTTAAAGAAGTATAGTATTTCTTTCATTGTAATACTATATTTCTTTTTTATGGAGCACCTGAACCTATTGCGAAATCAGAATTATCAAAATTGTCAGCCGAAACTCATGACAACATTGGTTTTCTTTAAATTGCAAATCATTTCCATTCATCTTACTATTGTATTGTTCAAGGCAGGTCTCGTTGCGACGCCGTCACCTGGAAGCATATTTGCAGAATTGGCAATGACCCCAAAGGGAGGCTATTTACCGGTTATACTCGGTATTACAGTAGGTGCAGCGGTATCATTCCTGATTGCTTCTGTAATAGTCAAGAGGGATAAGTCTGAGGGAGATATGGACATAGAGTCTTTGAATATGGCAAAGAATATGATTTCTCAGATGAAGGCTGAAAGCAAAGGACAGAAGGCAGTGTCCTCCTTGCTGCCAAAGGTTATAGTATTCGCTTGTGAGGCAGGAATGGGATCCTCGGCAATGGGAGAATCCATACTGAAGAAAAAGATAAAAGAGGCAGGGCTGGATATTGAGGTAAAGCACTTTGCAGTTAATCAGATACCAACCGACACAGATGTCATATTCACACAGGAGAGCCTTGCCGGAAGAGCAGCACAGGTATCCCCTAATGCAGAAATTGTAACCATAAAGAATTTTCTCGAGCAGGCTGCTTATGATGAGTATCTAAGCCGTTTCAAGAAATAAAGCACATTGTGCTAAATAAAAAACAAGGTTGTGAGCGGTATGAACAGCTTAACCGTCAGGCAGAAGTTCATATTAATTAATCTGATAGAGAAAGGCCCTTTAATCAACAAGGGCCTCTCTCAACAGATAGATATAAGCGAGCGTACCATAATGAGGGAGGTATCTTCCATAAATAACTGGCTGAAACAGTACAGCTTGCGGGTTTCGGACAGCGGCGGCGAGCTGATTTTAAGCGGCAACCGAAAAAACATTGAAACAGTCCGGACGCTGTTTGACGGAGTCCCGGATTTGTGGATGCTTACCCAGGAGCAGCGCCAGATACTTATTACTGCACAGCTGCTGCTTTCCAAAGAACCTATAAAATCGGCTTATTTCAGCTGCCAATTCAACGTAGTAGAAGGCACGGTTATTTTTTATCTTGATAAGATTGAAAGCTGGCTAAGAACCAAGAATTTAAAGCTTATACGAAGAAGGGGATACGGCCTTGAAATCATCGGCTCTGTATGGAACAAGAGAAACGCTTTTGCGGAGCTTTTGTACAGCTATAAATCCATAAGCGAGCTTCTCGCATTTTTGTATGAGGACAGCAACGACTATTCCCTGCATGCTTTTTTCAGTGTTACTTTCGGAGAGAATATGATTGCCTCTGTTAAAGGAATGCTTAAAAAACTGTATTCTGAAGAAAGTATGCCGAAAGCCAATGATGTGGACTATTTCAGTACCTTCATCCATATGCTTCTAGCGATTGTAGTTGTGCAGTACCCCGAGGGAGTAGACTTCGGAACCGGGAACACGGCTTATATTCTGATAGGAATAGCTGGCCGGAACGATGAGCATTTGGAAATACTGTCGGCAATTGCAATTGTGTGCCAGAATGAGCACAATGTAACAAAGCTCAGAAACGCAGCTGCAAAGGAAGAAATCATACGCATACTGACAGAAGGTGATGAATAAGTGATAAAAACAGTGACAATGAATCCTGCGGTGGATAAAACTGTAGAAATAGATGACTCCAGAATCGGTGAGGTCAACAGAATAACATCAATGAGAATTGATGCCGGAGGTAAAGGCATCAACGTTTCAAAGACCATTAAGGCTTTAAAGGGATGCAGCACAGCAACAGGAATACTTGCAGGGAAAAACGGTGAGTACATTAAGGAGTATCTTGATTGTTTAGGAATAGAAAACGATTTTCTGTTTGTACAGGGTAACACCAGGACTAACATAAAAGTGGTGGATAAGCTCAAAGGAACAAATACTGATATTAATGAACCGGGGCCGGGAATCACCAGGGAAGAGTTAAGCCTGCTTGAGTTTAAAATTTTCTCCGGTTTGGACAGGGATTCAATCCTGGTATTGTCGGGAAGCACACCTTTAAATGTCTCCACCGGTATATACAAGGAGTGGGTAGAGAGAGCTAAGCTGCTGGGAGTCAGGGTGCTGCTTGATGCAGATGGAGCTCTTCTACGGGAAGCAATAAAAGCAGGACCATATTTGATAAAACCAAATATAAATGAGCTCGAAAAACTGTTCGGCAGAAAGCTTGGCGATATTGACGCCGTTATTGAAGCAGCAAAAAGGCTTGTCGCAGAAGGTATCGAAATAATCGCTGTTTCCCTCGGCGCTGATGGAGCAATATTCGTAACAAAGAATACAATCATACGCGCCGAAGGAATTGCAGTGGATGCGAGAAGTACGGTAGGCGCCGGAGATGCCATGCTGGCGGCTTTGGCTTTTGCATTGGAACAGTGCTGCACTTTGGATAAAGCTGTAACACTGTCTGTTGCATCAAGTACGGCGTCTGTTACTGCATCAGGGACCCAACCGCCGGAGCTTGATGACATATTATATTATGAAAAACAGGTACGTTATTACTGCTTGAAATAGATAAAGGGGGTCAAATATGTGAAAACAAAGGCTGTCAGATTATATGGAGAAAATGACCTGAGAATGGAAGAATTTGAGCTTCCGGATATAAAACCTGATGAAATATTGGTTGAAGTTATCTCGGACAGCGTGTGCATGTCCACATATAAGGCTGCGATACTTGGTAAGAAGCATAAAAGAGTGCCCCAGGACGTTGACAGGAATCCAATAATAATAGGACACGAGTTTTCCGGCAATATAATCAAAGTAGGTACTGAATGGAGGGATAAGTTCAGGGAAGGAAGCAAGTTTGCACTTCAACCTGCTTTAAACTACAAAGGGACCATGTGGTCCCCCGGATACTCCTATAAATATTTCGGAGGTAATGCAACTTATAATATTATTCCAAGGGAGGTCATGGAAATAGGATGCCTTCTCGATTACCAGGGGGAGTCCTACTATGAGGCATCCCTTGCAGAACCTATGTCCTGTATTATTGGTGCTTTTCATGCTAATTACCATACGGAAATGGGCAACTACGTTCACAAAATGGGCATAGTTAGTGGAGGCAGGTTGGCTTTGCTTGCAGCAGCGGGACCCATGGGCCTGGGTGCTGTGGATTATGCTCTGCATTGTGATAGGAAGCCAGGTTTACTTGTAGTAACAGATATTGATGAAGATAGATTAGAAAGGGCCAGGAGCATATTTACTGAGGAGGAAGCGGAAAAGTGCGGTGTAAAACTGTTTTTTGTAAATACCTCCGATGTTGCCGATGTTCCAGGTTATTTAAAATCCTTGACAGGGGGGGTGGGATATGATGATGTGTTTGTATTTGCTCCTGCCAAATCTGTATTTGAGCAAGGAGACAGAATTCTAGCAAGGGACGGTTGTCTCAATTTCTTTGCAGGGCCTACAGATACAGGTATTTCAGCAGAATTAAACCTATACAATATACACTATTCTTCAACTCATGTTATGGGGACTACGGGTGGCAATACCGATGATCTTATTGAGTCGCTGAAGCTAACAGAAAAGGGGCTTATAAACCCTGCGGTGATGGTGACACATATAGGCGGTTTAAATGCTGTTTCTGATACAGTATTGAATCTGCCTAAAATTCCGGGTGGTAAAAAACTGATTTATAACCAGATTGAAATGAAGCTGACTGCCATTAGCGACTTTGAAAAGGAAGCCGCAAGCAACCCTAAATTTGCAAAGCTTGCGGAAATTATTTCAAAGAATAATGGATTATGGTGCCCTGAGGCGGAAAAGTACCTGTTGGATAACTGGAAATAAAGGTTTATTAGGACTATTCAAATATAGGTAATAAGCGGGGGGTATCCATGGAGTTTAAAGGTATTGCAGGATCTAAAGGTATTGCAGCAGGAAAGGCATATATATTCAAAAGGAATCAGCTGCCTGAAGCTAATACTGATATTGCAGAAGAGGATGTTGATGCTGAGGTTTACAAGCTGGAACAAGGAATAAAGATAAGCAAAGCCCAGCTTCTGGAATTGAAAGAGCTGGTTTTGAAGGAGTTCGGCAAAGAAAAAGCAGCCATTTTTGATGCTCATATTATGATGCTTGAGGATCCGGAGCTTGAAGCCAAAGTAACGGAAGCCATAGTCAGTGGAAAGGTGACTGCAGCACATGTGGTGAATAAGACTGTTGAACTCTATGTTTCGGTATTTGAACAAATAGAGGACGAGTACATGAGGGAAAGAACTGCTGATATACTTGATGTCGGCAGCAGGCTGATAGGAAATATAACGGGGGCAGTTGTACAGGGACTGGACGGGTTAAGCAGTACCGTTATTTTAGTTGCTCATGATCTGGCTCCGTCTGATACAGCACTGATAGACAAACGACAAGTGCTGGGGTTAGTCACAGATGTTGGAGGAGGCACTTCACACACTGCAATATTGGCAAGAAGCCTGGAAATTCCAGCTGTTCTGGGTTTGGGAAATATTAGCGGGCAGATAAACGATGGTGACTATATCATAATTGATGGGCTGGAAGGCAAAGTAATAGTTGAACCGGATGAACAGCAGAAGGCAAAGTATAGAAAGAAAGCAGCCGAGTATGAGGAATACAAAGAGACGCTTTCAGGCCGGAGCTATTTGCCTGCAATCACTACAGACGGGAGAAAAGTTGAAATAGCTGCTAATATCGGAACTTCATCGGATATTGAAGGAGTGCTTAAAATTGGTGGAGATGGCGTCGGGCTTTTCCGCACAGAATTTTTATACATGAATGGGGTGTCGCTTCCGACTGAGGAGGAGCAATACCTGGAATATAAGAAAGTTTCTGAAAGATTTGGAGAAAAGCCTGTTATCATAAGGACTTTAGATATTGGAGGAGATAAGAAGCTCCCATATCTTTCACTCCCGGAGGAAATGAACCCATTCCTGGGGTGGAGGGCAATAAGACTTTGCCTTGACAGAAGAGACATCTTCAAGACACAACTGCGGGCAATACTCAGGGCAAGCACAGGAGGTAACATACTAATTATGTTTCCGATGATTTCGGGAGTCAGCGAAGTAAGAGAAGCTAAAAAAGTACTGGAGGAAGCCAAGGCTGAGCTCAGAAAAGAAAATCTGAGGTTTGATGAAAGTATAAAAGTCGGAATAATGGTAGAAATACCATCAGCAGCAATTGCAGAATATGCTCTTACATTGGAGACACCCGAGGAGGTTCTGGAATTTTCACAGAACGCCTTAAGGCAGTTGAATATTGAATTTGTTTAGGAGAGTGTCAAAATGAAATCACAAAAAGTGCTTGTACTTAATGAAACAGGATTGCATGCAAGACCCGCTTCTGTTTTTGTCAGTTCAGCAGCAAAATTCAAATCGGATTTGTTGATAAAGAAAGGGGATAAACAGGTTAATGCAAAATCGGTACTTGCAGTACTGTCTCTCGGTATATCTAAAGGTACTGAGATAACTATATCAGCACAGGGGCCTGATGAGGAAGAAGCTGTAAATAAGCTCGCAGAACTGATCCGGTTGGAACTTGGTGAGAAATGATATGATAAAAGCCCCGGTAACTAATTTGTTATATAACAAACACTGAATTTAGGATAATTCGGTGTTTTTATATTTTAGAAACATTTGGACAAGCTGATGGGCACATTGATTGTCCTGGACTACTTTGACTATATTACCCCCCATTTTCCAATATGGAATAATTTTCATGAATTGGTTGACTGATAATTAACGATGTTTTATAATATTATTAGTTAAAAAGGAACGAATATAATTATCGAATATGTTAAAAAACATATAAATAAAAATTCAGGAGGGGTACTATGAAAAAATACAAAGTGATTTCAGTTATTTTAGTGCTTGTACTGGTTCTTTCCTTAGCGGCTTATGCAAGTGCACCGGCGCAGCCAAAGACTGTTAAAGTCTACGAAGGTATGGGACAGTTAACAAATTTCCGTGTCGGACCAGGTAAGGACTCAGAAAACGTTCAGGTTTACTCATTCACTACATTAACAGCAAATGCTACCTTCGATAAGGACGGAAGAATACTCAACGTGTATTTTGACGCCATTGAAGTAAGCACACCGAACTATGACGGCGCAAGCATGCCTCACTTCTCCGGATGGCCGGGAACCCAGGGTTATAATGTAACTGACCACAAAACTGAAAAAGTATCCGGTATTTCCTTCAACACCAACGAAAGCATAGCTGCAGAAGTAAATGCTTGGCAGACAAAGCGTGAACGTGGCGACAACTACGGTATGAACCCGAAAAATGACTGGTACAAACAGGTTAACTTCTATCAGAATTTCTTCAAAGGCAAAACAATAGATGAAATTGAAGCATGGGTCGAAAAAAATACAGATGCTAACCATCGTCCTTTGAAGGTTACTTCAACAAAGCCGGAAGATCAGGCTAAATATGCTAAACTCACAGATGCAGAGAAGAAAGTACTCGCTGATGTAGTATCAGGAGCAACTATGAGTATTAGTGACGCGCATGGCGATTTCATAGGCGCACTCAAGAAAGCTTATGCAAACCGTGTTGAGGTTACAATTCCTGCAGAATAATACATATAAAATAAAAACCTGAGAAGCAATTATACTGCTTCTCAGGTTTTTTTATTGGAAGTCACTCTGTTCCGCCCGTTTTCTTTAGAGAAGTACAACCTCCTGTCGGCCTTCTCAATCAAATCATTTATATCAGCTGCCTCATCAAGGGAAGAAACTCCTGCACTTATGGTAATATGTACATCACTGCCGTTATGAAGGAAGCCTGTGCTCATTATGGATTTTCTCAGGGCTTCAACTATTTTTGCAGCTGTGTTCAAATCAGTGTCATGGAATAATATTATAAATTCATCACCGCCATAGCGGTATGCCGTATCCGTACATCTTATATGTTTTTTAAGAAGACTGCCGATATGTCTTATTATATTGTCCCCGGTAAGATGACCATAGGAATCATTTATGTTTTTGAATAAATCTATATCAAAAATACAGATTGACAATGTGCAGCTCTGTCCTTTTTCCCGGTTGCTTTTATATTCATTAAATACCTCCTGTATGGTTTCATAAAAGCACCTTTGATTAAAAAGTCCTGAAAGTGAGTCAATTGAGGATAACAGTTCAAGGTTTTTATTTGCCTCTTTCAGTTGGGCATTTACTCTTTCGAGTTCTTCCTCTGTAAGCCTCTGTGCGGTTATATCCCTTGATATTCCCCAGGTTCCGATTATCTTGCCGTTGTGATCATATAAAGGATACTTGGATGCGGATACCCATGACGTTTCTCCGGTTGGCCAGGTAAGTTCCTCAATTTTGTTTAAAACAGGAGTAGAGGTCTTTATAATCCATTGCTCATCTTCAAATGCTTTTTTTGCATGCTCTTCCGGGAAAAAGTCAAAATCAGTCTTTCCTATAGCTTCGGATGGATTGCTTAGGTTTAACCTCAAAGCTTGGGCAAGACTAACAAAAATAAAGCGTGAATTCAAATCTTTAAAATATATTGTGTCCTGCGAACATTCGATTATTGTGTCAAGTATGAGTTTTTCATTAAATGAGGAGGGCTCTTGCTTTTTATCTTTTCCTGCCCTTGGAGTTGATGAATTATCAAGCATGTGAATACTCTCCTAACTCTAAATATGGTGAGTATTAGTATGAAAACGCCTGTTTTATTTCATAATCATATATTAACACAGTAACAAATACTGTTCAATATTATGGGGTGCAGCCGGATCTATATAGCCTTAATCGATAGCACCGGGCATAAAATAAAAATATTTTATTTGCAGCTAAAAGTCAGCAGGAAAAAATGAATTAGTATTGAAATACATTTATTACATTTATAGGATTTGCTGATTCAGGGCGAAGCCATAGATAGTATTTCTTCATAGTAAAAGGTGATAATATGGTAATTCCCAAGCTGGAATCTAAGAATGACATACTTCTGGCAAGTCCCGTCTGTATTCCGCATGAATATAAGAACGAACTGCTTCAGGAACTCATTCGAATAAATGCATATCGGGAAAAAATCCTGTCATATGTTCTTATGGTAGTTGTTATAGGCCTATTTTGCCTGGACACTTTCGTATCCAAAATACTAGGGTGGAACCGGCATATCTTTATACCTTTCTCTACAATCCATGTACTACTGCTGCTTGTGTCTTTGACAGTTATAATTTTCGACCATATAAAGGAAAAGCATAAAGATTGGAATATTGTTTTTACGAAAGCGTTTCATATAATTGTTAATGCCATTGTACTGGTTATATGTTCACTGATAGGAATCGCTAATATAATGATACATCAACAACCATACGCCTATATTATTGCAATGTTTTGCATAGCTTCTCTGATTATTTTGTCCCCCAATGAACGGCGCCTGATATACCTTCTTCCTTATTTCATTTATACTACCAGGTCAATAATCGTTTTGAACGATATAAGCTATTTGATAGAGGTAATTTTTTTCTCTTCTCTGCTGACAGCGGTAGCATTGATGGTATCCCGTATCAATTATACAGCTTATGTAAAAAACTATATCGGCAATAAGGATATACAGAAGAAAAATGAACAACTGGACGGTTTGTACAAGATAACTGAGGATATGCTGAAAAAACGTACCAGTGAGCTTAATGAGACAATAGAATACGAAAAGCTGAGGACAGATTTTTTTGCCAATATATCACACGAGCTTAGAACCCCTCTTAATGTAATATTTTCTGCCGAACAGATGCTGAGATACAACCTGCAGAAGAATGCTGGCCTGGAAAATAACAAAGAGATCAATCAGTATATGCATATGATAAAGCAGAACAGCTATAGGCTGGTGCGCCTGATTAACAACCTGATTGATATTACCAAAATAGATGCAGGGTATTTTCATGTTGACTTAAAGAACTGGGATATAGTAAAAGTTGTTGAGGATATCTGCATTTCCGTTGCAAAGTATATTGAGGACAGGGATATCGAATTAACCTTTGATACTGAGATTGAAGAAAAGGTGGTTGCATGCGACCCTGATAAGGTTGAAAGGATAATACTTAATCTGCTTTCAAATGCAGTCAAGTTTACACAAAAGGGCGGACACATATATGTAAATATATATGAAGAAAGCCATAAGATAATAATTAGTGTAAAAGATACGGGAATAGGCATACCTGCTGAAAAGAAAGATTCTGTATTTGAAAAGTTTGTACAGGTAGATAAGACTTCGACGAGAAACAGAGAGGGCAGCGGTATAGGCTTATCTATCGTAAAATCTCTTGTAGAAATGCATAACGGAACTATTTCTCTAAAAAGCGAGCCGGGCATGGGTAGTGAATTTATTATTGAAATACCTGATACCGTAATAGAAGAAGAGGAAAGTATCATGCAGGAAAAAATATATGCTGAAGGAGACCGGCATGTTGACAAAATAAACATTGAATTCTCCGATATATACTATTAGACGGTTTGCATGTTTATCTGCTTCCCTTAAGCAATTCCTCAATTCTTGGACTGCGCCTCCTGCCCCCGCAGCTTCCGGAGCCTGCCCCGGTTGCCCGTTGGATATCTTCCGGAGTTTTGGAGCCATTACGGATGGATTCTTTACGAAGTCCTCCCTTCAACAACTGCCGGTTTCTGCATTATTTTTTACCTGTTCCAGGTATTTATGCGTTTAAAAATAAGTAGTTTTTTAGTTATATCATTGATTGGACTATGGAATAAAAACAGAAGCTTGCCTATATAATTGTATCGAAGGTCATTGCATGTATACAGTTTGCTGGGCCTTTAATCAAATTATTATAGGGGGGAGTGGAAATGTTCAGACCTAACAAAAAGCATATAAGCAGCATTACTTTCTTGGCAGCGGTGCTGATTCTGTCGCTGGTATTACCAATGAACAGCTTTGCTGAAGAGCAGAAGAAAGGGTTTGACAAGAATCAGCAGATAGCGGTCGATTTCCTGGATGACTCCGATGTACAAAAGAAAGTGGCTGAAATCAGCGATGCAATCTGGTCCTACGCTGAACTTGGTTTGGAGGAATACAACACATCGGCACTTTTAATCAACTATCTTGAAAAAGAGGGCTTCAAGGTTGAAAAGGGAGTAGCAGGAATGCCTACTGCATTTGTTGCTACATACACCAATGGTGACGGGCCGGTGGTAGGAGTCCTTGGAGAACTGGACTCACTGCCGATGCTCTCCCAGGAGGCAGGAAATCCGGATCATACACCGGTTACTGAAGTGGATGGAGCACTTGCCCCTGGTCATGGATGCACGCACAACACTATGGGTACTGCAGCAGCAGCTACGGTAGTAGCTGTTAAAAAAGCAATGGAAGAAGGAAAATTTACAGGTACAATAAAGATGTTCGGCAGCCCGGCAGAAGAGACCGTTATAAGCCGTCCGTTCATGGTTTATGCAGATCTCTTCAAAGGGGTGGACGTTGTTATAGACAACCATGGGGGTGGTAACTTCGGAGCCTCCTACGGAGTAAGCAGCAATACAGAATGGTCCTTCTCAGTAACCTTTTATGGCAGAACTGCACATTCGGCAGGGGCGCCTTGGGACGGCAAAAGCGCTCTGGACGCAGTACAGTTAATGAACATAAGTACGGAATTCCTGCGGGAGCATCTCATGTATACTTACAGGATGCACCATGTAACTACCGAAGGCGGTGAGGCACCTAATGTCGTTCCTGACAGGGCAACTACATGGTACTATGTAAGGAATACAGATCAAAGAATCAAGGAAGATTTTGACAAAGTGCTGGACTGTGCTAAGGCAGCAGCTTTGGCAACAGGAACCACTATGGAGGTTACACCATATACAGCAATTCACCAGTGCTACCGCAACGAAGGTGTAGCAAATGTACTGATTGAGAATATAAACAAGGTTGGTTATCCTGAGTGGACACAGGAAGAGCAGAACATGGTAAAAGCAGTTCAAAAGTCTGTAGGTTCTGAGCCGGTAGGACTCTATGACAATTCCAAACTTCCGAAGAAGCCAAGCGGACCACTTGCTGTATTTACAGGCGGAGGTTCTTCAGATATAGGAGAAGTATCTTTGGTTGTTCCCTTGTCTTCACTGAATTTCCCTTCAGGTGCACCGGGGGTGAGCAGCCACCATTGGTCACTTTCTGCAATTACCGGTACAACGGTCGCACACAAAGGCATTATTGCCGGTGCCAAGGTCATGGCAGCAAGTGCTATAGAATTAATGACAGACAAGAAGAAACTTGATGACATAAAAGCAGAATTTAACGAGATGAAAAAGAAATACAGCTACAATTATGATGCAAACGGCAATTTCGTTTCTTATCTACCCTACCTGTTTGACAGGTCAGGCAAGTATGTCTACGACCCTGCCAACAACAAATTCTTTGTACCGGAAGGGAAGCCGGTAGCTCCTCCGCTAGGATTCCTGGCAGGACAAATGGCTAAGTACAGGGCAAAAATGTCTGAAAAATACCAGACACCTGTTTGGTATGACGGACCTCCTATGAAAATGGAATAAAGACTAAAATAGAAACTGGCGAGGGAAAATATCTCTTGCCTGTTTTTATAATAGCACTATAATAAGAATATGGAAGTTATCTAGTGGGGAAAGCGAGGTATGGATATGAAAAGGATAACCAGGGCAAATACCGTGTTCTACATGTCAGGGGACAATAAACCGGTGGAGAGTATAGAATCGGGAGAATTGGTGGTCTTTGAAACTGTTGACTGCTTTAATGGGCAGATACAATCAGAGGATACGAAGTTGGAATCGGTAAAAAGAGAGTTCACCAATCCTGCTACAGGCCCATTGTATATCAACGAAGCAGAACCGGGGGACATGCTGAGAATTGAGATAATTGATATAAAAACCAGAGATTGGGGGGTAATGACTGTAAGGCCGGGTGAGGATGTACTGGGAGCTTTGCTGGAGGAAAAAAGAGCAAAAATAATCCCGATACAAAATGGTGAAGCGGTTTTTAACGATAGAATAAGGCTTTCTGTTGAGCCTATGATTGGAGTAATTGGTGTTGCGCCTGCTGAAGGAAGTATTAGAACTACAGCTCCTGATTCACACGGTGGAAATATGGACTGTAAAAGGATAATTAAAGGTGCTGTTTTATATCTTCCGGTATTTGTAAAGGGTGGACTGTTAGCCCTTGGAGACTTGCATGAGTTGATGGCAGACGGGGAAGCCGGAGGCTGTGGTGTGGAGACGAGCGGGGAAGTAACCTTAAGGGTTACTGTTGTAAAAGGTGAAAAATATCCGCTACCAATAGTGGTACAGGGAGGCTGCATAAGCACTCTGGCATCATGCAAGACGTTGGGTGAAGCAGCAGAGCAGGCCACCGTAAACATGCATCATTTATTAGTAGAGAATACAAGGCTGGATTCCCAAGACGCTGCAATGCTCATCTCTCTTGCTGGCGAATTGCGGGTATGCCAGATTGTTGACCCACTGATGACCTGTAGAGTGGAGCTTCCGCTCTTTATTCTTGAAAAGTATGGCTGCAAGCTAACCTGATAAAAATGGTGAAGAACTGGGTCTGGTTGAGGTACCCAGTTTTTTTGCTGTTAAGTATAATAATAAGTGTTGTATATAAGCAGCAGGTTTTACTTGATTTTTTGGATTATGGTTAGTATTATAGTTATATTGACCAAAAAAGGAAAAGATACAGATGTGATTTATTTGATTTAGCCAGAAGAGGAGATAATGTATGGATCGATCAAAACAGTTGGGAGAAGAAAAAGTATCAAAGCTCTTGTTGAAGTTTTCAATACCTGCAATTATTGGTATGCTGGTTAATGCTTTATATAATGTGGTAGACCGTATATTCATTGGAAATGGTGTCGGCCCTTTAGGAATTGCGGGTATTACTGTAGGGTTCCCTATTATGCTGGTAATCATGGCATTTGGAATGTTAATAGGAATTGGAGCAAATTCCTTGGTTTCAATCAGGCTCGGAGAACAGAGAAAGCAGGAAGCTGAACTCATCGTAGGAAATGCAATTGTACTATTGGTAGTAATATCAGCGGTTATAACCATAATAGGCATGATTTTTCTGGACCCTCTGCTAAGATCCTTTGGTGCCAGTGAAGCCGTACTCCCATACTCAAAAGAATATATGAGGGTTATACTCTGGGGAACGGTTGCACAGACATTGGGCTTTGGTATGAATAACTTTATAAGGGCTGAAGGAAATCCGAGGATAGCTATGCTTACTATGCTGATAGGAGCATTCCTTAATACTGTATTGGACCCTGTTTTCATTTTTATATTTGGATGGGGTGTTAGCGGTGCGGCTATAGCTACTGTTCTTTCACAGGTGGTATCGGCGATATGGGTTATGTACCATTTTCTTGGAGGTAAAAGCACCTTAAAGATACACGTGAAAAATATGAAGCTTCGTTTGCCGATAGTAACAAAAATTGTTACACTGGGGGCTGCCCCGTTTTTAATGCAGCTGGCAGCAAGCCTTTTAAACGCGATTATGAACAAGAGCCTGAATATATATGGTGGTGATATTGCAGTTTCTGGGATGGGTATAGTATCAAGCATCACAATGCTGATATTGATGCCAATTTTTGGAATAAACCAAGGCGCGCAGCCTATTATAGGATACAACTATGGTGCACTTAAGTTTGACAGGGTGAAAAAAGCCTTGAAGCTGGCTGTCATGGCTGCAACAATCGTTGTATGCATAGGTTTTCTCGCAACAAGAGTTTTTCCGGCCCAGCTGGTCGCTTTATTCAGTAGAAAAGACGTTGAGCTGATTAATTTCGGTTCGAGAGCTCTAAAAATATTTTTGATATTCCTTCCGATTATCGGGTTTCAAATTGTTTCGGCAAACTACTTTCAGGCAGTCGGCAAGCCAAAGCATGCGGCTTTCCTGAGCCTTTCAAGGCAGGTATTGCTACTTATTCCGGCACTGCTTATATTTCCAAGATTTTTTGGACTGGATGGACTGCTTATGGCCGGACCGTTTTCGGATCTAACCTCGTCGATAATAACAGGAATTTTTCTTATAGTAGAATTAAAGCATTTGGACGCCAAACATCAGCAGGGACAAACCCAGGAGTAAATCTGCCGCAAGTACTGGTGCGGTTTAATATGGAACTGAATATTTCCGGTAGAGATTGGTTTTAAAAGTCTATTATTAGGATTGAATAGTAGACTTTTTTTATGTATTTTATTTGAAATAAATTGGTAAAATTTAATTTAGGGACAACTTACTTGACCATTGCAATCTGCCCATGATATAATTACACCCCGGACAATTTGTACTGCTGGGTTAAATTGCCGGACAATGAAACAGAAACCTATAATTAGCGTTGATTTTACCGGTGAAAGGAGGCAAAGCACTATGATATTAAAGAGAGGACAGCTTATTAAGCATATAAATGAGAGAACAGAGCAAGACTCTTACACAATGAGGACAATTAAAGCAGAAGAACTTGTAAATGTAGTAAAACTTCAGAAATTCGTTTATGATCAGCTACCCAATAAGCAAGTTTTATACATTGATTCATATGAAGAGATGCTTGAAGATATGAAATCCGGAGCTAAAATCATCGGGGTATTCAATAATAATGATGAACTAATCGCTTATCGTTACGTCGGTTTCCCGGGGTGCACGGATAAGAATCTTGGTAATGATATAAACATGCCAAAAGAAGAATTGATCAATGCAGCCCACCTTGAAGCAACCGTAGTTCACCCCGATTACAGAGGGAATTCACTGCAGAGCCTGACGCTGCAGCAAGCTATTCCGATGGTCAGGGATTTAGGTTACAGACATTTGCTTTGCACTGTTTCGCCACATAATGTATACAGCTTGTTCAATATAATTAAAAACGGATTGAGAATAAAAGCTCTCAAGAAGAAATACGGATCTGAACAAAACAGTAAAGATGGTATGTGGAGGTTCATACTTCATAGAGACCTGGAAGCAAATGAACTACTGAAGCCTAAACAGCATCAGAAAGTTCAGCTTAGTGACCTGGAAGGGCAGAAAGAGTTAATTGCCAAAGGCTTTATAGGCCTTTGGCTGTTCAAGGAAAGTAAGATGCTTAGCTATGTAAAGCCTGATAATGCTCTGGCTTGTTGATGCTGCATGAAAATATCACTGCATTTTGCATAAGAATGCGGTGATATTTTTTTTATGCTTTCGGACCGGAACAAAATTTCGCAGACAATCGCTGAAAAAATTGCATAAGGAATAAATTTACAAATGGAATAATAAACTGTATTGGACAAAATGCAGTTGTATGATACTGCATGAACTGAAAGGAGAGTTGAGTATAATGAGGAAGGCAATTTCATTTATTCTTGTTGTTACGTTGGTTATGTCAATGCTGGGTTCTGTTTATGCAGCTCCGGCAGCTGCGGAGCCGGGCATAAACTGGGATGTGAGGCATCATTTCTCATTTTATGAGGATATGCTCAAGGGTTTGGCTGAGCAATACCCTGATATTGCCAAGACATATTCAATAGGCCACAGCTGGTATGAGAGGCAGATATGGTGCATTGAGCTGTCAAGCAAAGCAAGCAATGTTAAGAACAAGACCGGTATAGCTGTGCTGGGGAATATACACGGTGGAGAACAGGAATCAGGGGAATCGGCTGCATACACTGCTTGGTGGCTTGTAAACAATTATTCAAATGATAAGGAAGTAAAGAAAATACTTGATAATTATACTATCTGCATAGTGCCGGTCATTAATCCGGACGGATATGAACAGTCCTTTGTATATAATAACAGGTCAAACCTAAGGCCTACTGATAATAACAAGGATGGGAAGGTATTCAGCGATCCTTACAAGGATACCAACGGTGATGGATTCATAGCGGAAGTATATAAAGGAGCAAAGGATTCCGCTGAGAAGGACAGAGTATTTATAGGAATGGAAAGCCCTGACTGGGATAAAAACGGGAAACCGGGAGATGACCCCAAAAGCAGTGGTATAGATTTGAACAGGACCTTTGATTATATGTGGAACAGGCTGGATGTGGATACAGACCCGCAGCTTGGGGCAAATTCCCTTGCCAGAGCGGGAGCCAATGCCGCATCAGAACCGGAGGTGGCAGCAGTACAGAATTTTCTTATAACTCATCCGGTCTATGCACTGGTAACACTTCATACAGGCATTCAGTGCGTGCTTTGGCCCTGGTGCTATACCCCTGAACCTCCTGCTGATGCAAAAATGATGGAGGGGGTAGCAAAAGAGATGGCTAAAGCCTTTGAAGATACAACAGGAAGGCGGATGTATACAAAACAGTCCTACGATGACTACCCGACAAATGCCGAGATGATAGACTGGGCTTATGGACGGCTTGGAATCCATGCTTATACAATGGAGGTATACTGCGGTGGGAAACCCGTTCCCAATGGGACTATAGACGAGGTATGTACCTGGAATAATGAGCTGCCTGGGGATGAATGGATTTATATAGGGGATTGGAATGGTCTGAAGGATATCTGGTTTAAAAATACAACCAGAGCTCAAATGTCCGGCCTTGCTCCGCCTGAACAGTCTCTTATGGTAGAGGGGGCAAAGAACGCCATACTCAAGATGATAAGCAGTGAGCCAAAGGGTTCAGGTCCAAAAGTGCCCGATTACCTAACATGGGAAAATAAGCTGAAATAAAAGGTGAAAAAAGGCTGTATTATGAGGGGCACTAAATAATACAGCCTTTATGTAGCTTTATATGCAAGTTGAATTTTGATCAGCAAGTATTCAATATTGTATTTTCATAGTGTACAATTGGTTATTGTTTATTCATCAGATCTTTACCAAAGTGTTTTCCATACATTCCTTTACCGTTGACAAAGCCTTTATCTCCAAAGGCATTCTGCATAGTATCTATTTTCTTATTGATATTGTCTCCTTGTTCTTTAGTCAACAAACCAAAAGAAACTATGGTGTCCACATATTCCTTTTGCAGTTTAGCCATGTTCTGTGAGAAATCCTTAAAAACAGCTTTTTGCTGTTCTGTGAGGTTTGCAGTGTCAATTTTCTTTATAGACAGGCCTTCAAAACCGACTAAAGGCATCATATTGCCTTTTGCGAAGCTGTTATCCTGAATTTTCTTAGCAATATCATCAACTCTTTTTGTTGCTTCGGTTCCCTGTTCTTTTGTTATCAGCCCATTATCGACCAGCTTGGTTATAAAATTTTTTCCCTGTGCTGCCATTCTATTATAAATGTCCGTAAGGCTGGCCTTTTGCTGTTCTGTGAGCTTGGAAAAATCTATTTTTCCAACAAAAGTGTCAGAATGTTTGCCTCCGACTCCGAGCCCAAACATCAAACCGGTATCTTTACCGTTTTCCAGCATTTCATCAATCTGTTTAATCGCAGCATCACCCTGCTCTTTTGTCATAGTGCCATTGGCAACCATTTTGTTGATAAACTCCTTTTTGAGGTCGGTCATTTTTTGAGCATAAGTTGAGATATCTGCTTTTTGCTGGTCTGTAAGCTTATCAGGGTTTATCCCAAAGAAGCCTCTTATGTTGCTTGCAACCGGATTATCAGATGTTGCGGCAAAAACAAAACTAGGTACAACAAGTAAGGCTATTGTCAAAAGAACTGCCAGCAGCTTTTTACTCTTCAATGTATTCACCTCCTTCCTTAACTACTTACTATACTAAACAGCTAATGTGATGAAAATGTGTTCAAATTGTAAACAAAATATGAACATAAAAAGATATTACCGGTGACCGATTATGAGAAGGATATTGATAATACATGGAGAACTAGTATATAAGGAATACAGGTGTGATAATGCATGTATAGAGGGGGTAAATGCATGTTAGCTCATGAGCGGTATGACATCATAATGAAAGTTCTGGAAAAGAACAAAATCATTAAAGTTGCTGAGATAATGGAAAAATTCAATATATCAGTTGAAACCGTGCGGAGAGACTTGGAATACCTGGAAAAACAGGGACTGCTCAAGCGCATATATGGTGGTGCAATATACGCAAAGGAAAGCGATATTGAACCGGAGTATCCTATCAGAAAGAAAACAAATATAGATGAAAAAAAATCAATTGGTATAAAGGCAGCTGAATTAATTGAAGACAATGATACCATAATACTTGATATTGGTACAACCCCGCTTCAGGTTGCTAAGAATATTAAACATAAGAAGAATATTACTGTTCTGACCAATTCCCTGCTAATAATCAATGAATTGGCAAATAGTGATGTAAAGATTCACGTTCTCGGCGGAACTTTGCGAATAAATGAGCTTTCAATGTCCGGGCCTATAACGTTGTATGCATTGGAACAGTTTCATGTAGATAAGGCAATAATTGGAGCCGGCGGTATAACAATAAACCAGGGCATATCCGACTACATCGTAGAGGAAGCAGTAGTGAGGAAAAAGATAATTGAGAGAGCGGAAAAAATAATTGTTGTAGCAGATTACAGCAAGTTTGGCGTAAATTCCTTTGCGTCGGTCTGTCCGATAAAGAGCGTCGATGTGATAGTGACCGATTGGAATGTGAGCAATAAGCTGATAAAAGAGTATAAGGACAAGGGAATCGAGATTATCAGGGCTGAAAAACCAGAGCTCATGGACAATTAAGATACAAAAATGTCCCTGTTGCACAGGCAGCAGGGACATTTTCTATTATCTGTTTTCCCACCCCATAGACCGTTTTACTGCTTCGTTCCAGTCTTTCATAAGTTTTTCCCTCTGGGTGGAGTCAATTTTTGGCTCAAACCTCTTCTTAAACTTCCAGTTGCTCTTTATTTCATCAAGGCTCTCCCAAACACCTGTATAAAGACCGGCAAAGTATGCCGCACCTAAAGCGGTTGTCTCTGTAATCTGGGCTAATTCTACAGGGATACCGAGCAAATCTGCCTGGAATTGCATAACAAAATCGTTCTTGGTTATGCCGCCGTCTACCCTTAATACCTTTATATCGGTACCGGCGTCGGCATTCATTGAATCTACAACATTTTTGACCTGGAAGGCTACAGATTCCAACGTGGCTCTTACTATATGCTCTTTCCTGGTGCTTCCGGTTATTCCGATAATTAAGCCTCTTGCATACTGATCCCAATAGGGAGCCGCCAAACCTGTAAATGCAGGGACAAAGTAAACTCCACCGGTATCCTCTATTGATCTTGCCATTCGTTCTGTTACCGCATAATCATCAATAAAGCCTACACCATTTCGAAGCCATTGTATTGCAGCTCCGGCTATATATACACCGCCGTCAAAAGCATATTTTACATCATCACCAATTTTCCATGCAATGGTGGTAAGCAAGCCGTTGTTTGACTCTATAGGCTGGCTGCCTATATTCATATATAGGAAGCAGCCTGTTCCGTATGTGTTTTTTACCATACCTTTATCAAAACATGCCTGTCCAAACAGGGCTCCGGGCTGGTCTACAACAGAACCTGTAATAGGTATTTCCAGACCGAAGAAATCGTTCTTATCCGTTACACCGAAATAGTCGCTTGTATTTTTGACTTCTGCAAGGATCGACTTTGGTATATCGAGTATTTCCAGTATTTCGTCATCCCAATTGAGATCCCTGATGTTATAAAGCATAGTCCTGGCTGCTGTAGAGACATCTGTAACAAAGGATTTGCCGCCTGTCAGCTTCCATATGAGCCAGGTATCAAGAGTACCTGCAAGCACTTCATTTTTTTTAATCTTATCCTTGACACCCGGGACATTGTCCATTACCCATTTGATTTTGGTTGCTGAAAAATACGCATCCAATAGAAGACCGGTTTTTTGTTTGATTTTATCTTCGATGCCAGGCAGCTTCTTAAGCTCTTCTACATAGTCCGAAGTTCTCCTGCACTGCCATACTATAGCATTATACAAAGGCTTCCCGGTATTTTTGTCCCATAGCATTACCGTTTCGCCCTGGTTGGCTATGCCGATGCCTTTGATTTCATGGAGGTCAATACCTTTCGCCTTTGCCTCGGTTATGACATCTGATACTACTTTTCTTGTGTTGTTCCATATTTCCATAGGATCATGCTCTACCCAGCTAGGCTTCGGGTATATCTGGTTATGCTCCAGATAGCTGCTGTACAGGAATTCACATTCCTTGCTTACAAGTGCTGCTCTTGTACCAGTGGTGCCTTGGTCGATGGTAAGAATGTACTTCATTATTACACTTCCTTGTTATTAATAATTTATGTTAATGCATCCATAGCGTACCAATTTTTACATACAAATACACATAACCCTAGTAATCATGCGTGTAATATATCATGTTTTATTACAACATTGTGTGTATTTCTATATTTATTTAGTAATTCCTCTATAGTTGTAAAAAAAACTTAGGTTATTTTTATGATGAGCCTAATACTAATGATAAAGAGTTTTGATGCAGAAAAAAATCATTGCTTTTTATTCTAATTGGTGATAGCATATAATAGTTATAAATAGTAACAATTATAAAAAGTTACAGTTACATAGAGTAACTATTAGAGCGAATAATCTGAAAATTGGAGGTGCACTAATGATGGACAGAATTAAACTGGTGGAAAATATTCTGACCTTTATACCTTCTGTATTCAAAAGACTTATGAAGGCTTATCCCAACCTTGAGATAACAAGGCAGCAGCTTGGGCTATTGTTCCACATAAACTGTGAAAACGGTAAGCCTATGAGTTATTACAGTGAGAAAATGATGATTCCAAAGTCAAACCTTACGGTGCTTTCCGACAAGCTGATTAAGGAAGGTCTTGCGGAAAGAGCATTCGACCTTGGTGACAGGAGGGTTATTACTTTGAAAATAACAAAAAAAGGGCGGGAATTCCTATACGAGCATAAAGAAAAGGTGAAGCATGAGATATTAAAAAAGCTGGACTCACTGAGCGATGCTGATGTTAAGAGGCTAAACGAACTTATAGAAGAAATCAGGGAAATATTCGACAAAATTGAATAGGGGAAACAATTATATTTTGTAGAGGTGGTAAAGAAATGAAAAAATTGAAAGCAGTAATGATTTTGGTACTGGTTCTGGTTCTGGCCGGTGGTGGATTTGGATTGTATTACTATTTTTACCAGGACAGCAATTTTATTTCAACGGAGGATGCCCAGGTAACGGCCAATATGGTTACTGTGACACCGGAGGTAACGGGCAAGGTGAACAACTGGGATATCAAGGAGGGAGATTTGGTAAAAGCAGGGCAAGTGCTCGGAAGGCAGGATTTAAGCATGCTTGTCACAAGCAGTGCAATAAACCCTCAGGCACTTGACAGTGCAGCAGATTCAATTATTTCAAAAGCCGATATAAAGTCCCCCATAGATGGAAAGGTAATTCAAACAAGCGTTGTGAAGGGGCAGGTGCTTTCACCGGGTATGGAAGCCGCGACAATTGCAGATACAGCAAATATCTATATCAAGGCTAATATTGAAGAAACGAGCATATTTAAAATAAAACAAGGTCAGAAGGTTGATATAACAGTTGATGCATATCCGGGTAAAACCTTTGCCGGCTATGTAGAAACTATTGGCCAGGCTACACAATCTGTGTTTTCACCTTTTCCTTCTTTAAATACAAGCGGCGAATTCTCAAAGGTAACGCAGCTTATACCTGTAAAGATAGGTATTGTTAATGATGAAGACTTGACGCTTATGCCAGGAATGAATGCAACAGTAAAAATTCATATTAAACAGTAAAATGGGGGTACATGTAATGCGAAAAGGAATAAAAAATGCATTGGCATTTGTTATAATAGGGCTGCTTGTGTTCTCAGCCGTTGGTTGCAGCCGCCAAACAACAGGCTCTAGTGTAATAGAAGTAAAAACAGCAGCAGCTGATAGGCATAAGCTGCAAACAACAATGAATGTGACCGGTGTTTTGGTCCCGGCTCAAACAATAAATATTAACAGCAAGTTGTCAGGACAGGTAATAGAAATGGGTTTTGATGTAGGAAGCAGTGTCAAAGCCGGTGATGTTCTGGTTAGGCTGGAAACAAAGGCTTTAAGTGCGCAGCTTCAGCAGGCAGAGGCAGGTTTGGAATCTGCACAGGCAGCGAAACAGTCGGTTCAAAGCCAAGCAGATCTGGCTAAAATAAATTTGGATACAGCACAAAAGGCATATGACAGAACCAAGACCTTATATGCTGCAGGCGGAGCGTCCCAAAGCCAGTTGGATGATGTCAGCAGCAAGCTTGATCTTGCCCGGAAGCAGTATGAGAATGCTGCGGGATCTTCTCTTAACCAGGCTCAAGCTTCTATAAAGACTGCCCAAGCCAACATAAACAATATAAAGGTTCAAATGGAAAACGCAATTATAAAAAGTCCAATAAACGGCATAGTAGTGAACCGTAATATCAATATCGGCGAAATTGCTTCACCGACACTTCCTTTGATGGCTATTGCAGATACGTCGGCACTTAAGTTGAAGGGTACCGTATCCCAGGAGGTATTGCCGCTGATTAAGGCAGAGCAGGAAATCAACGTCTTTGTAGATATTTATCCGGATAAGACATATAAAGGGAAGATAGATAGCATTGGCCCAATGGCAGTAAGTACAGGAGTGTTTTTCCCGATAGAAATCAGTATTCAAAATGGAGGAGATATCAAGGCAGGACTTTCAGCCCGGGCTTCCATAGATGTAGTTGATGAAAAAGGAGTTGTGGTTCCGGCAGCGGCGGTTGTCCAGAATAACGGAGAAAGCTATGTATATGTAATCAAGGACAATGTGGCTGTGAAACGGATTGTTACAACCGGACTTAAGAACGACAAGGAAATTGAAATATTAAAAGGACTCGAAGCAGGGGAACGGGTTGCTGTTACTAATGCCAACAGCTTATTTGACAACATGCCCGTAAAAGCAAATTAACTTTTCTAAGGTTGTACACGGACTGGAGATGGTTATTAGTGATTAGATTGTTCAGATATTTAAGACCATTCATATGGTCTGTTTTAGGGGTTTTGATGTTTTTGTTCTTTCAGGCAATGGCGGAGCTTTACCTGCCTACTCTTATGTCAGACGTTGTAAATAACGGGATGATGAAAGGGGATACAGGTTATATATGGAAATACGGCAGCTATATGCTGCTGGTAGCCTTAGGCAGCAGTGCTTGTGCTATTGTCGGCAGCTTCCTGTCTTCCAAGATAGCATTGGGTTTCGGCAGGGATTTGCGCAGTGTAGTTTTTACAAGGGTAGAAAGCTATTCACTGAACGAATTTGACAAGATAGGCACAGCTTCTTTGATAACAAGAACTACAAATGATATTAACCAGGTGCAGACATTGCTGGTTATGGGTATGCGATTCATGATATATGCACCGATCATGTGCATCGGCGGAATTATAATGGCATTATCCAAGGATAAGCCTTTGACTTTGATTTTGGCAGTTGTACTGCCCGCTTTACTGATCCTTATAGGCATCCTGGCAAGCGCAGTAGTGCCAATGTTCAAAGCATTGCAGAAAAAACTGGATAAGGTGAACCTTGTTCTTAGGGAGAATTTGATAGGTATTCGAGTTATAAGAGCATTCAACCGCCTTGAAAGCGAAAGGGTCAGATTTTCAGAAGCAAACAGTGATCTTACTGAAACCTCGATAAAAGTCAATAAGATTATGGCTGCAATGCAGCCTATTATGATGTTTTTTATGAATATAACCTCTATTGCAATAATTTGGTTTGCAGGCTTGAGAATAGGCAACGGCAAGATGGAACTGGGGGACATGATGGCATTTCTTCAATATGCGATGCAAATAATGTTCTCACTCATAATGGTTTCCATAATGTATGTCATGGTTCCTAGAGCGCAGGCTTCTGCAGTTAGAATCAACGAGGTGCTGGATATGAAGCCGGAAATCAATGATCCGGAACAGCCGGAAAAAGCTGACCGGCAAAGGGGATATGTGGAGTTCAGGAATGTTACCTTCCACTATCCGGGGGCAGAAGAACCTGCAATAAATGATATTTCATTCCTGGCAAAACCGGGCGAAGTCACTGCAGTAATCGGAGGAACCGGTTCAGGAAAGTCAACGCTTATAAACCTTATTCCACGTTTTTATGATATTGACGGCGGCAGCATCCTGGTGGACGGAGTAGATGTAAGGGAAATGACTCAAAAGGAATTGAGGTCCAAAATAGGCTTTGTGCCGCAAGCTCCCATATTGTTTACAGGAACTATTTCCGATAATATCAGATATGGTAAGGGTGATGCTACCGATGAAGAGATAAGGCATGCAGCAGAAGTTGCACAAGCAAAAGAGTTTATTTCCAATATGAAGGACGGATATGACTCTGAGATTTCACAAGGTGGGACCAACGTTTCCGGGGGCCAGAAACAGCGGCTTTCCATTGCCCGTGCGCTTGTAGGCAAACCGGAAATATATATTTTTGACGACAGCTTTTCAGCTCTCGATTTTAAGACGGATGCCCGTCTCCGTGCGGCTCTTAAGAAGGAGACGGCAGATTCAACTGTAATTATAGTAGCTCAGAGGGTAAGCACAGTAATGGATGCAGACAGGATTATCGTACTTGATAATGGCCGCATTGAGGGAATGGGTAAACATAAGGAGCTTCTAAATACCTGTGAGGTATACCGCGAAATCGTATCCTCCCAGTTGTCAGAGGAGGAGATTGCATGACACAACTGCAGCAGAGACCCCGAGGCCCGATGGGAGGACATGGAGGCCCTGGAGCTGCAATGGGCAGACCGGTAGTGAAGGCAAAGGATTTCAAGGGTACGCTAAAAAGATTAATTGAATATTTAAAGCCGCAAAGAAACCGCTTTATAGCAGTTTTCATATTTGCTGTAGCAAGTACTGTCTTCAATATTGTAGGACCGAAGGTCATGGGAAAAGCCACAACCAAGCTTGGCGAAGGTATATTGGCAAAATACACGCATTATATACAGCTGCAGCTGGCTATCCAAAGGAAAATGCCGGCCGGCGTTATCAGCAAGCTGCAGAAGCAGCCGGTACCAAGTATTGATTTTACTTATATCCGGAACATATTGCTGTTGATGATAGCATTGTATTTAATCAGTGCGCTTTTCAGCTTTGCGATGTCTTATATCATGGCCAGTGTATCCCAGAAAACCGTTTACAATATGCGTAACGATGTAAAGGAAAAGCTTGACCGCTTGCAGCTTAAATACTTTGACGGCCGATCCCATGGAGAGATTCTGAGCCGTGTTACGAATGATATGGACAATATTGCCACGACCTTGCAGCAAAGCTTGACGCAGCTCATTACATCCTTTGTAACCGTTATAGGCATATTGGTAATGATGCTGACAATAAGCCCCTTAATGACACTTATCGCTATTGTGTCGCTGCCTGCCAGCATGTCAATAACTACATTCATAGCGAAAAAGTCACAGAAATTTTTTGCGGACCAGCAAAAGAGCATAGGCGCATTGAACGGCCATGTTGAGGAAATGTATACCGGACATAAAATAGTTAAGGCTTTTGGACATGAGGAGGATTCAATAGAGGAATTTAACAGGATTAATAAGGAACTATACAATGTAGGATGGAAAGCACAGTTTATGTCGGGGGTAATCTTCCCTGCGCTCAATTTTGTCAATAATGTCGGATATGTGCTGGTATGTGTTGTCGGCGGACTCATGGTAGCCAAGAACAAAATTGAGATAGGAGATATACAGGCATTTATACAATACATGAGGCAGTTTACACAGCCAATTGTCCAACTGGCAAATATAGCAAACGTGATACAGTCGACAGTGGCCTCTGCTGAGCGTGTGTTTGAAGTATTGGATGAGTCTGAAGAAGTGCCTGACAAGAAGGATGCTGAGGTAATCAAGTTCCCGAAGGGTGAAGTCAGATTTGAGCATGTAAGATTCGGCTACAAAGAAGATGCAATCCTTATGGAGGATATGAATATAAACGTTGAAGAAGGTCATACTATCGCAATTGTAGGGCCGACCGGTGCAGGAAAAACCACCCTGGTTAACCTTTTGATGCGTTTTTATGAAATCCAGGGTGGTAAAATCACTATCGACGGTATAGACATAAGGGACCTGAAACGTGGCGATTTGCGCACAATGTTCGGTATGGTCCTTCAGGATACATGGCTTTTCAACGGAACGATAAGGGATAATATCGCGTATGGACGTGAAGGAGCGACAGAAGAAGAAATAATCAGTGCTGCAAAGGCAGCCCATGCGCACCACTTTATAAAAACCCTTCCTGAGGGCTATGATACGGTATTGAATGAAGAAGCTTCGAATATATCGCAAGGACAGAAGCAGCTGTTGACGATTGCACGAGCAATACTTGCCGATCCTTCCATTCTTATACTCGACGAAGCTACAAGCAACGTCGATACAAGAACAGAAGTATTGATACAAAAAGCTATGGCGAACCTTATGAAAGGCAGAACAAGCTTTGTTATCGCTCACAGGCTCTCCACAATCCGTGATGCGGATCTGATACTTGTAATGAATCAAGGTACTATAATAGAACAGGGCAACCACAAGGAACTTCTGGCAAAGGGCGGCTTCTACGCGGACCTTTACAACAGCCAGTTTACCGGTGCAAACCTTGGGGATGAAGCAGTATAGTATTTAAGCAGCCATGCTATAGACGGGCATCTTTCTATACCAATGCCAAGCTATACATGGCTGCTCTTATTGTGCTGCTGTGTCAGTAACTAAAGATTTTTATCCTAAAACCAGTTCAATGGGGCAATGGTCGGAGCCCATTACACCGCTATGTATGTCTGCGCTTTTTAGCTTGTCCTTTAATTTTGCAGAGGCACAGAAATAGTCTATTCGCCATCCCACATTCTTTTCCCTGGAATTGAACATATATGACCACCAGGTGTAAGCGTCTTTCTTATCGGGGAAAAAGTTGCGGAAGGAATCTATAAAGCCTGAATCGAGAAGCTCGGTGAATTTATTTCGCTCCGCGTCTGTAAAGCCTGCGTTGTTATGGTTGGAAGCAGGATTTTTAAGGTCGATCTCCTTATGGGCCACATTCATATCCCCGCATACAACTACAGGCTTTACTGAATCAAGACCCTTAAGATATTTTCTGAAGGCATCCTCCCATTGCATCCGGTATTCAAGGCGTTCCAGCCCCCTTTGTGAATTCGGAGTGTAGACATTGACCAAATAAAATTCATTGAATTCGAGAGTTATTACCCTGCCTTCCTTGTCATGCTCAGCCACATCGATTCCGTTTTTTACGGATACAGGTTCAAGCCTTGTAAACACTGCTGTTCCGGAGTAGCCTTTTTTTTCGGCATGGTTCCAATATTGTTTATAGCCTTCTGTTTCAAGCTGAATCTGGCCTTCCTGAAGCTTGGTTTCCTGTATGCAGAATATATCTGCGTTTATAAGATTGAAAAAGCCCATGAAGCCTTTACCGGCACAGGACCTTAACCCATTTACATTCCAGGATATCAACTTAACCATTTTTCATCCTCCTTTAGCTTGTCATTATATACAAGTATTATATATTTTTTAACCGGTCTGTTCAAATGAAAAAGCTTTTAAAATTCAACCACTAAAACTTATCCTAAAATTTATTAATTATGTGAATATGTCCCATGAATATTATATAATTATATTATATTGGATAAATAATCCAGTAGACTTATATGACAGGCAGCTGAAATTCTAAATAAGGAAAGGGGAATGTATATGCATTTTGATGTCCAGTACATAAGGGAGCAGTTTCCGGCTATGAAAAGAATTGTCAATGGTCATCCTGCGGCATATCTGGATGGGCCTGGAGGTGTTCAGATTCCACAAAGGGTGATTGATAAGGCGAGCGGCTACCTGGCCAACCATAATGCCAATATACACGGTGCTTTTGCCACAAGTATGGAGACCGATCGTATGATTGTTGAAGCCAGGAAGGCCTTTGCCGATTTCTTTGGCTGCTCTTGGGAAGAAGTATCCTTCGGTGCAAACTCGACAACCATAAACTTCAACCTTGCTCATGCTCTGGCGCGCGGCATGAAGCCAGGAGATGAAATCATTATTACGGATATCGACCATGAAGCTAATCGTGGACCCTGGGAAATCCTTGAGGAAAGAGGCATAATTATAAAGAATGTCAAGGTAGATCTTGAGAAATGCATAGTAGACATGGATGACTTTGCTGCCAAATTGACTCATAAAACAAAGGTCGCTGCTTTCAACTATGCATCCAATGCTGTAGGGACAATAAGCGATGTCAAAAAGATGGTGAGGATGGCTCATGAAGCAGGGGCCCTTACAGTTGTGGACTGTGTTCATTACGCTTTGCACGGAGCTATAGATGTGAAAGACATTGATACAGATTTTTTATTCTGTTCTGCTTACAAGTTCTTCGGACCTCATGTGGGTGTTTTATACGCAAAGAAGGACAGAATGGAAGCGCTCCGGACTGTAAAGGTCGGGGAGCAGGAGGACTGGGCACCACTTAAGTTCGAGACAGGTACACTGAATCATGAAGGAATTGCAGGAGCTGCTGAAGCAGTGGAATTTATTGCAGATATAGGTGCGAAGTATGAGGCTGATTTCGCAGACCGGCTTAAAGGACTTGAGGGGCGAAGGCGTAATATTGTGGCAGGGATGCTGAGCCTGGAAGCATATGAACAGCCGATTGCCGATTATTTAATTGAAGAGCTTAAGAAGATACCGGGCGTAAAGGTCTATGGACCTCCGAAGGGGCATCCGAGAACATCTACAGTCTCCTTTACTCTGAAGGGAAAAACGCCCAGGCAGGTTGCAGAATGTTTGGCTGATAAGGGTCTGTTTGTCTGGGACGGCGATTTCTTTGCAACAAAGCTGGTTAAGGTATTTGGCTTGCGTGAGAGCGGGGGGCTGATACGTATAGGACTGGCACCGTATAACACAATGGAGGAAATCCAGCGTGCAATCGATGCGATAAAGGAATTGGCTTAATAAGAAATATAAAATGAGTGCAAGAACTATGGTTTTTGCACTCATTTTATATGTAAACATATTTCTAACTTTCATGGGGAACATATACTCTGACCCGGACCCATATTGATTGATATCCAGGGCTCGGCCGGATACCGGGAATTTGTTCTAAGAAATATACTCACCGGCATATTTAATAGAACAGGGGGGAATCTTATAATGCTGCAGTTTTTACAAAGAACTCTGATTGAACTTAATGTAAACAGGGGAAAGAGGCAGCTGCTATAAGGTCTTCAGATACGCTGTTATCGAATGTATGCAGGTGTACCGGCTATGAAGAAATAAAAAACGCAGTGAAGTCCGTCCTGAACCCACAGGGTTAACTCTGTTTAAGGAGCCGAATGAGATGAACGTTGAGGGAATCATACTGGCAGCCGGGTTTTCAAAAAGAGCCGGAGTTTTTAAGCTGACATTGGAGCTGCAGGGAAAGACTGTGATAGAACGGTGCATTGATTCAATGCATGCAGCTTGTTCGCGGATAATTGTGGTCACAGGGTACCGGCAGGACCTTCTTGTTCCTTATATAAGAAAGTATTCCAATACAGAGATGGTATACAATATGGATTATGCAGACGGAATGTACAGCTCAATAAAGGCTGGAGTAAAACATGTTAGTGGGGATTGCTTTTTTATGATACCGGGTGATTATCCTGCAATAAAATGCGATACTTACAAGAGAATGCTGTGTGCTGACGGCGATATTATAATTCCGTTATATGAAGGCAGAAAGGGGCATCCGGTACTAATAAGCCGCCGTAATATCAGCGGGATCCTTACTAATGATCAATGTTCGAGCCTAAGCCAATATATTAGCTTGAAAGGTTTTACACCAGTTGAAACTGATGATCCGGGTATATTGATGGATATTGACTATATATGGGATTGCATGTATGTTAACAGTT
>JBLNDG010000161.1:0-3191 GCA_050261415.1 Caulobacteraceae bacterium | reverse complement strand
GCAGGGCTGACAAACCATATGGGAGATGCGTGTTGTCAAGGGCGTGACCGGGATGATAGTATTTCCTCAATTCCAGGATGTGGTCTATTCTTTTTTTCCCTACAGTAAATTGACGCTATCTCTGCATATCAGTTTGTTTACATCGATTGCATAAAAATGATAGAATATTAATAAGGTTTAAACCTGCGAAAATATCAGTGGAACATAGTATTTGGGCACTGGCTGAGAGGGCATAATTTTCAACCCGGAATAGTTTTAGAAAAATACTTAGGGGGAGAATTCAATGTACCAAAATAATGCACTGGGGCGGAACGAAACCGATGTTAACGACCTGCTGGTAAGGCTGTATAAGATTGTTTTGGTGACATTTCCTTTAATTGCACTGCTTAAATTCACAGGATTGATTGCAATACCGTTGCTGCACTTTGCAATTATTGCAGGGGTTGGCATTCTGACATGCTTGCTTCCCATCGTTTGCAGGATGTTCAGAATGGACAGCGCAGCATTGAAGTACATAAGTATATATTGTGCAGTTGTGCTTGTGATACTATGCTATGTTTACCTGCACTTTACCGTGATATTATTATTTATTATTCCTATAAGCTTCGCAAACCTGTATTTTGACGGGAAACTGATCAGGCGTTCCGTGATACTTGCCATACTGGGCCTTGCAGCAGGCGAATTCCTGAACAGTATTGTAAGCTGGAAATTTTCATTAAGTAATTTACCGGTATATCTGAATACCGCCATATTTGCATTACAGTTTGTTATACTTGCGGTGATACAGTTTTCTGCACAAAAGCGTGCAAATAAGATGATTGTGCATGCCCAAAGCATCTACGAGAATATAAACGATTTATTCTCCAATGCATATGCTACTTCCCAGAACCTGCAGTCAGCAGAGGAAAAACTGGTGCAAGAGGTAAGTGTGCTGGGTGAAGGCATTGAAAAACAAGAGGAGATTGTTCCTGATGCCGTGGAGGAAGCGGCGGGCACTGCAAACGCAGCGGTAAAGGCAATATTCTCAAACATAAATAAAACAGTGGAAAATACAAAAGAAATTATGAAATATACGCATACGATGCTGAAAAACTCCGGCAACGGCAAAGGACCGGTATTTAAGGAAGACTACAAAGCCGGAAGCATTGAGGAATATGCAAAGAAATCAAAGGAGTCTATTGCCAGCCTTGCAAAATATACCGAGAAAATCAAGGACGACCTGAATTTGCTTTCGGTTATAATTGATGAAAGCAAACTGCTTTCTGTAAATGCTGCAGTGGAAGCGGAAAATGCAAGCTCCAGCGGCAAAGGCTCAGTAATACTTGCAATGAAGGTGGAAAAGCTGGCCGACCAGTCCGCAGAATCCGCTTCGTATATTCAGGAGCTTCTGAACGGTATAGTGAACGATGCTGAGGTAACCGTTAAATCAATGATAGAGACCTATGATGAGGTATTCAAGAGCCTTGACCTGATAAACAGAACGGTGGATACACTTATCAAATGGCTGATGTATAAGAACATGCATTAAAAATGCAGGCTTAAAAGCCTGCATTTTTTTTATCCTCCATCCATCTAAGAAGGAACATCTTTATTATCGCTGCGACAGGTACTGCAAGGAGCATTCCTATCAGCCCAAAATAGGCACCGCCTATGATTATCGAAAGCATTACGAACACCGGATGAAGCCCCACACTGCGCCCTACGACTTTTGGGGAAATCAGCGTGCTGTCAATCTGCTGGACTATAATTAATACAATAACTGCGAAGAGCGCCTTTATGGGACTCCCACTGAGCAATCCCACAATAACTGCAGGTACTGAACCGATTATAGGCCCGAAATAAGGTATCACGTTTGCGATACCTGCAGTCATACCGATCAGGAAAGCAAAGTCCAGGCCTATGATGGACAATCCGATAGAGCTCATTATCCCTACAATAAGCGCATCCAGCAGCTGGCCTCTTACAAAGTTGGATATAATAGTATTTATATCTGTAAGGAAGCTTCTCAATTTTCTGTTTTTCTTATCGCTGAAAAGTATGCCCGTGACCTCCAGGTAAAGCTTCCGGAAATATTCCATATCCTTCAGAAGATAAAAGGCTATAATAAGTCCCAATACGATGTTTACAATATTACTTCCAAGCCTTCTTATCTGGTCAAATATCTTTGTAGCTGCCGTTCCCAGTATTTCATTGGCGTTTTCCGCTGTTTGTATGAACTGCTGTTTAAGGTTGTCCGAAAGTCCGCTGTTTTCAAGTTCTACCCTTAACTGTTCATAGATACCGGTATATTTCTGCGAGTAACTGGAAATTGAATCAATAACAGAATTCAAATCCAGCTGGCTGCTGATTTTTCCGCCTATCATGGCATATGTACTGTATAATAGAACTACTATTATACCTATTATCAACAGATAAGTAAGAAGTACGCTGACGGTACGCCTGATGCGCTTGAGACTGTCCTCGTTTTCATTTTTTGATTTGAAAAATTTTTTGCCGTCCAGCACATTGCATTCTATCCAGCATACAACCGGATGAAGCAGGTATGCTATGACCAAAGCTATGATAAAAGGAGTCATCACAGCGAGCAAGCCCGACAGAACGCTTAAAATAGTGCTCAGAATGAATTCCAGGTTTGAAACCAATCTGTACATCAGATATAGTATAGTAGCGATCACAATTATATAGATACTGTATTTGACCAGGGTCTTGTCCACATTCAGCTTCATAAGCATTTTCCTTTCGATGTTTTGCATTATCAAAGGTTTGAATTCACATAATAATATATGGCATTATAATTACTTTATCATATAAATTGCCATTTTCATAGCAAAGCATTCATTTTACAAACAAAAATATACAAAACCTAAGACAAAATACCTGTTGAAATTTATAAGTCAATTTAGTATAATACTTAAGTACGAGCAACAGCTCATTAAATGGAGAGATGGCTGAGTTGGTCGAAGGCGCACGACTGGAAATCGTGTGACTGTTAACAGCGGTCCGAGGGTTCGAATCCCTCTCTCTCCGCCATTATGAAAAATAACCGCAGAGTTAGGCATATCACAAGGCCTGACGTTGCGGTTTTATTTTTTCATAATGAAGAAAATCGAAAGGGATTCGAACCCGTGAGGGCAATTTGCGTGAAGAAAATGCTCCCGTGCAAGCGTTTTTAGCAAATTGTGAGGAGTCTT
>JBLNDG010000160.1:0-17576 GCA_050261415.1 Caulobacteraceae bacterium | reverse complement strand
TTATTTATACACAATAAGTATATTCCAATGCAGAACAAGGTGATAAAATGCTTAAAACTTTAAAAGGAAAAATAATGCTGATTTGCATATACCTCACTTTGTTGATCATACTGGTAGGCGCATTCTCAGTATTCAACCTTTTTCGTCTCAGTAAAGGAATCAATGGGCTGATGACCAATAACTACCGAAGTGTGGGAGCTTTGAATCATATGCTGGAAACAATCGAGAGGCAGGACAGCTCTATACTGCTTTATGTGAATGGCGATAAAAAGAGAGGAATAAACATATTCTCTGAAAATACCAGTGAGTTTATAAAGTGGTTTGGTATAGAATCCAACAATATTACTGAGGACGGAGAAAACGAAAAGGTAGAATTGGTTAACACACTGTATATGGATTACATAAAATCATTTTCCGGCATACAGGAAGTAATGAATTTGGAAGGGGAGAAGAAGGCAAGGGATTACTATGATAAAAACACAGTTCCGGTATTCAATATGTTAAAGACCGAGATAAGGGGCTTGATTAAAATAAATGAAAATGCGATGTTCAGCAGTAAAAATAAAGTTACCCAAAGTGCCCTGCAATCCATGTATATTATTGTAATCCTGCTTATAATTGCTTCTTTAGGCGGACTGCTAATTGCCGCTTTGCTTACCAACCGGCTTATGAAGCCCATATACCAGCTGAAAAGAGTGATAAGCCTTGTGAAGGCGGGTGACATAAACCAGTATGCGGAAATTACGACAAAGGATGAAATAGGAGAACTGGCAGAGGAATTCAATAATATGACCAGAAGGCTTCAGCAATTTGAGCGTAGCACGGTAGGAGAACTGATGACCGAGAAGAACAAGTCTCTGGCTATAGTAAAAAATATATCGGAACCCCTTATAGTATTGGATAAGAATTATAGGATAGTGCTTATTAATAAGGCTGGTGAAAGCTTGTTCGAGATAAAGGAGGAGGATGCTGTCAATAAGCATTTCCTGGAGATTATAAGAAACGGGAAGCTTTTTAATATTATCAGCGAGCTTACATCAGAGGCTGAAAATAAGAATAATAATAAGATTGTGCAAATACAGGGGAACGAAAGAGATAATTATTTCAGCATAATAGTTACACCGGTAAAGGATATGGAAGCGTCGATAAACGGATTTGTCGTGCTTCTCCGTAACATTACCGCACTTAAGGAACTTGAAAGAATCAAGGCAGATTTTATATCGACCATATCACATGAATTTAAGACGCCTCTCACTTCAATAATGATGGGTACAAGCCTTATGCTGGACGGGAGCCTTGGCAGCGTTAACGAAAAGCAAAAGCATTTGCTGGAGACTATAGGTGAAGATATTAACGGTTTATCGGCCCTGGTCAATGACCTTTTGCACCTTGTCGGCCTTGAATCCGGTGAATCGCTGTATCAGATAGAGGCATGCCCGGTTAATGAAATAATCAACGAGTCTTTGAAGCTGTTCCAGGAGCAGGCAGATAGGAAAAATATTAAAATAAGCAGTAATGATACTGCAGGTTTGCCATATGTGAAAACCGATTTTGAGAAGACAGTCTGGGTCTTGAATAACCTTTTGTCGAATGCAATAAAGTATACCGATAATGGTGGCCGCATCAGTATTGATGCTTTTGTCAGCCATGATAAAATGCATATAGCTGTATCCGACACCGGAATAGGTATTCCTGATGAGTATCAGGGTAAGATATTTGAGAAATTTGTCCGGGTTGAAAATACTTATGCTGAATTTGGGGGGACCGGTCTGGGACTCTCTATAGCGAAGGAAATTGTTGAGGCTATCGGCGGTGAAATCTGGTATGAGAGTAAAACGAGCTGTGGAAGCGTCTTTACCTTTACATTGCTATTGGATATTCAGGAGGGAGTAAATGAAAAGGGTATTAGTAGTAGATGATACAAAAAACATACGCATGCTGCTTACAACATGTCTGGAAATTGAAGATTACCATGTAGATACGGCAAGTAACGGAAGAGAAGCATTGAAAATGCTTAGAACCAATGAGTATGACATGGTTTTTCTTGATATAAAGTTACCTGAAATAAGCGGTACGGAAGTTCTCAGGAATATTAGGTCAGCCGGAAACAACACGCCTGTAATAATAATGACCGCATTTGCCACCGTCAAAAATGCTGTAGAATGCACCAAACTGGGAGCAGTCCATTACCTACAGAAGCCTTTTACAGCAGATAAGGTGCGCGCCATCCTGAATTCGCTGATGATACATCAGGAGGCGGGGAATGGAGGAGAGGGAGCCGCATCAGCTGAAAGGCTTATTGAAAGCGGTAGATTTGATGAAGCATATAGTATGCTGAAGAAGAGCCTTTCTCAAAATCCTGAGGATGGAGAAACATACCGGATGCTTGGCAAGCTGTATGAAAAGCAGGGTGATACTGAGAAGGCCAAGAAATTCTATAAAGTAGCAGGAGAGTTTCTTAATCAGGAATAAAATATATGATAGCCATGGTGCTATATACAAAATAGGATTAAAAAGATATGAAAAATTTCTTCTCATATCTTTTTTTATGCACTTCCATAACCAATTTCTATAATATCCTTAAGATATTTAATGAAAAATGGAGAAAAATGAATTTTACTTGCCTACATATGATGTCATGCAGTAAAATAATATTGATATAGTAGATAATCGTTATAATAATAACTAATTTGGGAGGTGTTATAATGGCTGGCACGGTAGAATACTTCTCATCCAAGGAACAGCTTATAGAAAGAGTAAAAACGATGCTCGCCGGAAATTCGGAACCTGATATGATGATTTCCGGTGTATGGACCAAGTCGCTGTATGAGGATATTTTTCAGCTGATAATGGAAAAGCAAAGTTGCAGCTCCTGCAGAGTTATAATACCCAAACTTATTTTCAAGGGCGATATATCCCTGATCCTGCTTAGAAACATATGTAAGGCAGAGGGACGGGTAAGGGTCAATAATGCGGTAACAAACAACCTCCTCATCATTGACGGCAATGTTTTTATACTCTCCTTTTCCAGCAGGCTCAGCAGCTTGAATATTTTGAGCACAAGCTTTGAGTGTGCAGTTATGCTTGATGATAAAGAAATAGTAGACAGAATTAAGACACAGTTTACCGACATTTTCGAGAATAGTGTTCCTTTCAGAATGTGATAATTATGGGGGCTTGAGAAATGAAAATAATCATTATTGGTGCTGGAAAAGTCGGGTACAACCTTGCGGAAAGCTTATCAAAAGAGAACCATCATGTGATAATTATTGATAAGAATTATGCTGCTCTGAGCAAGGCTGAAGAGAACCTTGACGTGCTTTGTTTAAGAGGAAGCGGAGTCAGTACCAATATACTTATGGAGGCAGGAATTGATACAACGGACCTGCTTCTTGCCGTAACAAACAGCGATGAAGTAAATATGGTCTGCTGTCTGACTGCAAAGAAACTTGGAGTAAGATATACAATAGCAAGGATAAGAGATCCTGAATATGCAAAGGAGCTCTCTCTTCTTAAGGAAGAGCTTGGCCTTGAGCTCATAATAAATCCGGAACAGGCCGCCGCAGAGGAAATTGCAAATGTACTGAACTTCCCTATTGCAATAAATGTAGAAAGCTTTGCCAAAGGCAGAGTCAAGATGGTTGAAATTAAAGTGACAAAAGAAATGGGGATAGTAGATACACCTTTGAAGGAAATCGGAAGCAAGCTCATCTCTTCCATTCTGATCGGTGTTGTGATAAGGAATGATGAGGTCATTGTGCCTAACGGGGATTTTATCATCAAGGAGAATGATAGTATCTATGTAATAGGCAAACCTTCGAGTCTCTATAATTTTTGCAAACTGTCGGGTAAATGCCATCAGAGGATAAAGAATGTAATGATTGTAGGGGGAGGTAGAATAGCATTTTACCTGGCAAGGTTATTGATAGAAATGGACATTAAGGTAAAGATAATTGAGCAGGACAGGGAAAGGTGCGTTCAGTTGTCTGAGCTGCTCCCTGAGGCACTTGTTATACATGGAGATGGAACTGATGAAGAACTGCTGAAATCGGAAAACATCAGTGACATGGATGGGTTTATAGCGTTGACGGGTATGGATGAGGAAAACCTGATGTCGGCGCTTCTAGCCAAACAAAACGGAGTACTGAAAGTCATAGCAAAAGTCAGCAGGGTGAACTATGTCGGTATTATAAAGAACCTGGGTATAGATAGCGTTATAAGTCCCAAAATTATTACCACCAACCGCATATTGAAATTTGTCCGCGGCAACAATGTTGAGTCATTATATAGGATTATAGAAGGACAAGCTGAAATTACAGAAATTGTTGCAGACAGCTCCAGCGCTGCCCTGAATACGAAGCTCAAGCTGCTTGGATTACCAAAGGACGTAATAATAGCTACAATCGTCAGGAAAAAAGAAGTCGTCATACCCCACGGTAACGACGTAATCAGAGAAGGAGACAGGGTCATAGTCATCTCAAAGAACAAGAACATTTCAAGCTTGAACGAGGTAGCAGCAAACTCTGCAGGAGGAATATAAAGTGAACTTTAGAGTAGTATCAAAAGTACTAGGTATGCTGCTTGTATGTGAAGCTTTGCTAATGCTGCCCTCACTTGCAGTGGCGGTTTATTACCAAGGCACAGATATAACAGCCTTTGCCCTTAGTATTCTGATAACAGGATTAGTTGGTATCCCGTTGACTTTTATAAAAACCGGTAAAAGAAGCATGTATGCCCGTGATGGTTTTGCCATTGTTGCTTTAGGCTGGATTCTTTTATCTTTTTTTGGCGCACTTCCTTTTGTGCTATCCGGAGCTATCCCTTCAATGGTCGATGCGTTTTTTGAATCAAGCTCCGGTTTTACAACTACCGGTGCAAGTATTCTGACTCAGATTGAGGGCCTGCCCCAGGGGATATTGTTTTGGAGAAGCTTTACCCACTGGGCAGGAGGTATGGGCGTTATCGTATTAACATTGGCCGTTCTTCCTTCATTGGGTGCCGGTGCTATACAGATGATGAAAGCAGAAAGTCCGGGAGTGAATCCGGGGAAAATTGTACCGCGGGTAAAGGAAACTGCCAAGATTCTGTATGGTATATACATGATTATTACAGTAGCTGAGATAATTCTGCTGAAATTGGCGGGAATGTCTTTGTACGATGCCTGTATCCACACCTTTGGTACAGTGGGTACCGGGGGGTTTTCAAACAAGAACCTTAGTGTCGGGGCCTACAATAACGTATATATTGAAGTGATTATTACAACCTTTATGTTTATATGCGGAGCAAACTTTACAATTTATTACCAGATGCTGAAGGGCAATTTCAAAGCGCCCTTTAAGGATGATGAATTTCGTTTCTATGCAGGAGTGGTATTGTTGTCAATATTATTGATAACTTTTAATCTTTACGGCTCCGTATTCAATTCAATATGGGTGTCCCTAAGACATTCTTCTTTCCAGGTTGTATCAATAATCAGCACCACCGGTTTTGCAACAACGGATTTTGAAAAGTGGGGGATGTTCAACAAGATAATTCTTTTTACGCTTATGTTCATCGGCGGCTGCGCAGGCTCTACCGGAGGCGCTATAAAGAACATCAGATTCCTGCTGCTGTTCAAGGTCATGAAACGTGAGCTGCTGCAGATAATCCACCCGAAGGCCGTATACTCAGTCAGGCTGGACGGTAAAGCCGTGGATGAGAAGACACTGACTGAAGTATTAGGGTTCTTTTTTATGTATATTATAATTTATATTGCAGCAGTATTGGCAGTATCCCTTGATAATCTGGACTGGGCAACAACAATATCTTCCGTGGCCGCGACTCTTGGGAATGTAGGGCCGGGCTTTGGAATTGTAGGTGCTGAGGGTAATTACTCGTCGCTATCAGACCTCAGCAAGATAGTGCTATCCATGTGCATGATTATTGGAAGATTGGAGATATATCCTATTCTGCTGCTTGGTGTACCTTCCTTCTGGAAAAGGGTAAATATATAGTATTAGAATTTTCAAAACAGGGTCTGGAAATATATCCAAGCCCTGTTTTATTTATTAGTTAGCATTGCACATAAGATGCTTGATATATACACTTGTGGTATAATATGGATTATAATAACTTCGGCATGAGCGAGCATGGCATAATCGGGGGTATATTTATGAAATGTTATGAACTGAAGATTTGCTGTTTTAATGGAACTGGTCCGAAGGAATCAAAATGCCAGCCTTATAAGCAGCAAATAGGCTGTTGGGAATATGACTGGGTTGGTTTTTACATGACAATGCCTGACTGCAGCGAAAAGTACGAATGGCGGGATGCCATGCTTGGTGGTTGTCCGGAGTGTGTGGTCTACAAGCAGCATAAAGAAGAAATTGATTATATATTAGAAGGTTTAAGGAGCTCATAGCACTATATGAATATTGAGTATGAAGGTATTAAAGCTATTCTGTTTGACTCCGGGCATACATTGAACAGGCCTAAGACAAACCACTGGTTTATACCTCCAAGGTTGACGAATTAATAGACAGCTCAAAGTTGGACAGAAGTTTATTGAGCTTTAAGCAAGCAATGGAAAACGCTTATAGCCATCTGATGCAGAATCATTATATTAGGTCAGAAGAGGAAGAGTATGAGCAGTTTAGGGATTTCTATTCCATTTTACTAAGAGAGTGCGGCTATGATGCGATATGTGACAGTACAATTGATTTGTTGGCCCATGATACTGTTTATAATGATGAACGGCTATTGTTTTTTGATGATGTTGCCAATGCTCTGGAAAATCTTAACAGCATGCTTTTGCTTGGCATAGTTTCAGATGCGTGGCCTTCGTTGGAACGGATATATAGAAACAAAGGCTTCAGAAGCTATTTTTCTACATTTGTGATTTCCTCAAGATATGGAGTGTGCAAGTCGGATAAAAAGCTGCTTGAGATTGCATTGGAGGAGCTAAGGGTAAGGCCTCCGGAAGCAGTCTTTGTCGATGATTGCACCGATAATTTGTTTGTAGCAAAGGAGTTGGGCATTATACCCGGTAAGATGGACCGGTATATAGAAAAGTCCCTATGTGATGGTTTTGTTACGGTAAGGACATTGACCGAACTGCTGGCAATCTTGAGAATCTCATGAATATTTACTTACAAACCAGCAAAATGGTATATAATAATATATATTGAAAGGATTATGACAAGTTACGCAGCAGAAGGGCTGCATTAAGCTTTCATAGAAATGGACAAAAATAATTACATAATAAAGGTGAAACAAATGAAAAAATACGATACAGTTATATTTGATCTGGACGGGACATTGCTCAATACCCTTGAAGACCTTACGGATAGCGTCAATTATGCGCTTGCGCTGCATGGCTTTCCGTGCAGAAAAATAGAAGAGGTCAGGCGCTTTTTAGGTAATGGTGCAGCTAATTTAATGAGGCTTTCCATATGTGACGGACTTGATAATCCGAATTTCGAAAAATGTCTTGCAGATTTTCGCAGCCACTATTCGGGAAATCTACAGAATAAAACTGCTGCATATGAAGGAATCATAGGGCTTTTGAAACAATTATCGGAGGAAGGATATAAGCTAGCAATTGTATCTAATAAATTTGACAAAGCGGTAAAAGGGCTTAATCAGGCCTACTTTAGAGAATATATAAAAGTAGCAATCGGAGAATCGGAAAATGTTTCCAGAAAACCGGCGCCTGATACTGTGCTTAAGGCGCTTGAGGAGTTAGGTTCTGCTGCCGATAAAGCGGTATATGTAGGTGATTCCGAAGTGGATGCCCAAACAGCCAGGAATTCCGGAATTATGTTTGTAGGTGTAACCTGGGGGTTCCGGGATAGGGAAGTTCTGGAGCAGGAAGGTGCAGACTATATTATAGATAGACCGGAAGAATTGTTGAAAATAATTAATTCATAAAGTGCAGATGCAAGGCATACCCAAACATGACATACAGCTGTCGTATTGCTGATGGTATAATGGTTTCATAATAGAATGGGAAGAAATTTTAAGCATGAATTTTATACCGGCAAAAACAATCATATCTGGTTACTCCGAAGGCAGTTCCTGGTTTGGAATCAACTATAACATGAATATTTATAAAGGCTGCTGCCATGGCTGCATATACTGTGACAGCCGCAGCGAATGCTATAGGGTGGAAAACTTCGATGAAGTACGGGCTAAGGATAATGCCCTGGAAATAATCGCACGGGAGCTCAAGTCGAAGCGCAGGACCGGAGTTGTTGGCACTGGTGCAATGAGCGATCCCTACAATCCTTTTGAAAAAGAATACCGTTTGACAAGAGGGGCCTTGCAGCTGATCAACAACTACGGCTTTGGCGTTTCAATTGCGACCAAAAGTGATTTGATCACAAGGGACTTGGACGTATTAAAAGAAATACAGGCCCATTCCCCTGTACTTGTAAAAATCACAATTACCACCTCCGATGATTACCTGTGTAAAAAGCTGGAACCCAGTGTTGCTGTATCATCTAGGCGGTTTGAAGTTATTAATGAACTGTCAGAACACGGTATATTTGCAGGGATACTACTAATGCCTGTACTACCGTTTCTAGAGGACAACGAGGAAAATATAAGGGGAATAATACGCTTTGCCCATGAAAGCGGAGCAAAATTTATTTTCCCTGCTTTCGGTGTAACATTGAGACAAAATCAGAGGGCTTGGTATTATAAGAAGCTTGATGAAAAGTTCCCCCGGTCTTAAAGAAAAATATATCAGGCAGTACGGGGATGCATACGAGTGCCATTCCCCGAAAGCAAAGGAATTATGGCAGCTGTTAAAAAAAGAATGTGAAAAGTATGGTATTCTTTACAGAATGAAGGATATCATAAATGCATATAAACAAGGCTATGGCTATGACCAGATTTCATTATTCAATGAATATTAATGTTTCCATCTGCTCACAATCCTATAGAGTGAAACAAAATAACCTATAAAAGAGAGTACCACATAGATTATAAATAAAAAAGGATGCCGCATAATAAGCTCTATTATAACATTCAATACATTCAACATGTTCAGCCCTTCCTGCAAGAGAATATAATTATTATTTCCCAAGAGGATGATTAACAAACAATGTTTCAGCTAACAAAAAAGGGGGAAAAATTTTTACATAATAATTGCAATATACAACTATTGCGTGATACAATGAATGTGGGGTGATGAAAATGTACGAAAGAGAGATAGTGCACGATCTCAGAGAAACGGTAAGAATGCTGATGAGAAGCTTCGGCGTTCTTGAGAGAAATGAAGCATCCTGCTGCGGCGCGACACTTGGCCAGTGTCATGCAATTGTAGAGATAGGAAGGGCAGGGGCCATTTCACTCAATGAACTGGCTGAGCTGCTGAAATTGGATAACAGTACAATGAGCAGAACTGTTAATAATCTGGTTGAACAGGGATATGCAGTAAGAGAAGCGGATAAGGAAGACAGAAGGTATGTTAAGATTCTTCTTACTGAAAAGGGAGTTAGCTCATATAAGTCCATAGAAATTGGAATGCAAGAGTATTTCGAGGAAATACTCGGGGCTATTCCTGAAGAGAAGCATGAGCAAGTGCTGGAAAGCCTCAAATTACTAGAGGCAGCTCTGAAGGGAAAGAAATGTTGTTAAGGAGTGATTAATAATGGAATTTAATATTAAGGAAAAAGTAAAAGAGCATTACGGCAATATAGCAAAACAAGTCGACAGCAGCACAAAGGGTTCCTGCTGCGGCAGCGCATCCTGCTGCGGCAGCGCATCCTGCTGCGGAAGCAGCAGTAAGGAGTCTGTATTGTATAGGGGGCAGGACTTAAAGGATTTGCCTGTAGAAGCAATCAATGCATCTTTGGGTTGTGGAAATCCATTGGTGCTGGCGGGCCTGAAGGAAGGAGAAACTGTGCTTGATTTGGGCAGCGGAGGAGGTATTGATGTACTTCTTGCCTCCAAGTATGTCGGCAATACAGGAAAAGTATATGGTCTGGATATGACGGATGAAATGCTTGCGCTGTCAAATAAGAACAAAAAGCGCATGGGCGCGGAAAACGTTGAATTCTTAAAGGGATATATAGAAAATATTCCTCTGCCGGATGAAACCCTGGATGTAATAATGTCAAACTGCGTAATAAATCTGTCTGAGGATAAGCCCAAAGCACTTTCGGAGGCATACAGGGTGTTGAAAAACGGGGGCAGACTGGCAGTTTCGGATATAGTTGTATTAAAGGAAGTACCTGCTGAAATAAAGAAAAAGGCAGAACTCTGGGCTGGCTGCATAGCAGGTGCCTTGAGCATTGAAGAGTATAGCAGCCTCCTGCAAAAAGCCGGTTTCAAAGATATTGAAGTTAAGCCTGTACACATATATACAAGAGATGTCATAGAGAGCTTAACAGGACGCAAGGCAGACTTCCTGGATGAAAGTGAAATCAAGTATCTGGATGTACTGGACGGAGCATATGCAGGTGCGTATATCAGAGCTATAAAATAGGAGGCGAGGTCATGGCCTATTGTGTCAGAGATGCTGAAGTCAAGGATATACCAAGAATAACGGAGGTATATAACCAAGGTATTGAAGACCGTGTCGCAACTTTGGAAACCGGCCCGAAAACAGAAGCGTCAATGAAGGAATGGCTTGTAAATAGAAATGAAAAGCATAAGGTGCTGGTTATCGAGGGCGAGAATAGTTGCCTTATCGGATGGGCGTCTTTGAACCCCTTCAATTCGCGTTGCTGCTACAGCGGGGTTGTTGATTTCTCAATCTATATTGAGCGCAGCTCGAGGGGTAAGGGAATAGGGAAAATACTCCTGAGTAAATTGATAGAAACAGCAAAGGAACAAGGTTTTCATATTAATTTTACACTATACCGAGCATTATCAGGAAATCATACAAGTAACCAAGCATTATAGCAAAAACCAGGAGAAATGCAGCATATAAAGCTATTGCTTTTTTCTTCATAATTAAAGCTATACCTGTCAGAACACCTATGCTAGTACCAGGACCTGTAATCAAGAAGGCCAGAAGCGCCCCATTGCTTGCCCCACCTGCCAAGAGAGCGTTTATTAAAGGTATGGAAGATGAGACATTGACGTAAAGCGGTAATCCTATCAACGCAAGCAAAGGTACTGCAAACATGTTGCCGGAGCACAAATATTTCATTATCAAAGCTGCCGGAACAAACCTGTTGATCATGAAGCCAACTGCGGCAAATATTGAAAAGTAAACCAGCACTTTTCTGACACCCACTTCAAAGAACACTTTGAAAAGTTCTTTCAGTTTATATTTATCGGCAAAATTCTGTGCTTTTGCCTGTGGCGTGCCGCACCCGCAGCTTGGAGCAGTCTGAACAGCAAATGCAGATTCAGAACACCCACAGGTAGCTGCTGCTTTCACACCAGCACCTGCTTGAACTTTTCCGAGTCAATATAGACCTTGATTGCAGCCGCAACCAGTATACCAAAAGTCAGCACCGGCGCATTATGGATAAGGGTTCCTGCTACATAGAGCAGGGTTTCTTTTAATAGATTAAACATTTTATTCCTCCAAATTAATCGTAAAATTACGATATATTTATGTAAAAAAATTACTTAAGGTCGTGGTAGAGTCCTTTAATAAAGTCTTCAACCAGCTGTTTGTTTAGGAAAAAGCAGGTCCACTGGCCGCGTTTTTCTTTAACTATTATACCCGAATCGACGAGTACTTTGAGGTGCTGTGATACTGTCGATTGTGCCAGTCCTGTCGCATTGACCACATCACCTACGCTGATGCCGTTTTCATAGTATTCTATCCTATCGCAGCAGGTCCCTATAGCTTTATCTTTCAGAGCCCTTACTATCTGATACCTGATTTCATTGCCCAAGGCATCACATATTTTAGGTATATTCATAAACTCACCTTCCGTATATCGAATTTTTACGATTAATCATATCGTAAATTTACGATTAAGCCAATAGCATTTTAGAAATATTTTTACAGACATTTTTGACATAAAAAGACGAGGCATATTTAATGCCTCGTCTTGACAGTATAGCTGTTATCTGTAAAACACGTGGTTGCCGATTCTTTTTACAAAGGTTTTATTTGCAACAATCCATGCACCCTCTGACTTGTCAGGATTGAAGAAATAAGTTGCCGATCCTACATAGTTTACTCCGTTCATTGCGTCTTTTGCCGCTCTTATGCTGTCGGCATTCGGCGTATTGTAAATTGTACCGTCCGCAACAGGACTAAACTGAGGAATACCTTTATAATATTCAAATATTACCCCTTTTACTGTATTGGGGAATAAATCTGATTTTACCCTGTTAAGTATAACATTACTTACTGCAACCTTTCCTGCATAAGGTTCAGCTTCAGCCTCTGCATTGATTATTCTTGAAAGCCAGTATAAATTAGTGGAATACTGACTGCTTGCAGAAGTTGTTGTATAGCTTGTCCCTCTTGACGCCAAAGTGCCAAAAAGGCTTGCCTGTGTTTCTCTGCCGGCAATGCCGTCGATTCTTAAATGTTTAGCCATCTGGTATTTGATGACTGCATTTTCGGTTGCTTTTCCATATACCCCGTCGGCTGCTGTAGTAAGAAATCCTTTAGTTTTCAATGCCTGCTGCACTTGCACTACGCCGCTTCCGGTGCTGCCATATTGTAATACTCCGTAATAAGTATCGGCAAAGACACCTATGGCTTGTCCTACCAGACATATGGAAATAACTAAGATGCAAATAATGGTTTTCAAATTTCTTTTCATCACTTACACTCCTTCCATAAATAGATGCTTCCGAAGTTAGCTGACGGGTTCGGGACAGAAGGCTCCCTACCATGGTTGACCATGGATTGACCCCAGAATTGGTTCCTCCGTACCCGGTAAAAACCGGGATTCAGCAATGTTTGTGTTTACATAACGCATATTATATAACAGATTATGAAATGTGTCAAATTGAGGTAGAAATTGGAAAGTTTAAAAGTTAACATAAAGAATATCGTTTGCTTTCAATAGGCATACTATATTTATATACTCCAGCTATTTGGAAATCCGTATCACTTTCATCCTTATATTTTATGCATTGCCTGTAAATACCATGTACAACAGAAGGATGTTCAAACCTATAATAAGGGATGCAATTAGCCAGCCTATGCCTTTGGTCAACGGCTTGTTCGTGAAATTCCCCATATACTCTTTTTTTCCGGTGATTAAAAGCATTGGTATTATAGCAACAGGAAGTGCAAAGCTCAGGCAGACCTGGCTTATTACAAGCGCCTTCATTGGGTTTATGCCTGAAATAATAATCAGAATCGCCGGTGTTATTGTAACGATTCTTTTTATATTGAGAGAAATCCTTACGGTAACAAAGCCGTCCATCACTGTTTCTCCCGCCATTGCACCAACTGCCGAGGATGAAAATCCCGATGCGAGAAGGGCAATTGCGAAAGCACCGCTGGAGAGAGTGCCGAGCAGGGGGGAAAGAGACTTATGTGCCTGTTCGATTGAATCAACCACAATTCCCTGATTATAGAATACGGCAGCGGATACTACAACCATAGCCGCATTAACAAGAAACGCAATATTCATAGCTATAGTCACATCAATCTTTTCCATGCGCAAATGCTTTCTTTTTTCATCAAGTGTCATTCCTTCATTTCTGCACTGCACCAGCTGGGAGTGAAGATATATTACATGAGGCATAACGGTAGCGCCCAGCATGCTCACAGCAATTAAAACAGCGTGGCCGTTCGGGAGAGAGGGAACTAATGTATGAATTCCTACAGAAACCCAATCAGGCTTTGCGAGGAACACCTCGATGCTATAAGCAGCGCATATAACTGCCACTAAGGTTGTTATGATAATTTCAACGATGCGCTGGCCGTATTTCTGCATATATATAATTATAAATGTTACGGCACAAGTAATTACACCTGCAAGCTTCAGGGATATTCCAAACAGCAGGTAAATACCAAGTGCGCCGCCCAGGAACTCAGCCATGGTTGTAGCCATAGCTGCAAACTCTGCAACAACCCAGAAGAACCAATTCAGCTTTATAGAAAATGCCTTCCGGCACATTTCGGATAAATTATGACTGGTTGCGATACCCAGCTTCGCAGACATGGTTTGCAGGAAAATAGCCATAAGGTTACTCCAAAGAATAACCCAGATCAAGCTATAGTTGAAAACCGATCCTCCGCTTATATTGGTTGCAAAGTTGCCAGGGTCAATATAAGCAACACTGACTATGAAAGCAGGTCCAAGAAACCTTAGCAATTGCCTGAACTTTTTTTTTACCTCCCAGTTGCGGTAGGATTCGCCGGTAAAAAGAGTTACTTTGTTTGTCTTAATGGCTATTTCGTTTACGTTGCTTTCATTTTGCATCATTATTCAACCTCACTGCCGGATAATATTTGTAGACAACTTTTCTTTAAGCGAACTATGTTAGACAAGGTTAAATTTTTTCGCTTAATACAAGATATGGAAAATTAATAAAAATGCTACACAGCATATAATCTTTTTACCGGGCAGGGAATATAATTAATTAACCGATTTTTTAATCCGGCAGGCGATAATATGAAAAATGAGGATTTCTTTACCTTTACGGGATATATGAAAAAAGATGATGGTTTATTGACAGCAGCAATGGAGGATTATATAGAGATGATATACAGATTGTCTTTAAGCAAGGGTTTTACGAGAATCAACGACTTATCCAGTTCCCTCAACATACAACCTCCTTCGGCCACTAAGATGGTGCAAAAGCTTGCCGATTTAAACCTGGCCAATTACGAGAAATATGGATATATTATATTGACGGAGGAAGGCAAGACTATTGGAGAAGGACTACTAAAGCGGCACAAGACGGTAGAAGAGTTTTTGATTTTATTGGGCGTTTCCCGTAGTGTATTGGAAGAAACAGAAAAGATAGAACATATATTGAATGAAGAAACCCTAAGGTGCATATCACTTTTTGTGAACTTTATCAAAGATAATCCGGATATCGGGGACAAGTTTGAGGCTTATAGAAATAATAAATAAAATCCCCTTATCTTCATAAAACCTTCATATTAATCACATATCATCTATTTATAGTAAATGGTTCCCCCCATTTAGAAAAAAGTCACAATTAACAAAGTAAAAATCATCTTGGAGGTTTTATTATGAAGAAAATCATCGCTTTATCCTTAGCTGCAATGGTAATGGTTGCATCTTCCGTAACAGTATTTGCTGACAATGCTGTTTCAAACATGGCGGTAGCACAAGGCGGCAAGCAGGTAGCTGCTTGTGCCCGGGAAATGAATAAAGGCGTGTCGAAATGCGCAAAGCTGGCTGAATGCAACGAATAGTCGAGACAAATAATTGATAAAAATGCCAATAGGACCTAGGTTATCCGGGTCCTATTTTTGTTTCTATTTGGGTGTATGCATCTGCGCCAAAATATGGTAAATTGAAATAGATGTACTAGTCTTTTCACAACATTTACATATTGCTTTGGAGGGGACGGGTATGAAGAAAGTTGAAGAGGTGCTGCAGGTTTTGCTTGAATTGGAGGACAAGACAGGCAGGGGGGTTTCTGCTTTTGAAATAAGCAAAATTATGGATATAGACAGGACTAACATCAGCCGGTATCTGAATCAGCTTTATTGCGAGAAAAAGGTTGAAAAAATAGATGGCAGACCGGTACTTTATTGCACGGTTAAGGAAAAAACAACTGAAGCCAGGCAATTCTTGCAGGAGGCCGAAAATAGTCTGGATAAAGTTGCAGGAATCCACCAGAGCATGCAGATCCCTGTACAGCAGGCAAAAGCAGCTATTCTGTATCCTCCGAGGGGGTTGCATACCTTGATTCTGGGAGAAACCGGTGTAGGGAAATCCATGTTTGCAGAGCTCATGTACCAGTTTGCGGTGGAAACAGGAGTAATAGCGCGAAATGCACCTTTTATACGTTTTAACTGTGCTGACTATGCAGATAACCCACAGCTTTTGATATCCCAGATATTCGGGGTCAAAAAGGGTGCTTATACGGGTGCCGACAGGGATAGGGAAGGACTTTTGAAAAAGGCTGATGGGGGAATATTTCTGCTCGACGAAGTACATAGATTATCCCCTCAGGGACAGGAAATGCTGTTTACCTTTATCGACAAGGGCTGCTTTGAACCCCTGGGGGAAACTGAGAAAAAGCTCTATGCAAATGTGCAGATAATTGCAGCTACTACGGAAGAACCTCAATCCTTTCTGTTAAATACCTTTGCAAGAAGGATACCTATGATAATCAAGCTCCCGTCATTAAAAGAAAGGGGTATGAGCGAGCGCTTTTACTTAGTTGAAAGCTTCCTCCGGCAGGAAGCAAAGAGAATAGGAAAGAGCATATATATCGACAAGGGTTCGGTTACTGCCTTTCTTCTGTATGACTGCCCAAACAATATAGGTCAGCTCAAAAGCGACATACAGCTGGCCTGCGCCAGGGCATTTGTGAATTACAAGTCTAAGAACGAAGGATATATACTGGTTACACAGGCAGACCTCCCTCAGCATGTTAAGAAAGGCATGATGAACATTCAGGATTACAGGCACGAAGTTGAATACCTGCTTAAAAGCAAGGGGGATATCCTCCGGTATGGATGGAAGGAAGAGACAGAACAGCCTGTTGAACATCAGCTTGAAGACAGTGAGGATTTTTACGATATAATTGAGAAAAAGCTTGAGTTCCTGAAAAAGTCCGGTATGGAGGAGGAAGAAATCAATCATATTGTAAATATGGACATTGAAAGCCATTTCAGGAAATATATAGGTGAGCTTCCACGGAAGCTGCGCGGTAATGAGATTTCCAAAATTGTGGATATGGAAGTACTGGACTTGGTGAGTGAAATAATTAACCTTGCAAAGGAAAGATTGAAGCGTGAATATGATGAACGGATTCACTTCGGACTGGCCCTTCATATAAACGGTTTTATTGAAAGGGCAAGAAAAGGAATCAGGATATATCATCCGAAGCTTAATTCCATAAGAGTGGACTACCCTGATGAATTTTTGGTTGCCATGGAAGCAGCCAAGCTGATTGATCTGAGGCTGGGGATACATACACCTCTTGATGAAATAGGATATCTGGCAATGTTTCTGGCTTCAAACCCGTTGGAATCCAGTGCGGAAGAAAAGGATAAAGTAGGTATACTTGTAATAATGCACGGCAAATCAACTGCGAGCAGTATGGCAGAAGTATGCAACACCCTTATAGGAACAGACCATGCCGTTGCTTTGGATATGCCTTTGACAATGAGCCCGCAGACAATGTATACCGCTGCTAAAGAGACTGTATTGAAGCTGGATAGGGGAAGCGGGGTATTGTTGATGGTTGATATGGGCTCCTTGGCGAATTTCGGGGATATGATAAGTGAGGAAACGGGAATAGTTGTAAAGGCAATTGACATGGTAAGCACGCCTTTGGTTATAGATGCCTGCCGGAAGGCAGTACTTGGAAGGGATATTTACTATATTTACGACAGCATTAAAGAAGCATATGCCCGTAAAACCTTTGAAAGCGAGCAGGAGAGCTTAGCGAAAAAGAGCATAATTATTACAGCATGTTTTACCGGCGAGGGAGCATCCAGAAAGCTT
>JBLNDG010000159.1:0-11237 GCA_050261415.1 Caulobacteraceae bacterium | reverse complement strand
TGCTAGGCTGACAAATCATATGGGGGATGCTTGTTGTCAAGGGCGTGACCGGGATAATTACATCTCCTCAATTCTAGGATGTTGTTTATTCTTCTTTTCCCTACAGTAAATTGACGCTATCTTTAAATATCTGTGCTTGTAAAGACCTCTGTTTAGATGTAAGATTTTAGTGTATGACTACTTTTCAGGAGGAATATATGAACACTTTTGTTTATTTGAAGGAGTTTCTCAGAGAGTATAAATGGAAATATTTCTGGGGTATTCTGGTGCTTGTTTTTGTTGATGCACTGCAGCTTATTACTCCAAAAATACTCGGGCGTATCACTGATGAGCTTGGCAGCGGCGATTTGACGATGCGGCAAATTTATATTTATATATCCTATATTATGGCCCTGGCACTATGCATAGCTGTTTGCAGGTATATATGGAGAATGCTTGTCATGGGCTCTGCAAGAAACTTGGAATATTGGCTCAGAAACAAGTTTTTTTCTCATTTGGAGCTTTTAGCCCCCAACTTTTACAATAACCATAAAACCGGAGACCTCATGGCTCATGCAACCAATGATATTTCTGCAATCAGAATGGCATTCGGTCAAGGTATAGTTATGATAACGGATGCGGTTTTTCTTACCACATCAACCGTTCTCATAATGCTTACAACTATAGATATACGCCTTACATCAATGGCGCTTATTCCGCTCCCGGTAATAGCAATTGTAATGGTATCATTCGGGAGAATGGTCCAGCACCGGTTCAAGAGTGTACAGGAAGCCTTTTCAGAGCTTACGGACAGGGTGCAGGAAAGCTTCTCGGGTATCAGGGTTATAAAGTCTTTTGTTCAGGAAGACAAGGAAATTGAACAGTTCTCAAAATACAACAACAATTATGTGGATAAGAACATGCAGCTTATTAAAGTTTGGGGACTGATGTTTCCAATGGTGGCCTTCATCGGATCCCTGAGCTTCCTCCTGGCTCTTTATTATGGAGGCAGCATGGTAATAGATGATGAAATCTCTCTGGGAAAATTTGTATCCTTCATATCATACCTGGGTTTACTTACATGGCCGATGATGGCTCTTGGATGGGTTGTAAACATACTCCAAAGGGGAGCCGCATCAATGAAAAGGATAAACGAGATACTTGATACGGAGCCTGATATATTTGATGATGAAGCTGTATTGGAAGTAAATGATTATAAACCCTCCATTGAATTTAAAAACCTCACCTTTACTTACCCCGGTGCCAAACTACCTGCCCTCGAAGAGATAAATCTCAAGGTTGAAGAGGGTAGAAGCCTTGCTGTTATAGGACGGACAGGAAGCGGAAAAACAACTCTGGTAAACCTTATTATGAGGCTTTATAACGTAGAAAAAGGGGAGCTTTTCATTGGCGGTATGGATATTAACGATATACCCCTAAAAGAGCTTAGAAAAAATATCGGCTATGTTCCCCAGGATAATTTCCTTTTCTCAACTACCATAAGGGATAACATTGCCTTTTCCGATACATCAATGAATATGTCCGAAGTGGAGAACTCAGCCAAGCTGGCACAAGTCTATGACAATATTATGGAATTCCCTGAAAAATTCGATACCATCCTGGGTGAAAGAGGTGTTACCCTCTCCGGCGGGCAGAAGCAGAGAGTATCCATCGCACGTGCAATTGCAAAAAATCCGAAGATAGTTATACTTGATGATGCTTTATCAGCAGTAGACACAAAAACTGAAGAAAAGATACTTGAAGGTCTGAAACAGGTAATGGAAAGCAAGACCTCAATAATAATAGCCCATAGAATATCCACTATTAAGGATGCTGACGAAATCATCGTCCTGGACGAGGGCAAAATAGCTGAAAGAGGTACTCATGAAGAACTTGTCAATTTGAACGGACTATATAACAGTATTTATGAAAAGCAGCTGCTTGAAGAAAAGCTCGAGCAGGAAGCTTAAATTATATTGATTTTGGGGTGTTATAATGAGTAATAATTTCAGGGAAGAAGAAGCTTTGGGAAAAGCATTTGATATTAAGCTTATGAAAAGGCTGTTGAAATATGCAAAACCATTTGCCGGATTGCTTATACTGTGTATATTCCTGCTTGTGCTTATTACCGGCACTGATCTGGCAAGGCCTTACCTTATAAAGGTCGCCATTGACAGCCATATATCGGCTTCAAGTACTCCTATGGAAGCATTCGCAGAAAAACCGCCTTATCCGAATGTAGAACATAATGGCAGGTATTATGTCAGGGAAACTTTACTTCCAAGCCCTCGGCAAGGCGGTGAAAGCTATCAGATTGTCAAGGTAAAGGATGCTTATTATCTTATTAATGGTGTTATGGAGGATAGTTCTTTAAAGAAGCTGACTGCTGTAAAAAAAGACAGCGGTTATGAAATCTCAACAGGAAGCAGCACTTATTACGGCGAGCTTTTGAGCAAGGCAGACTACAGAGCCTTCAGAAAGCCCGATAAGGACGGCATAAGAAGGATTGCACTTATTTTCCTGGCTACAATAACAGGAGGATTTTTACTTAACTATATTCAAGTTTATATATTAAATTATACCGGGCAAAAAATAATATACAATATGCGGCAGGAGCTTTATTCACATGTACAGAGACTCTCTCTCTCGTTCTTTGATAAGAACCCTGTAGGGAGGCTTGTTACCAGGGTCACGAACGATATGGAAAACCTGAATGAAATGTATACCGCAGTACTTGTAAATCTGTTCAAGGATGTGCTGATGCTCGGCGGTATAATTGTAATAATGCTGAAGATGAACGCCCGGGTCGCCCTGATAAGCTTCACAATTATACCTCTCATTGTCTTATCCGCTTCTATTTTCAGGATACAGGCAAGGAATGCATACAGACAAACCAGAGTAAAGCTTGCAAAAATAAACGCCACTCTTAGCGAAAATATTTCAGGAATGAGAATTATACAAATTTTCAACAAGGAAGCACGTAAATATAATGAATTTGAAGGTATAAACAAGGAACACAGGGAAGCAAGCATGAGGGAGCTGCTTGTCTTTGCAGTTTTCAGGCCTTCAATGGATTTGCTGTATTCACTGGCCCTTTCCATGCTTATCTGGTATGGAAGCGCCCGGGTTCTTTCAGGAGTCTTGCACTTCGGAGTGCTTTTTGCCTTTGTCAACTATATTGACCAGTTCTTCCAGCCGATTAATGACCTTACGGAAAAGTTCAATATTTTGCAGTCTGCTATGGCATCCTCGGAAAGAATATTCCTGCTTTTAGACCGGAAAGAAACAATTCAGAACATCGAAAAGCCTGTATCAATCGGCAGGCTCAAGGGAGATATCGAATTCAAAAATGTCTGGTTTGCTTATGAAGGTGAAAACTGGGTTCTCAGGAATGTGAGCTTCAAGATAAATGCAGGCGAGACTGCGGCTTTTGTCGGAGCTACCGGTGCAGGAAAGACTTCAATAATAAGCCTTATAGGAAGGCTTTATGATATACAGAAGGGCGAAATACTTATTGATGGAAAAAATATTAAGGAAATTGACAAATACGAGCTAAGGTCCCAGATTGGAACAGTATTGCAGGATGTTTTCCTTTTCTCTGGAGACATTAAGTCCAATATAAGATTGAATGAAGAAAGTATTGATGAAGAACATGTAAAAAAGGTTTCAAACTTTGTAAATGCGGATAAGTTTATAGAAAAGCTTCCTGCAAAATATGATGAGGAAGTCATGGAAAGAGGTGCAACCTTCTCGTCAGGTCAAAGGCAGCTGCTGGCTTTTGCAAGGGCGCTGGTCTTTGACCCTTCGATACTGATACTTGATGAAGCAACTTCAAATATTGACACGGAAACAGAAATACTGATTCAAGATGCCATAAACAAAGTGATAAAAGACAGGACAACAATAGTAATTGCGCACAGGCTTTCCACCATACAGCATTCAAACAAGATAATAGTACTGCACAAGGGGAAAATCAGGGAAATAGGTACACACCGGGAACTCCTTGATAAGAAAGGCATGTACTATGATTTATACTTGCTGCAATATAAAGAAAGTTTTCAGGAAGCCGCCGTATAAGACAAGCTAGTATTCACCCTGTACAATCATACCCTCGTGCAATTCCATGGCAACATCCTTGCCGGCAAGGAATTCCACCAGGTTCAATGCAAAGTAAATAGCAGTCCCAGGGCCTTTGGAGGTAATGAGGTTCTCATCCCTTACTACGATATCATCTCCAAGTATTGCTCCCTCCAATGTATCTTCAAACCCGGGATAGCATGCAGCCTTTTTGTTTTTATAGAGCCCCAATTTACCTATAACACTGGGGGCGGCACATATGGCAGCAATCGGCTTGTTTTTTCCGGCGAAGTCCATTATCAAAGCTTTAAGTCCTGCATGGCTGCCCAGATTTCTTGTCCCCGGCATTCCTCCGGGAAGGATGATCATATCCGCTGTATGATTATCAAATTTCTCAAAGAGCTCATCGGCTGTTATTATGATTCCATGGGCTCCTTTTACTTCCTTCCTGCCTGTAACAGAAACCATGCTCACACCAATGTCAGCCCTCCTAAGTACATCAGCAACAGTAACGGCTTCTATTTCCTCAAAGCCTTCGGCTAAATACAAGTTTACATTTTTCATACTTTAATATTCCTCCTATATTGATCTATTAAACACTTCAACTAATTGCCAAACTTTTGTTGCGCGTTTATTTTGTTAAGACTTCGAAGCCCTATCCCAATCTCGAAACACGAAACGCGAAGCTCGCAACCAGACCTATTAGGAATGCTATAGCTTATAATTTTTCCGTTATACTGAAGTGCAGCTTTGCAACATTGCTTAGTTTTTCTCTCCCGTGAATTTTTATGAATTTCTTTGCAGTGTCTGAAACCGCAGAGGAAGCCCCTTTAGGAAACTCCATCCCAAATTCCTCGGATATTTTTTTCATTGAATTAACGAATTCATTCCTCGCAAGAATACTTGCCGCCGCTACCACCACATTTTCCTCTGCCCTTGGCCTTTGCTCCAAATTTATGAGCTTCCCTTTCTCCATCAGCGCATTCCTTATTAATTCCGGACTGCCGAACTGATCCGAAAGCGCATTACTGCAATCCACCTTTTCAAGGAGGTTTTCTATAACCCGGGCATGCCCCCAGGCAAGCAGTTTATTCAGATTTTTTATCTCTCCGTATAACTCGTTATACCTTTTATTTCCTATTGTTACTACAGAATAAATGCAGTTTTTCATTATCTCTTGTGCAAGCTTTTCAATCCTGGCAGCTGAGAGAGTCTTGCTGTCTGCTGCTCCTATCTCTCTTAGCAGCCTTTTTCCCATAGGGTTTGCATAAACACCCGCTATAACCAGAGGACCGAAATAATCCCCTTTTCCGGATTCATCAGTTCCAATGAGTTCAAGCTCTTCCATATCAGAATTTCTTACTGCCCCTATACTTTTTTCTGTCTCTGTTTTTACGCTGCCCACCTTAGATTCGCCGGAATTTATCAATTCCTCTACAAACCTAAGCACCTCTTCGTTCTTTATTTGAGAAAGGTCATAGCGTGTTCCGCTCTTTTTGCTTTCATATATCCTTATAAAGGACTTCACCCCATTAATAATTATGTGGAATTGAAGCCCGTAGTTTATTTCCGTACTTTCGCTTACCTCCACTCCCCTTTCAGTTAAGAGGCCCTTCAGCTTTTCGTAGCAGCTATATTTATCATTATTATAATTCATACTCTATCACTCCATATTTATTGTGCAAGGCCAAGCTTTATCAGAACTTCCTGAAGCTTTTTCATATCGACCGGCTTTGTAATGTAAGCCTCACAGCCGAATTTAAAAGAATCAAAAACATTATCAGTATCGTTAAGTGCTGTAATTATTATTACCTTCGAACCTTGGGATTCATCCAGTCCTTTTTGTTTTTCCAGCTCCCGTATAGATTTTAATGCTTTCAGCCCATCCAGCTTAGGCATCATTATATCAAGGCAAATAAGTCCATAGGGGTTTTCCTCTTCCAGAGCAAGCAAAAATGCTTCAACTGCTTCCATGCCGTCAACTGTTATATCACAATCCCCGTAGTCCGAAAAAAACTTTAAAAGTAATTTGCGGCTTGCCATGTCATCTTCAGCTATAAGAATCCTCATAACCAGCTACCCCTCTCTCAAATTATTGCGAGTATTACTCTGTAGAAATTATTCTTCGAAGGTTTTCTTTGATTAGTGCATAGTAGTTCTCTATCTCGCTAAAGCTCTTTCTTCTTGCCGCCAGTTCAGCCTTGAATGAGTACTTCCTTATTTCTTCAAAACTTGCTTCATAGGATAACAGCTTAATCTGGTGTGCATAATGTTCTATTGCAGCAGTATCCTTTTTTGATAATGCTTCCTCCAGCTTTTCCAGGTACAAAGGCATATCACTAATAGAAAGTTTACTTCTTTCTTCCTTTACTTCACTTTTTGCTTCAAATCCACAGCTTAAAAACTTATCCAATGCAAATTGAAGCTCCTTTGCGCTTATTGGCTTGGAAATATAATCATCCATACCGCTGTTTATGCACTTCTCCCTATCCCCTTGAAGAGCAAAAGCAGTTACAGCAACTATGAAAGTATGCTTTCCCGTACCCTTTTCCCACTCCCTTATACGCTTTGTAGCTTCAAATCCATCTATAACAGGCATCTGAATATCCATAAATACTGCATCGAACTCTTCTCTGTCCAAAATATCAAGTGCCTCTTCGCCATTATCTGCCAACCATACATTATGGCCGATATCTTTAATCATGCGGCTTATAGCTATCCTGCTCGCCTCGTCGTCCTCAACCAACAATATATCCAGTTTGTGGTGGAGGCCACTGTTAGGACAGTAAGACTCTGTCTTCTCCACTGCTTCACAGTCCCCACCATTTTCAAGCATACATGTAAAATAAAAGGTACTTCCTCTCCCCTTACTGCTTTCAACCCATATGGCGCCCCCCATGAGTTCGGTCAATCTTTTTGATATTACCAGGCCAAGCCCTGTGCCTCCATATTTTCTGCTGATGGAGCCGTCAACCTGGCTGAAGCTTTTGAAGAGCCTGCCTATTTCATTATCGTCTATACCTATCCCTGTATCAGAAACTGAAAATTTCAGCTTAATGCTTTTTTCATCCCTGCTCTCTATACCTGCATACAAGCTTATGCTTCCAAGTTCAGTAAACTTTATGGCATTACTTATAAGATTGTTCAGTACTTGCTGCAGCCTTACCGGGTCCCCTCTCAAAACTTTTGGTATATCTTTATCCATACCATATTCAAGCTTCAGGCCCTTTTCCTGTGCCCTCGCAAAATGTGGCTTTATTGTGTTCTCAAAGATTTCCCTTATATCAAAGTTAATTTTTTCTATTGACATTTTGCCTGCTTCAATTTTTGAAAAATCAAGTATATCATTGATAACGCTCAAGAGTGCTCTTGCACAGCTCTTTACAATAGTAAGGTTTTCCCTTTGTTCAGGAGTCAGTTCAGTAAGCAAGGTCAAATCAGTCATCCCTATAATACCGTTTAGCGGTGTTCTGATTTCATGACTCATATTTGCAAGGAATTCACTCTTTGCTTTATTGGCTGCCTCTGCTGCATCCTTTGCCCTCTGAAGTTCCTGTTCAGCCTTCCTGATCATAGTTATATCCCTAAAAACTACAACAACCCCGATGGTTTCTCCATTTTTTCCTTTAATGGGTGCATTGCTTGCTGATATATACCTTTCTTCCCCTTTTTTTGTAGTTAATATGGAATTCTTCCTGAGCCCCACTGATTTTCCACTCTCCAGAGCTCTTTTAAAGGGTTTATCCGTAACCTCGGCCTTTTCTTTGCTTGTAACCTTAAAAACGCTGTTCAGGTGACAGCCTACCGCCTCTTCTTTACTAAATCCCGTCAATTGCTCTGCTGCATCATTCATAAACATAATCTTTTCTTGCATGTCTGCAGTTATTACACCATCGCCTATACTGCTCAAAGTAATATAAAGCAAATCTTTTTCATCGTCGCGGGATTGGTATTCATCAGTTTCCAAGGAATACACCCCCTTGTAAATATGCAGGTATACAAATTAATATATAATAATTCTATATAAAACCATTTACTCCTTTGTAAGACCAAGTAAAAAAATAACTCCTTTTTATCGGAGTTATTTTTTTTACTTGTCTATTGGTTTGTGTTTGCCGGCGGAGTTCCAGGATTAGGTGTTCCCCCCGTCATTGCATTAAGTTTTTTCAAAATATCTTCCAGCTCTGTGATTTTGTTTCCGTATTCCGCCCAATTACCGGCTTTCTGTGCGTTCAGCGCTTCGGTAAACACGGTATTAGCACTTCTGATAAGCTCATCAGCGGTTATAGTTACATTGGTTCCTGCAGGAGCTTGAGGTGGTGCTGCCGGCGGCACATTTTGATTCTCATCAGTCGGGAATATCCTTGCAAGAGCTTTCTCCAATGTATCCTCCATGACAACCTGGTTTTTAAAATATACTATTACCTTTTTCTGCTCAGGCAGTGCATTTGCATTCAATGCCTTAACATAAACCGGTTCGACATACAATATTGAATCCTCTATAGGTATGGTAAGCATATTCCCCCTTACAACCTGTGAGTTGCCCCCTGTAGCAAGGAGGTTAAGCTGCGGGCCTATAATAGTGTCCTGGCTTATTATACCCTCAACCTGCATAGGACCTTCAACAATTTTACCCGAGGGGAAGCTGTATAATATCATCTGTCCGTAATTTTGCCCGTCATTTAGAACGGCAAGCCAGGATATCATATTGTTTTTACTTTGCGGAGTATATGGTACCATAAGAAGAAATTCTTCTTTATCACTACCCGGAAGCCTCATTATAAGATATGAGGATTCAACAGCCTGTGTATTTTTTTCGGCAGAGCTTGCTCCATAAATCTGTGTCGATATATCCCATACATCGCTTTTGTTGTACAGCTCTCTTGCACTTTTCATATGGTACTTTTTATATATATCAGCCTGTATGTCAAACAGCATCTGAGGGTACCTGATATGTGCCCTTAACCCTTCCGGCATGGCGCTCAACGGCTTAAACAGGGTTTTGAAAATATTTGAGTATGTTACAATTAACGGGTCTTTGGAATCTGCTATATAAAAATCTGTAGTACCGTTATACGCATCTATTACCACCTTTACAGAGTTCTTTATATAGTTTATGTTTGTCTGATTGTTTATAGGCTCCGAATATGGGTATCTGCTGCTTACGGTATAGGCATCTATTATCCAGTAAAGCTTGCCGTTGCTGGTTACTATATAAGGATCTTCATCATATACCAGGAAAGGTGCGATTTTGCTGACTCTTTGCGTTATTTCCCTGTTTATAAGTACCCTGCTCTTGGAACTGATGTCCTGTGACAGCAAAAAGTTCATCTTACCTTCATTTACGGCGAATAAAAGTCTGTTTATCATGTTAAGCCTTATTCCGCCGGTACCGCTATATACATTCTCTATATTGGCATTGGATGCGGGGTAATCAAACTCCTTCTCTCTGGTATCAACAATTGCAAAGTCCTTTGTAAGCTCTCCGAAATATATCTGAGGTGTATCTACCTTGATATCAACATCAGAAACTATTGGCATATCCCTTATTAAAAGCCTCGGCTGGCCTGATTGTGTCACCTCATTTACGGGAGACATTGCAATTCCATATCCATGGGTATACTTGAGGTACTTGTTTATCCACGACGCGGCCTGGGCCCCCCCTTGCTTAGGTATATTTGCAGACTGGAGTTCCCTGGATGAGATAAAGACCTGTCTGTACGCCCCGTTAATCATATATCTGTCTATATCAATATCATGAAACTGATAGTAGCTTTTTAAACCCTGTATCTGGTTGTATATGTCCAAAGCGGGTCTGTAATCGTTTATCGGTATATTGTTTATTGTTCCCCGGTTTTCCTCTATGTCTTTCCTTGTGAGATTCTGATTCACCGCAAACTCTTTGACTTGTACCTTGTCAAGACCATATGCATAATTCGTATAGTCTATATTGTTCTGCAGGTATTTTTCTTCTTTTACTAACTCGTTAGGAGTAACAATTATATTCTGTACAGCCGCAGAAATGATTCCCGAAGCTACCATTGATACTACAAGAAGCAGCGGTCCAAAAGCCGCCATTTTGATACTTCTTTTGTTCCGGGAAGCTATAAGAAGTACTGCTGTCAAAATACATATACCAATATATACATAATAAGAGGGTAAATTTACAACAATGTCCGTATAGCTCGCGCCATATGCCACTCCCCTGGGGGAATAAAGCAGCTGGAATATTCTTAGATAGAAGCCGCAAGCCAACGTCAGAAAAAATAACCCGCCGAGAAACATAAGCTGTTTTGAAGCAGCTCCAAGTATTTTCCTGTATATATCTTTGGGGTTATATATGGTCCTGACATTCATATCAATGTGTTCATCAGTCACTTTTGTAGTAAAAAAATTGAAAAGGTTAAAAAGTATGGTTATTGCAGCTATTACAATTATCAGTATCAGAACAAAGCTGTAAAGCTTATTCAGAAACGGAAGGGAAAATATATAAAATCCTATGTCCCGTCCGAGTATTGGATCCCCAAGTCCGAAAGAGGTTTTATTTATAAATATAAGAAAGTCATACCATATATCAGCAACAAACAATAAAGAGAATACAAAGGACAGCACCAGCGAAGAAAGCATGAATAACCTGTTTCTTACACGCTTTTCCGAATTGGACAGGATTACGCCGCTGTGCTTTATTGAATGCATATTTATTGATTTCAGATACACGAAAAACAATACAAAAAGTATTATCATTGAAGGTACAAAAAACTCAAGCTGTGTAACAAGTTTTTTAAAGAATACCTCACGGTAGCCAAGCTCGGAAAACCATTGGTAGTCAATCAGATATCCCGCTATATTACTAAAAAAGGTTATTACAAGGATGAGTGCTACTAATACTATTAATAGCCCCTTAGCCTTTATATTCAGTATGGCTTTCAATACAACCCCTCCCCGGATTCATGTTAAGCATTTACATATTAAATTATACATACCTTAACCAAAATGTTCAAATATAATACAGGCTAAAAGTGCAGACATTGCCTGCACCTTAATATTTCCTTAAAAAGATGCCGCCATTATATCAGACAGAGTTTTTACATAGTTATAGGTATTGGAGTCAAACTCCTTGTTCTTTATGGATACCGACAGGTACAGCAGTCCTTTCATTATTCCCCGGTCTATCATCGGCA
>JBLNDG010000158.1:0-35401 GCA_050261415.1 Caulobacteraceae bacterium | reverse complement strand
ACATTGTCAAGGTACGGTTTTTTCAATGCCTGAAAAAGCTTTGTTAAGGTTACCCTTTTTTGTCCCGCTTGATATTTCTGACTTTTTTATTTTTCTGCTTGACTTTTCTTAGCTGGACTTGATTTTAGTAATAGCTTGTCCAAGGGATCTATATAATCAATTTCATCAATATGACCTATAAAGGCTATATTCTTTTTATTCAGAAGTTCCCTTTGGAGCTTCATGGACTTAGTACGCTCAATGTGGCTTAAAATGCACTGTATTCTTGTTGGGGTATTTATTTCATTGGTTATTTTTTTGTTCATATGTTTACAGCGCCTGCAATGGTAAGCATCACATTCCGAGCAGATTGGGGCATTTTCAATATCCAATAAATACGCATTCTCAATATTAATACCCTTATCCAAATCCCCTATGGATTCATCAGAGCTATTAAAATAAAAGGCCGGGCACAAATAGATTTTACCGTTGGGTGCAAGGGAGTAAGTGCTGCTCCCGCAATCACAATTGCACATTTTATCCAAATTGAGAATATCAGTGAACACGTTTAATTCCAAAGCATTACTGTTATCATATATAACTGAGATAAATTGAACTAGCTTGTCAAGCTCACTCTCATAGAGTTTTATATCTTCAGCATCCCATTTTTCGATATCCTCCGGGATAAGATTAACTCTGCTTACAGCAGGGTACATACCGGTGATCAACTGACTTAGGTTTGCTAGGTTATTTTTGGATAATAGTAATATACAGGTCCCATTAAAGAACTCGGGGACATGTGAAGTGTTATCACATACAATAATAGTATTTTCATCGATATTATATGAATTAGCACCTGTTATTTGAAAATGTGAAGGTTTTCTTTTATTGCTTTCTCCTAAGAAAACGGGTATAAAACCATTTTCTGATGATAGCGATATTCATAGTAAAACTTACACTATGTGATAGAGACTCTGACATATTATTCAATATATTAATATGAATGTTCTTACTTTTTAAAAGGTTAGACAAGGATAAGAATTCTTTGTGTTTTTCATCCTTTAACATAAGGCTTCGGACTTCTTTAATTCCAGAAAGTGTTTGTGCAATATTGCTGTAGTAATTATCATTTATTTCCGCAAAAGCTTTAATTGGTAGGCTAAGGATACTTTGGTACATATCGCGCTTTATATCATTCACTAAGTTATTACTTAAATAGGTATGGAAATGGAGCCTTAGGAAATTTGCTGACTCCTGAAGTAAGTATAGTAGCATCATATAAATAGCGCTAGTAGTTATTATATTGAAATCTTTCATAAACATTCCGTTCAGAATTTTTGCCCAGATGATAGGCTGGAGTAGACCTAAACCTATTCCTGTTAAAATGAATACAAAAATAACCATCAGCTGCATCTTATATTTGTTAACGTATGGATAAATTTTTCTAAATAAGAGAAGTTCTCTTCTAAATGCTGTTCGTATCAACTTTATCATTCCTTTTGAGTAGTTATGTGGACTGCAATTATATTTTACATAATAATTATACATATATATGCAAATAATGTAAAGATATGGAATATTAGGAAATGAGAGGAAAACAGTAAACAAATAGATAAATAGTATAAAAATAACAATATTTAGCAATATGCAACTTTTAAACTTGAAATCAACAAAAGGTACCAATGGACATTCTACTTTCAAAATTAAAGAATGGCTATATGGCTTATTGATAGCTCTTACAGATGTTTGTATTGAATAAATAAGTCTTAAATAAATGATATTAATGTGGTAAATTAGAAATTAGAAGACATATCATTATTGGTACACAGGAGGATGAACTTATGATAGACAAAGGCAGATTAATGGATACATTCCTGGAGATTTTAGCTGTGCCCGGTATTTCCGGTACGGAAAGTGAAAACCTTACTGTCTTCAAAGTGCATGATATAATGGGCCAGATGGATTATTTCAAGCGAAACAGTGACGGGTTGAAGCTTATCAAGCTTGAAAATGACAGCTGCAACAGGCATTTTGTTGCGGCACTCCTGAAAGGGACGACGAAGAGCCGCAAAACAATAATACTGCTTGGCCACACGGATGTTGTAGATATTGAAGAATATGGGCATCTGAAGCATCTGGCTTTTAACCCCATAGAGTTTACCAAGAGAGTCAAAGAATTAAAGCTTGATTCTGAAGCACTTGCCGACCTTGAATCTGGGGATTGGCTGTTCGGACGAGGCGTGAACGATATGAAATTCGGTGTTGCATTGAATATTGAGCTTATGAGGGGATACTCCATGCAGGAGGAACTTGACGGGAATATTTTATTCCTGGGGGTTCCGGGAGAGGAAAGCAACTCAGAAGGCATGCTGGGTGCGGTAAAGTACCTTGAAAAGCTTCAGCGGGAAGAAGGCTATGAATTCACCTCGCTGCTCCTGACGGAGCCCTATGGGTTCAAATCTGCCAAAGACCAGATCAGGTACATGCAGATAGGCGCCTGCGGTAAAATAATGCCAATGTTCTTTTTTGCAGGTAAGGAGACTCATGCTGCAGAACCATATGACGGACTTGATCCGATTTTATTGGCATCAGAGGTAAATAGGCTTATAAGCTTGAACACAGATTTTTGTGAGACTTCAAGGGGAGCCGTGACACCTCCTCCAATATGCTTGAGGCAGGTGGACCTCAAGGGTCTGTATTCAGTCCAGACTCCGCTCTATACAGCCTCTTACTACAACATTATCACACTTAACAGGTCCTCAGTGGAGATTCTTGATATGTTGAAGGAACTATGCAAACAGGCGGCAGACAATGTAACCTCACTGATAGAGGAAAGCTGCAGAAAATACGAAAAGACATACGGCCTGAAGGTATACAGGCACAAGCTGAAGCTCAGGGTGGTAACATACAGTGAGATATATGAAAGTGTAAAAAAATTGCATGGAGTTGAGTTTGATGCATATCTTGAGGAGAAAATCAGGGAGTGGGAGAAACAAGGCCTGGACAACCAAACCAAAGCAATCAATATTGTAAAGGAAATCTACGAAAGATATCCGGAGAAAGACCCTATGATAATAATTGCATTTGAACCTCCGTATTATCCTGGAGTATATCCTGATGAAAGTTCCTCCAATATGAAGAAGCTTATGAAGGTGGTTGACAGCATAATTAAACATGGGCAGTCGTTATTTGGGGAAACCTTTCAAAAGGAAGATTATTATATGGGGATTAGCGACCTTAGCTATACAGGTCTTAAGGATGACAGCGGCATAAGTTCGGTGTACGAAAACATGCCCGGGGCAGGAAGAATATACGAGCTGCCTGTGGAGAGCCTGAAACAGCTGGGTATTCCAGGAGTCGTAATTGGCCCGCACGGCAAGGATGCACACAAGTATACAGAAAGGCTCAATATCAAATATTCTGTTGGAGTACTTCCTGAAGTAATGGAGTATGCAATAGACAGCCTTCTGGAAGAATAGCTCCGCTTATATAAAGACACAGTTCATTAAGGACTGTGTTTTTTTGTGGGACAAATCATGTGTACTAGTTTTATATCTATGTGAATATGTTTGTCTTAGGGAGGATAGGTATTTTGGTTCTTAACTCCTGCCAAAAAAAAGATAAAAAGGAGGAATATTATGTACGGAAAAAAGCTGGCGCTGCTGCTTGTATTTGCGCTGATCGTGTCAACGGTGCTTTCCCCTATGGTAATACAGGCGCAAGGGAAGACAGACGAAGAAGATACTATTGCAATGGATATCGATGAATCAGGTGCCAATGGTGAGCCGGAGGATCCGGAGACGAAATTCATGTACAGCGACAGGAATGGGGAGGAATATGCCGAAAGCCCTGAAGCCATTGATGAGGACAATTCTTTTGGTGCGGTAAAAAGTAAGAAACCTGTGGAGTCAGAAGAGAAAAATCAGGAAATGGGTATACTTGCGGCTGAGCCTTCAATTGATATGACTGATGCAGGCAGTATAGCATTGAAGCACTTGGAATACCTGTCTGAAAATATTGGACAGAGAGTTGCATTTACCTCAAAAAAACCGGAGGAGAAAGACAAAAAGGTTAACAAAGTTAGTGGAGAGAATGATGCTCTTAAGTACATAGAAACTGTGCTGGGTAGCTACTACGATGTTGAAATTCAGCCTTTCTCAGCAGAGTTGAGGGATAAGAATGATAAGGTAACAGACTATGTGTATTCTGCCAATGTAATTGCTGTAAAGACCGGTTTATCGGGAAAACAGATCATTGTGGGCGCACATTATGATTCTGTAGATGTAAAAGGCAGCAAAGGAGCAGATGATAATTCATCCGGTGTCGCAATAATGCTGGAAGCGGCTGAAAGACTGGCAAATATGGATACTCCCTATACTATAAAATTTATTGCTTTTGGAGCAGAAGAGTTAGGCCTGAAAGGCTCTGAGTATTATGTATCACAAATGAATGAAGAAGAGATTAAGAATACTGTCATGATGGTAAACCTCGACAGTTGTGCTGTAGGAGACAATATGTACGTCTATGGGGATGAGGGAGAAAAAGGCTGGGGTAGGGAGCTGGCCTTGAGCATAGCCAGGGAAAACGGTCTTAACCTTCAGACAAACCCGGGGCTTAATTCTGATTATCCCAAAGGGACTGCCGGTGACTGGAGCGACCATGCACCCTTTAAAAGTGCCGGAATACCATATACATACTTTGAAGCTACAAATTGGGAGCTTGGAGAACTTGACGGTTATACGCAGGTAGCCCTTGAATATGGGGATAACGGTGAAATATGGCATACTAAGTATGATAATATGGAATATATTGAAGAAACCTTCCCTGGGAGAATAAGCGAGAGATTAAGCACTTTCAGCCAGGTTCTTACCAAGCTGCTGTTGCAATCAGGTGAGACCTCCGGAGTAAAGGGAATGGAACTCAGTGAAAGCATGGTATCCATGACAGAGGTAAAAGGGATAGAGGTAACCTTGAACTTTGGATATACACCAAATTTGAATGCTCTGGAGTGGACTCTGGGAGGGATGGCTTTCAGCGAATGGAAAAAGTATAAATCAGGGTCATATAGCGGTGATCCTTTCGTAACATTTTCAGCAGGACCAGCTATTGAAAACGGAAAAGTCAAAGCTACCATAAAATTCGACCTTCCTTATGGGACAACCGATTTGAGCGGTTCTGCAAGAAGACTTTACCCAAGCCTTATCGGTTACTATGATTTGCAGGTAAAGGATGCTGAAAAAAATGAAATACTATCGGAAACCTTGAGGATAAACCCTTATGATTCATACCATACCTATGATGAATTCAAACCGGCAATAGATGAGATATTTGAGAATGCACAAAGTGACAGGTATCTTGAATACAAATCCCTAGGCAAGACAGTAGACGGCAGGGATGCGCATTTTGTAATACTGGCAGAAAACAAGGAATCTGTAGATGAATATTTAAACAGTACTGTTGAAGAAATGACCGGGAATCCGGACAAGTTACAGAAAAAGCTTGAAAATGGCTCCCATAAGGATTATAAAGTACCCATCTGGTTTAACAACATACACCCTGATGAAGCTCCGGGGCCTGATGCAATATTTGAACTGCTTGAAGAGCTTGCGACCAAGGACACAATAACATACAAGCTCTGCGGCTCTACTGATGTGCCTACCGGATATGAGGGTTGGTACTCCAACTTGGAGATTCCCGGTCAGGAAGAAACAATCACCATAGACGTTGATGAAGCACTGGACAATATAATATTCCTGTTTAACTTCACAGAAAACCCTGACGGCAGGTTCTATAACGCAAGAGCAAATGTAAACGGGTTCGATGTAAACAGGGATAACGGATACCAGACTCAAGTGGAGTCAATAATGACAACCGGTGAAATAGCAAAGTGGAAGCCAATTTCCTTCCTTGACTTCCATGGCTTTGTCAATGGTTTTCTTCTTGAACCCTGTACAACGCCCCATGAGCCGAACTATGAATATGACCTTCTTATAGAAAACATGGTTGAGCAGGCAAACCTTATGGGGCGGGCAGGAATCGCAAATACAAAGTATACGAATTATGAAATCCCTTATGAGGATTATCCTGGAACCTGGGATGACGGGACACCTGCTTATACTCCAACCTATGCAATGTTCCACGGTTCGCTGGGGCATACAATAGAAATACCCGATTTGAACCAGGACTCTGTTGATGCCCTTGTAGCAGCAGGCTTTGCATCCACCAGATATGTACTGGACAATAAAGAAGAGCTAATGATGAACCAGCTGGAATACTTTGAAAGAGGCATTGAAGGGCTGGACAGCAGGGAAGTGGACCAGTACCTTATGAATGCGGCAGGAGAAGTGATTGGAAGGCCCAGGGGCGGGAACGAGAACTTCTTCCCTGAATATTATGTAATACCCGTAGATGAAAACCTGCAGAGAAATACATCTGAGGCTTATAAAATTGTGGAGTACCTTCTGAGGAACGGTATAAAGGCATCTGTATCCAAGAAGGATGTTGAGGCAGAAGGAGTGACATATCCTGCTGGAAGCTTTGTAGTGGATATGCACCAGGCGATGAGAGGTTATGCAAACTGTGTACTCTATGACGGCTATGATGTATCGGACTTTGCAGAACTGTATGCGGAGATAGTAATGAATTTTCATGACACGAGAGGCTTTGACAGGTATGCAGTGAGAATTCCTGATGCTTTCAGGGGAGCCGTCAAGGAAATTGATGGGGTTGAGATCCCGGAAACATCAATTCCTGATGGAACCGGAGACTTGGTAGTAAGGAATATAAGCAATGATGCCGTAAGAGCGGTAAACGAACTTCTGGATTCCGGAAGTACTGTAAAGATGTTGGTTTCTTCAGGTGAAGACTATGAGGCCGGTGATTTCCTCGTGCCAAGGAATGATCTGGAAAGCATCAAGGACGGCTACCTATTGAAAGTTGTAAACTATGATAATGCCTCAACAGCAAAGGCTATACTGCGGCCTGACGTTGCCGTCACCGGAACAGGACATTTGAAGTTTGCATTGTCAGAACTAGGTTTTAATATTGTGAGCAGTACAGCTAAAAGTAATATACTGGTTGCAGATTCTACAACAAACATAAGCGGATATTTGCAGGAAGGCAAGCCTTACATAGGGATAAGCAGAAATGGAATAAGGAATGTTTCCAATTCAGGGCTCCTGCCCGGAATCGAATTTGTTTATACCGGGTATGAGGGCTTGCTGAGAGCGCATACTTCACAGGACAGTCTGATTACCGCAAACTATGGTGCAGATGAAATCCTGTATGATTCCCAAGGCGCATATATCAGTTCTGTACCTGAAGGGGCAGAAGTGCTTGTATGGGTTTCTGACAAGGATGATTATTTCAAAGCAGGCTGGTGGACCGGAAATGAAGTGGTAAGAGGCATGACACTGGCTGTTTCAGCAAAGGCCGGAAACTCTGATGTGACCCTGTTTGCAAACAACATTGTAAACAAGGCTCATCCGCAAAAAGAGTGGAGAATGCTTGCCAATGCCATTTTCGCTTCAAACCTTGAAGATTAGAATATTTAAGGCTGGGTTGTCTGACACCCGGCCTTTTCTTGCTTATATTTTAAGCTTTTAAGCTGCTGTTTATATATATCTCCGTATCTCCCTTTTTTACGGCTTTAAGCTCAGCTTTAAATACTGTATTGTCGGGGTGCTGCTCCATTATATCCAGTACTTCAATAAGCTTTGTAAGGTATTCCCTTATACTGAGCTCGGAAATTTTGGCGCCGAACTTCTTACAGGATATGAAGGTCCAGCTCCTTATAGATTCGTTGGTTATTTTAGGTTCGAAGCTGTACAGTGTTTTATATATTTCTATTACCCTGTCGGTAAGCTCCTGAAAATCTTCTACACTGAGCTTTTGCAGATGTATTATGGGCTGCCGCAAATCACAAAGGGCGGAATTGCATTTGTCAATCGCATCCCCAAGCCTTTGCGAAAGTGCTTCATAAGTCCTGACGCCTTTTTCGGGGTTTTCGAAGAATTCCTTGGTTGCTCCGAATACAAACATACAGTTGCCGAATTCCCCTGAACAGCTCATATCAATTATATTCCTGAGATTCTCATAGGATACCCTGCGGATATCAACCCTCTCATTCATAATCAGCTCAAGCTCGTCTACCAGTATTACAAGGCCGTTGTACCCAAGAAGCTTGATAAGCTTTATGAAGGCTTTAAGAAAATCTATGGAATTAAGCTTATCAATATTTCCCGTTATATCAAATTTTGTCTTCAGCGCTGCAGGTATGTTTTTCTCGCCCATAAGCCAGGAAGCTACAGCGCCGGACAATTCATTATTCTTTTCGATTCTTGCTCTTATATATGAGAGAAATGCTCTTGAGAAAGACATGTTGTACTCCCCAAGGGAAGAAATAACTCTGTTTATTTCTTCTGTTGCCTTGGCCTTGTCCTTGGTATCCTGGAGCTTTTTTATCCAGAGGTCAAAAATGCCTTCAAAGCTTGTCACCGAGCGTCCCGTAACATTGAGTGTCAAATTGTGCATTACATGATAATAAAGGTGTTCAAGGTTGTTGAACCTAAAGCCCCTATCTACCTGTATCTTTGAAACGATGAAATTGTTTTTGACTGCGATCTGCTTAATGACATTCAAAAGAAAGGACTTGCCCGAACCGTATTCTCCGTTCAGAAATTTGACTACACCGCTGCCGTCAGCAGTAAGCTCGAAGCACCTCTTAAACTCCTCGGTTTCCCTGTCACGTCCTACGCATAGAAGCTCAAGGTCCTCATCGGGCACTACACCGTTTTTTAAGGCATTTATAACATGCCGCGCTCTTTGCATGGTAAGGTCCATATTCCAGCTCCCCCTAGCTTTTGTCATTGTTATACATTCGACATATTGGGTCAATATCCTCCTACTTGTGTCTACAATAACAAAGTTTTGAAAAAGTTACATAATTATAACTTGACGGGGAAATACTTCTCTAATATAATATAGACGAAATTGAAGAAAGGTAAGGTACTTGCGTACGATGAGAATGTTATTCTAATTTGGAACAAATTGATAGATGGGCGTAGTATCCTTCGGTGAAGGTGGTTTTTGTGTTGCGCCGATATTGTTTCCGGTTAGGATAGGCATTCCTGCTCAATATATTTTATTATACAAGTATTACCGTATATTGGTATGCATACTTGCATATGGTCATGCTATCCTCTCCGGACGACACAGGAGGGGATTTTTTGTTAATGCTTGAGATATGTAATTTGAAGAAATACTATGGAGACAGGCTGCTGTTGGATATAAAGGATTTTAAGGCATACAGCGGAGATAAGATTGGTATAGTGGGCGCAAATGGTACAGGCAAGACGATACTGCTTGACATTATTGCAGGCAGCAATGAGGTTTCCGGGGGATATGTAAAATGCTATGGAGATTTTTCATATATCGCACAGCTTGAAGATAGCGGTGAGGGAGAAATAGATAATCATACGGCAAAAAACAGAAGCTGATACTTGAAACCAGACTTTCGGAGGTGCTGAGCAGGCTTTCCATGCCGGGGAAAGGCGATGATATCCAGGCGCTTGATGCCGAATACAAGAAATTAGTCGAAGAAATTAAGGAACTGAAGGAGTATATATAGAAAAGGCAGAAATTATGGACTATAATATAAAATATGGTTTCTCTAACATTCTTTGATTGGCTGGGGGTAGGGTCATATGGATGTAATCGCAGCATTATGTGCTGTATTTATACTGCTGATGTATTGTGTTTATAAGGGGATATTCCTGTTTTATCCCCTTTTTGCAGGACTAATTATTTTTATAGCTATTGCAGCGAGGCACGGCTTCAAGTCCGGTGAACTGATGGGTATGGTTCTCAGAAGCTCCAGAAAGTCACTCATGATAATAAACATACTTATTCTCATAGGCGCTATTACTGCAGTGTGGAGGGCATCAGGAACAGTTGCCTATGTGGTGTACTACGGGATAAAGCTGATGAATCCCAACTATTTTGTAGTATATGCCTTTATATTGAGCTGCATAGTATCTGTTCTGCTTGGATCCTCCTTCGGAACGGTAGGAACTATCGGAACAATTCTGATCGTTATGGTGAAGGGCGGGAACATGAACATAAACATGGTCTCAGGGGCAATAATAGCCGGTGCATATTTCGGTGACAGGATTTCTCCGATGTCGTCCAGCGCAAATCTTGTTGCGGCAGTAACTGATACAGAATTGTACAAAAACGTGAAAAATATGTTCAAGACTACGGTCGTTCCTTTTGTTTTTACATTGGCAATTTATACTGTGTTGTCCCTTAAGAATCCGCTGCATCTTGGGGAAAACCGCATAAGTACTGAGATAATGAATGCCTTCAATCTTAATGTGATAGTCATATTGCCGGCTGTTGTTATCCTTTTGCTTGCTGCTTTCAGGGTGGATGTAAAGCTGTCAATGTTTATAAGCATTGTTTGCGGGGCTGTTATCGCCGTACTTGTTCAGAAGGTTGCAATTCCGGATATATTGAGATACATAGTATCCGGCTATGAAATGAGTGGACAAACCCTTCTCGGCGGTATAATAAAGGGCGGCGGTGTAATTTCAATGCTTAAATCAGCTTTGATAATCCTGGTTGCCTTTGCACTGTCCGGAGTATTTGAAGGTGCCGCCCTGCTGAAGGACATAGAGGCATGGTTTGAAAAGCTGAGCAGTAAGATAGGCATATTTGCCACAATGATAATAACCAGTCTGGTGACAAGCTCTTTCGGGTGCAGCCAGACTCTTGCGTTGATGCTTGCATATCAGCTTATGAAAAAAGTGTATGATTCGAGTGGAAAAGACAAGTATGAAATGGCAATCGATATTGAGGATACCGCAATTGTATTATCGGTAATGATTCCATGGAATATCTCGGCAGCAGTACCGGCAGCAACTTTAGCTGTTGATTCGGGCTTTGTGGGGTATGCAATATTCTTGTACATTTTACCACTGTTCAGCCTGCTGTCCAAGCGGTTTAGATTCCTCAGGCTGGAGTTTGGCAAATAGTATGCTGCAGCAAACATTATAATAAATACAGTATATGGGAGTATGCGTTATGGAAGTTGTAATAAATGCAGTTCAAAGTGTTCTAAGTATAGTAATAATGATCGGGCTGGGCTATTACCTTACCCGGAAGGGCTGGTTCGGCGAGGATACTTCGAAGTTGTTCTCCCGGCTGGTGGTGAGCATTTCACTGCCTGCCCTGATGATATCGAACCTGGTTACGACCTTTGACAGGGATAAGCTTATAGGTGCCGGTGCAGGTATAATAATACCCTTTGCTTCAATGCTCCTATGCTATACCGCCGGAATGATCACGGCCAAACTTATTGGTGTCAGGCCGGGAAGAAGGGGAATCTTCCAGGCAATGTTTTTCGCATCCAATACGATATTCATGGGGATGCCCATTAATATCGCACTTTTCGGCGAAAAGAGCATCCCGTATGTTCTCTTCTACTATGCGGCGAATACCACATTGTTCTGGACAATAGGGATATATGGAGTCAGCAAGGATAGCAGCACCGGAGAGGAAAACCCACTGGGCCTGAACACTGTGAAAAGGGTATTTTCACCTCCTTTACTTGGTTTTCTTGTGGGAGTGATACTGATATTCCTGAAGATTCAGCTTCCGTCTTTCATATTGGACAGCTGTAAATACCTGGGGAACCTTACTACCCCACTGTCGCTGCTCTTTATCGGTATAACCTTCGGCGGCATTGACATAAAAAGGATCAAATTTGATAAGGATATGGCAGCCATGCTTTTTGGCAGATTTGTTTTCGCCCCACTTGTCGTATATGGATTGGCATTAATAATACCTATCCCTGCACTTATGACAAAGGTATTTATCATACAGTCAGCAATGCCTGTTATTACACAGTCGGCGATTACTGCGAAAGCATATGATGCGGATTATGAGTATGCAACTGTGATGGTAACCGTAACAACTATAATCAGCATAATATTCATACCGGTCTATATGGTATTGTTGAACGGATTGCAATAAATAGAATGAGGTGCAGCTTTGCACCTTTTTTCTTATTCTTGCACGGAGAGGGCAGGGTTAAAACAGTTTTGTAAACTAGAAGAATATGGTACAATATTAATAACGGTCGAAACATGTATAAAATTAGCATAAATAGAGATATTACGGCCGTTCCGGGGGGTACTATTTGTGGAGATCAATAAACGGATAGTAAGAGCTATAACCCTTTTATTGGTAATTTTGTTTATGACTGTTTTGCCGGGCTGTTCCTCAAATAACACTAACAAAGCTAAAGCTGATAAAGGCTTCATTGACCTGTCGGGATGGGACTTTGAAAAGAATGGCATAGCAAAGCTCGACGGTGAGTGGGAGTTGTATTGGAATCAGCTGTATACCCCAGAGGATTTCAGAAACACATCCCTTAAGCCGGACGGTTATATTTACATACCTTTCTTTATGGACGAGCAGTACATAGGGGGTAAAAAGCTTCCCACATTTGGCTATGCAACATTGAGACTGAAGATTAAGGTGAATGGTAGGGACGGATACTACGGACTGAAGACCAAAAGCTTGCTTACGGCATCAAAAGTATGGGTTGACGGATTTGCTGTTGCTGAGCAGGGTATAGTAGGGAGAAGCAAGGCGGAAGAACAACCCTTATATATACCCACAGTCTCATATTTTAATACTAATGACAGTGAGATTGAAATAATAGTTCAGATGTCCAATTTTTACGATATAAATACAGGTATTGAAGGAGTACGGTTTGGAACCGGAGAGCAGATCAACTACCTCGATCGCAAGGAACAGAGCCAAGGCCTGCTTGCCTTGGGATGTCTTCTAATAATGTCCTTTTATCACTTTGGGCTTTTCATGAGAAGAAAAAAGGATGCTTCAGCACTGTATTTTTCGGCCGTATGCTTTTGCTTTCCGTATACCTGTGCTTAGTTGAATCTGCTTTTCTTTTGTACATATTTCCCCGCATACCGTGGGAGCTATACTATAAACTTGCTTTGTTGTCTTTATACTTGGGTCTGCTTGCATTCATGGCGTTTATCAGGGAGCTCTTCCCGAATGAAGTGCCGAGTATAGGAATTAAAGCAGCGAAGTACTTCGTGTCAGCAATATGTACGGTAGTAGTTTTTACCCCGTTTAACATATACTATTACACCATGCAGCCTTTTGAAGCTTTTGTAATTTTATCATTAGTATACCTTTTCTATGGGCTTATCAAGTCGGCGGTCAAAAAAAGGAAGGGCGCTGTTGCGGTGCTCTGCGGCTTGCTTGTTGTTATCGCTGCTTCAATAAACGATATATTGTACCACACCGGTGTCGTAGATACATGGCCGCAAATCTCCCTTGGCATATTCATATTCACGTTTTTCCAGCCCTATATGCTGTCTTCAAAGTATTCCAAAGCATTCTCAGATTCGGAAAAACTGGCTGGTGAAAATGAGAGGATGTACCATGAAATAAAACAGCTTAACGATGGGCTTGAAATAATTGTTAAAGAGGGAACCAACGAACTGCAGGAGAGCACAAGGGCGGTGAAGAGCCTTTTGAATAACGCAGGACAAGGGTTCCTATATTTCGGCAGTGATCTGGTAATACAGAAGGAATACAGTGCAGAATGCAAGAATATATTCGAAGCGGATATTGCAGGCGAGAAATTCACTGACCTGGTATACCCCAACGACTCAGAAGGGCGGAAATTAACAGAGGAGATATTCGGTGCAATCCTCACAGGAGAAAAAGTCAAACAGGACATATACCTATCCCTGCTGCCGGAGGAGATATGCATCAGCGGCAGGTTTATCAGCATGGAGTATAAAATAATGGAAGTTGACGGTAACTGCGAAACATTGGAATTCATGGTGATACTCACGGATGTGACGGAAAAAAGAAAGCTTGAGAGGCAGATGAAGGAGCCGGGAACATCCTCGCGGAAGTCAAAAAGCTTAGGTACAGATCAATCAAGGAATTGCTCCGGCCTTACCAAAGCTATGTTGTCAAGCTGGCTGAAAGGATGGATAAGCTTATCGACGAGGTTAAAATTTCAGGTGACGATGTAATGGTTGATCCTGATGTCTATAAAGGCTTTATGAAAGCATTGGTGCATGTGTTCAGAAACAGTCTGGACCATGGGATTGAATATGTTTATGAACGGGAAGACTGTGGAAAGGACAAGGTTGGCAGGATTGACTGTGCTGTCTCACGCCTGGGGGATGAAATAAAGATTTGCATTTTAGATGACGGCCGTGGGATCGATTTTGCCAAGGTTAAGAGAATAGCGGTGGATAAAGGGCTCTACAGTGAAAAAACAATAGAAGCAATGGATGATAATGAGCTCTCAAAGTTAATATTCATGAGTGATTTTTCTACAAGAGAAGCGGTTTCAGAGTTGTCGGGAAGGGGCTTCGGACTTGCAGCAGTAATGGAAGAGGTTAATAAGCTTCGCGGCCGGATAGAGGTTGACTCGGAGGCAGGTAAAGGTACAACCTTTAAATTTTTTATTCAGTACATGGGATAAATACAAAAATTCTGCATAAGTACAAGCATGGTTAAAATAAATAATAATTATGTGCTGTCATAATATAAGAACAGGCAGTACACTCTATAAATATGTTGGCAATTGCTAAAAGAAAGGTTGATTTTTATTGATTAAGAAAGCAAAGCGTATAACCGTCGGTATCATGATTATAATCATAATGGCATCACTGCTTGCGGGCTGCTCGGCCAAGAAGCAGGCGGAAGTTGCACCGGCAAAGGTAGAAAACAAGGAAGAAACAAAGATAAACAATTATACAATCAATGCGGATTTGAATCCTGCCGATAAAACCCTGACGGTGGACCAGCAGGTGGTATACAAAAATAATGATAATGTAGAGCTTAACGAACTATACTTCCATGTATATGCAAATGCATTCAAAGCCAAGGAGACAGCACCATTCCTGTTTGATGATTTTGAACGGGCGTACAGCAGGGGCTTCAGTCCGGGCTATACCGATGTTACGGCCGTTGAGCTTTCTGACTCAACGGGCAGTAAACCTTTAAAGTTCAGTTTCCAGGGAGAAGGTCAAACAATAATGAAGGTCGAACTTCCACAGGCGTTGAAGCCCAACGAAAGCGTTTCGCTTGCCATGAAGTACAAGATTGTGATACCTCCGGCAGGTGAGAGATTCGGATATGGGAAAAGCAACTTTAATTTAGGGAACTGGTATCCTGTTGCTGCAGTATATGACAGCACGGGTTGGAATCTTGACAAGTACTATGCAGTGGGAGACCCTTTCTACAGCGATGTTTCGGATTATACCGTAAATATCAGTGCCCCCAAGGAATACACAATCGCGGCATCAGGCGTTTTAAAAGAGGAGAAGGAAGCAGGCGGTGAAAAGACCTGGAGATTTGAGGCAGATGACATGAGAGATTTTGCATTCATTGCAAATACTGCTTTTCAGGTAATTGAGGATAATGTGGGGGACACAGAAATCAAATCCTACTACTACAAAGGGCAGGACAAAAAAGGAAAAGCAGCTTTGCAGTATGCCAAGGAATCCATTGAAGTATTCAATAGAAGATTCGGCAAATATCCGTACCCGAATTATTCGGTTGTTGAGACTGAATTCCCAAGCGGGATGGAATATCCCGGTCTGGTTTATATAAATGAGGAATATTATGACGATGATAGCAATGAGGATTATATTTTGTTTACTACGGTGCATGAAACAGCCCACCAGTGGTGGTATGGGGTTGTGGGAAACGATGAGATAGATGAGGCATGGCTGGATGAGGGTTTTGCAACGTATTCCGAGGTTGTATTCGTCGAGGATGAATTCGGTAGAAAATCCGGGGACAGCTATTACAAATACATCGAGGGTGAAGCGAAGGATGCCATTTCCAACAGAGCCTTTGACGGCGTAGTTTTAAAGCCATTAAGCAAATATAAAAACTGGAAGGATTATGGGCCTGCAGTGTATAACGAAGGAGCCGTACTGCTGAATGAAGTCAGGAAGCAGGTTGGAGATGAAAAATTCTATGATATAATGAAAACTTACTATAAGGAATATGCATTCAAAAATGCGACTACCGGAGATTTTTTAAAGGTATGCGAGCAGGTTGGTGGTAAAGATTTCAGCAGTGTTTTTGACAAATATTTAAGTGCAAAGCAGTAAGTATATTCCAGGCATTTAATTCATGCACGGATATGCTGCCGGGAAGTTTTGATAAAAGTTGATGAAATACCTGCAATATTATGATAAAGTAATACTAATAAAATATTGCAAGGAGGGATATCAATGTATGTATCGAATAGAATGACCCCCAACCCGGTCTATGTATCCCCTAAAACTACTGCAAGGAGAGCACTGGATCTAATGCAGGAGAAGCAGTTTTCCAATATACCCGTTGTTGAAAGAGGAGAACTGGTCGGAATCATAGCAAAAGAGGATATTATAAACCAATATTTTTGTGGTGAAAAAGGCTGCAGTCTTCTTGCGGAGACGCTTGTTGGGGACTTGATGAACAGGAATTTTATCACCATCAATAAAAATGACTACATTGAGAAGGCCATATTCCTCTTGAAAGAAAAGGACATAAGTGCACTTCCCGTTTTGGACGGGGAAGGCAGGATGGCAGGCATCATTACAAGAACAGATATATTTGATGCTTTTGCCGATACGATGGGTGTTGACAATGAAGGCACAAGGCTGTATATCATAATCCCTGATTTCGTGGGGCAAATAGCGAAAATAGCAAACATAGTAAAGCAGCATGGAATCTCTATTGATGCAATGAGCGTTTTTGACTCCAAGGTGGTTAAGGCAAAGCAGATGGTAATGAAGGTAAATGCAAAGGATGCCAAAGCACTTGTTGATGATCTCGTACATGCAGGTATCGATGTTAGGGATGTAAGCAGTTTTTAACCGATTCGTAAAAGTGAAAAAGGAAGAAGCAGGGATTTGGTTTTCTGTTTCTTCCTTTCTGTTTATTAAATTTGTTTTAGAGTAGTAATCCTCCGAGCAGAAGTCCACCAAGAAATGCTGCTCCATAACCACACCAAGGGCAGTAACCGTAAGCCCGATAGTAAGGATGTAACCTACCACATTGTGGGCAATAGTAACCTCCTGGTGGATTGTACGGATAATAATAAGGCATAAAAAATCCTCCATTCTTGCAATATGTAGAAGAGTTTACATAATTCTTTTGACAATACAACATATGCAATTGACATAAAAGTGAGACAAACTAATAATGCAAAACTCTAAAATTTGTTGAAATTCGCAATTCCATACTTCACATGACAAATGTTTTTACATCTTTCTTAAACAGAGCCTAAATTTAGAATGATAGCATTTTTGTTATATACAGTATGGTACTATTAAATAAGATACAATGGAGGGATTGAGGAGGATAATATGGAGAAAGCATACAGGATACTGGTTATAAATCCGGGGTCGACATCAACAAAAATAGCTGTATTTGAAAATGAAGAAGAAGTATTTACAAAGGTGATCTCACATTCTGCCGATCAGATAAAAAAATTCAACAGTATATATGAGCAATATGGTTTCAGGAAGGATATAATACTGGAAACACTTATAAGGCGGAGGGTATACCCCTCGAAAGCTTCAATGCCGTAGTAGGCAGAGGCGGAAATATGAAGCCTGTCACCGGAGGTACCTATATAGTAAATAAACAGATGCTGGAGGATCTGAAACTTGGGGTTATGGGGCAGCACCCATCCAATCTTGCAGGGATAATAGCGGATGAAATAGCCAATCAGTGGATGAGATAAAGAAGAAGATAACAGGAAATGGAGGCTTGACGGCATACCTGGGAACCAATGACGGAAGAGAGGTTCAGCGTAGGATAAAGAGCGGTGATTCTTATGCAAAGCTTATTTATCAAGCCATGGCCTACCAGATATCCAAGGAGATCGGAGCAGGCGCTGCGGCACTAAAGGGGAATGTAGACGCTATCATACTAACCGGAGGAATGGCATATGACAGAGAGCTTATCAATTGGATAAAGGAAAGTGTAGAGTTTATTGCACCAGTCAAGGTATATCCGGGAGAATTTGAGATGGAGGCACTTGCCAAGGGTGCTCTGAGAGTGCTGCGAGGACAGGAAGAGGCAAAAATATACGAATAAATCTGATAACTGTGCATATTTCAGCCGGCATGATGCGGCTTTGTGGACTTCGCATAGATGCGCAGGCTTTTTTTGAAGTAAAAATAATATAACAAAAGTCTTAATAAGCATAAGACTTTTTTTTATTGTATCCGTAATAGTATATAGAAAACAAATTGGAGGGACTGAAATGGTTAAGAAAAAGGTAGGCAGCATTACACTGGCTGTTGGCTTGATAACTGTAGGTGTGCTGCTGTTTTGCAAAAATTTTATTGAGCTTCCTATAAAGGACATATATAAATACTGGCCGGTATTACTCATTGGTCTTGGTTTGGAAATGATACTCTACATGGTGCTTTACGGCAGGAATAACTCAGAAGTGAAGCTGAGTGTTGATGGTTTATGTATCGTATTCATTATAGTTCTTGGACTTCTTTCAAATGGTGTAAGATTCATCAATATTGACGATCCGGGGCGTATGTTCTTTAACTTCAATGGAAACTCAGTTATTGACGGGGTCAGGTACAGGACCGAGGTAAACGAAACCTATACGAAAGACAATATTTCCAGCAGCTACAATATAAAAGAACTAAAGGTCACAAATACCTTCGGGGATATAAAAGTACTTCCAACGGATGCAAAAAGCATAAGCATCGAAGCCAAGGTACGGGTTAAGTGCAATGATGAAAACAAAGCCAGGGCATATGCAAAGGACGCAGTTGAAATCAAGGAAGGGGAGATAACGGAGATATCCCCCAAAAATCCTTCAGGTGTGGATAAAAATGATTTTGGAAAGGCTCAGATTGACTTCACAATATATGTTCCGAAGCAGGCAAGCGTTGATGCGGATGGCAGCTTTGGGGATATAAGCGTTGAAGGTATTGACGGAAACGCTGTCCTGGAGAATAAAAACGGTCAGATAAAAGCTTCAGGCATAGGCGGTAGTGTGGATATTGACAATTCCTTCGGAGATATAGAAGTAAAAGGTGTGGGCGGCAAAGCCGACATAGCAAATAAAAACGGCGAAATCACCGCTGAGGAAATCACGGGAGCGGCAGTGCTGGAAAACCATTTCGGCGACATTCAGGCTGCAAAAGTAGGCGGAGATTTGAAGACCATAAACAATAACGGGCAGATAACCGTACAGGACATAACCGGGAAAGCAGAGATAACCAACTCCTTTGGTGATATAAACATGGAGAATATAGGCAGCGATATAAACGTTGAAAACAAGAACGGAAGGATAGAAGCGGTTGGAGCTAAAGGAAGTGCCAGCATTACAAATTCCTTCGGAGATATTTCCTATGAATCTCCAAATATAAATAACAGTGATATATATGCAAAGACAAGGTTCGGAGATATAAACGGCAGCGAGCCGTTGCAGGTAAGCAAAAATAACCAGGAGACAACGGCGCAGGGTAAGCTGGGAAGTGGTCAATACAAAGTTGAATTGATGACCAACAATGGGAATATAGATATAAAATAAGGCTCATCTGAGCCTTTTCTTTTTGCGTATAGGGTAATAAAATAAACAAAAATTATATTATATACCCAAGTCCTATTTTTCTGCTGCGGAATTTACAATATAATAATTACATACAACACAGTTTTAGGAGGATATATGTTTAAAGATATTAAAGCGGTTATATTTGATGTGGATGGGACACTTATCGATTCAATGTGGATATGGAGAGATGTGGATATTGAGTTCCTGGGTAAAAGGGGAATTCCTCTTCCCGAAGGCTTGCAGTCGGATATCGAGGGAATGGGCTATACAGAAACGGCGGTATACTTTAAAGCGCGGTTTGACCTTCCGGAATCCCTGGAGGAGATAATGGAGGAATGGCGCGTAATGGCAGAGGATTACTACAAATGGCGCATCAAAATGAAAAAAGGCGCCAAGGAATTCATACAGAAGCTTTATGCGAAGGGCTTTAAGCTTGGAATAGCGACGAGCAATTCCAGGGAGCTCATTGGCTATATGCTCGAAAACCACGGTATACGGCAATATTTTTCAAACATTAGAACTTCCTGCGAGGTTGACCATGGCAAACCATATCCTGACGTTTACCTTAAGGTGGCGGAGGATATGGGCATTGAACCGCGCTGCTGCCTTGTGTTTGAAGATACCGTATCCGGTGTTATGGCAGCAAAAAGCGCCGGTATGAGGGCGTGCGCGGTTGCGGATGAAATATCAAAGGGCTCCAAGGATAAACTGATAGAGATGACAGTAGGATACATCCATGGTTTTGATGAAGTTATGGACCTTCTGGAGGATTAAGATATTTAATTTTTGCAGTCGTTGAAGTATAAAGCGCAATGGTTCCGTCTTATATAATATAACAAAGAACCATTATAAAGCTTTATTCCTGGCAAAAGTGTGGTGATGGGTATTGAAGGATGAAGACATAATTTCATATATACTTAAAGGGAAAGCTGAATTGTTTTCAGTCATAATCGATAGGTACCAGACCAAAGTTTATTCAACAGCCTTCGGTTACACCCATGATCAGGAAGAAGCAAGGGATTTGACCCAGGAAATATTCATAAAGGTTTACAACAATCTGCAGGGTTACAAAAGCAAAGCATCCTTTTCGACGTGGCTGTACAAAATAGCAGTAAACCGGTGCATTGACTGGACAAGAAAAAGACGGCTCCAAACAGTGTCGGTACTGCAGGACGGCGACGGCGAAGAGACAGATATATATGATGTTATAGTTGACGATAGCGGCGGCCCCGAAGAAACGCTCATCAAAAAGGAGCATGAGGCGCAGATAAAAGAAGTTGTTGAGGAGCTGCCGGATATATACAAGACTGTACTTATACTGTATTATTTTGAAGATTTCAGTCCTCAGGAAATTGCCGATATAGCCGGTGTTCCCAAAAGGACAATAGAGACCAGACTTTACAGGGCAAAGAGCATGTTAAAGGTTAAGTTGGAAGAGTCTATAAATGGAGGTGAAAAATATGGACTGCGATAAATATAAAGAAGACCTGCACGGATATGTATCCGGAAGCTTGAACGAGCTTGAGCACCGAGCAGTCATAAAACACCTGAAATCCTGTGAAAAGTGCAGAGAAGAAGTTCTAGAGATCAGGGAGTTGAGAAAACTTCTGAAATGCAGCAGCGAAAGTATTATAACTCCTCCTATGGACCTGAAGGCAAGCATAATGTCATCAATAAATCTCAGAAAGTACAAGAAGGTCTACAAGAGCACTCTCGGGGAGCTGACAAACTGGGGAATGAGCCTTGTTGCAGCAGGCTTCATAATGTTGTTTATAAATTTGGCTCCCATAGATAATATAACGAAGGTAGGAAATGAATTGAATACTACTACCACAAACATCAGTGAAAGGCTGCATCAACCGCTGAGTTCCTTCGGCAAAAGCTTTGACAATGTCACAGAAAAGTTTATGGAACTTGACGGAATTACCGGAAGGTTAGAAAGAGAAAAAAAGGGAGGAAAATAGAATGAATTGCAAATATCATAAAGAATCTGAAGCAAAATATATCTGTGAAAAATGCAAGCAGCCGATATGTGACGAATGTGCGGTGGAAGTGAACGGGGGCAAGATTTGCAGCAGCTGTATAAGCAAGTCGGTGTTTTCTAATAAAGGTGAAGCACATAGAAGCAGTTTGTTTGAGAGTTTTATATTTTTCTGCTTTGCAGTAGTACCCGGTGCTGCACAGATGTATATGAACCTTTTCAAAAGAGGGTTCCAGCTAATGATTACATTCATAGGATCAATTACAATACTTATTTATCTGAATGTTGAGAGCTTTATACCATTGGTTTTGATACCTGCATGGTTTTTCAGCTTCTTTGACAGCTACGCCATCAGGAGGCGGCTCAGGAACGGGGAAGAGGTTGAAGATGTTGAAGTCTACGAATACAGCATTTTTATCAAATATAAGAAATATACAGGTGTTGCAATGCTGATTCTGGGCGCTCTCGGAATCGTGAATGCTTTTGAACACACAGGTTTGAGACTTATATTCGGAAGTAACCTGTACTGGTCGATAAAAAGAAGCATAATTCCGATGGTATTGGTTCTGGCAGGTATTTATACACTTACAAGAACTAAGAAAGCTAAAGAGGAAGCAGATACCTTCGAAAAAAATATAGAAAGCTAAAACAGGAAGCACACTTTTCTTAGAGAATCTGATAAAATGAATATAGAAACAGTTTTGGGCTTATAAAAATGAATATTTTTTATAGGCCTTTTGTTTTATACTTTGTAATCAAGAGGTGAGGTAGATGGATATTGCAATAGATAATGACGCGGCAAACCATATACGGAAGTACTCAAAAGACAATTCAGCCACATTGTATATAAGAAATATGAGGAGCGGCTGATGTTCCGTAATGAGCCCGGCTGTTCAGCTGGGCACGCCTGATATGCCTGAAGCCTTTGATTTGTATTATGCGGGAGATCTCAACATATACATTAGGAAGGGAATAAGAGCAAGGAACGATTTGCTAAGGATATTCATGAGAAAATTCTTTTGGGTGCAGACTATTGAAGTTGATGGAATGATGATTAATTACTAAAAAACCTCACTTTGGCTTTTAACAACCAAAGTGAGGTTTTTATGTTCTGGCAGTTATTTGTTCAGTCCTGCAGTGCTTCTTATATTGTCAATGGTTTTATCCTGCTTATTGTTCTGGAACTGCATGTAGACGTAGAACGGAATACCGATCAACATGAGGATGAAGCCATACATAACAACTTCGGCACCGGTTCCGTATATTGCATATATTGAATATGCAAACGCCAGCAATGCAATAAAGGAATTTTTCAGGAAGTTCCACAAATTGAAGTCCTTTGACTGCTTTGTAAGAAGAACAATTTCAGCAGCTGCTGAGAATGCATATGCAGGCAGGAACGCAAGGGTTGCAAGCAGCAGCATGAAAGTAAATGCAGTGGTCAATGAAGATACATAGTTCATGATAAGCAGTATATTCGCAGCAACACCGCTTATAATCAAGGATATATGGGGTGTCTTGTATTTTGGATGAACTTTAGCGAATATAGCAGGGAAAAGCTTTTCTTCTCCGCCTGCAAAACCGCTCCTTGCAGTAGTCAGAATCCATCCGGAGGTCGCGCCTAGCGTTGAAATAACTGCACCCAGTGCGATAAATGTTCCGCCCCAGGTTCCGCCGGTAGCATAATTAATGATATCTGCAAGTGGAGCACTGGATTTGGCTAATGCAGCCTGGTCCATAACACCCATAGCTAGTACAGATACAAGAATATAGATAACAGCAGTGGCTATTGTGCCATATATCGTACTCTGCTTGATGACTCTTTCGGGGTCCTTTACTTCTCCTGCCGGAACTGTTGCACTTTCAAGACCTACGAACGCCCAGAGCGCAATAGCAATAGCTGCCGGAACGGTACCCCAGCCAGCTACGTCAGGTGAGGAAACTGTGCTCATGTGTGAACTGTCAAAATGCATCGCAGCAAGAATTACAAAGACCACAAGAGGAACTATTTTGAGTGTAGTTGTTACAATACCAACAATGCCGGCTTCCTTAACGCCCTTAACATTAATAAATGTGAATATCCATAGTATTAAAGATGAGACCAAAAATGCTAAAAGTCTGTTAGTAGAAAAAAACGGGAAGAAGTATGTCAGATAACTCATAAAACCGGTAATAATTGCAGCATTTCCTACCCAAGCACCAATCCAGTATGTCCATGCTATCAGGAAGGCTGCGAAATCTCCGAAAGCTGCCCTGGTGTAAACGATTGGACCGCCTGTCTGCGGCATTGCTCCCCCTAATTTTGCAAAGCTCAATGCAAGAAGCACAGAACCAATTGCAGTGATGACCCAAGCCAAAATTGAGGCTTTAGGATTTGAGGCAGCAGCGAGTGACTGAGGTGACATAAAGATTCCAGAACCAATCATATTGCCAATTACTATAGCCGTTGCTGCAGCAAGTCCCAGTTCTCTTTTCAGAGCTGTTTTTTCATTCGGCATTAAATGCACTCCCACCTTGTAAAATTTGCCTGAGCCGTTGAGGTTCAATGCATGGCACAATTATACGCTATCGTGAAAGCCGTTACAAACCTCGAAAAAGGTCGAAAAAATCGACATATTTCGATTCCAGGGAGTTTATGAGTAATTATGCAAAACTAACATAACGATTATCCTATTTACTACGCTTTATATACAGCATGTATCGGTTTGCAATACTGTATAAGTATTCATGGATTGGAATTTTATTCACGATAGATATTGAAACAGAATATTATTAATAAAAGAGAAAATAATAGAGGAATCAAAAGTGCATATTATCTAATAAAGTTATTGGTCAAGCAGAATTATACATTGACTGGCGATAGTGAATTGATTATAATTGATATGTAGCTTTAAGAGACAAAACTATATATGTGCCCGTAGCTCAGCTGGATAGAGTGTCTGACTACGAATCAGAAGGTCGTGGGTTCGACTCCCTCCGGGCACACCATTTTAAACGATTATTACGAACCTTGAGAAATCAAGGTTTTTTCTTTTTGGAGATTGTTAAATTTTTGATTAAGATTTTTGGGGTGGTCAGAGTAACGACAGGTGATTAAGGTAACGATTTACATTATAAATAAAAAAGCTCTGCTATATAGCAGAGCCTTTATTCTAATGCGCTTATATCTATTCCAACCATTTTCATTATTGTAGCTGCAATTTCATTCTTTTTATCTATTGATATTTCTCCAACTTTTTCAAACAAGTCTTTTTTTAATATTGGTTGTGTTAATTGAATCTGTGCCATACATTTGTCTTTCACTTCATCTTTATTGGGAAGAAGTACGACATCAAATATTTGCTCGAATTCGACTGTTGTTGTTAATGGAGCTATCCGAATCAACAGATAATTTTCATCATTATTCTCTTTAGAATTTTGAACAATCACTACTGTTCTACATTTGTATATGGTTCTCTCATTTTTAATCCTATCACTTGGGAGCAACCTTATTAACTCGTCTCTTAGCTTCCATATCTCGCCAAATGCAAATTGCCTATCATCAATTAGTTCTGACCTATTACTATAATTTACTACCATCTAAAGCCCTCCACAGAGTCTCTTTTGTACTTTCATACGAGTCAATTATAAACTCATGGAATCTTTTGATGTTTGTCTCATCAGGGGTAAATACCTTTTTCTTTTCGATTCTCTCATCTGCCGCTTTTAATTCCTTAAGTGAAAATTTAAATACATTATCTTTCACTTCTTTCCACCCCTTTTCAACGGCATAATTACCATAATATTTTTCCATCCATTCACTTCTTATTACCTCTGATGATCTACCTTCACAGTCGACATTTACTCTAGCTTTACGCCATGGTAATTCTTTGTGATTTATATCTCTCAATTCTTCAGCAGTATAGTATGCATATTCTTTTATGATTTTATCCAAGAAATCACAAACATAATCACCAAATTTTGCTTTTACATTTCTTAAATATTGTTCGTTATCACAAAAAATATTAATATTATTGTAACCAAATATCGAGTACTTATAGTACAGAGGTCTAATAACTGCTCCGTGTTTCCATGCTTCAAAGTCTGCATTAAAGAGTCTATTATGCGTAACTGCTAAGTACCAAGATTGCGCATAATACATAATTTTTTGTAATTTCAAATTTGATATGTCTATATCTCTGTAATTTAAACTTACTACAAAGTACTCAGCAACATCTTCATAATTTAAAAGTGCCACTGACTACCCTCCCAAACTATATGCATACAAAATTCTACCATATCTTATTTTAATTATAGCATAGTTTAGGCTCTTGTAAACTAATTACTTAATATAATGTACTAATCTATACACTATTTTGTACCTATAAGGACAGAACAAAGCCTTTCTTCTTTTGTACCCTCTTCCAATTCCAGAACGGCTTTGATTTCCTCCAGAGAAAAATGATAAGATTTCAGGCGGTTGATAAGGAGCATCTTTTTTAGCTGCCCTATGGAATAATACCTATAACCGGTTTCTAGATTAATCTCATCAGGATTAATTAATCCAATTTCCTCATAATATCGAAGCGTTTTTGTAGATACTTCGCATATCTTTGAGAATTCTCCTATCGATAGCAAGAGATCACCTTCATTCTTCATATTTTTATATGGGCTAAATGCTTAAAGTATCGATATTTTGTTCAATTCTACTGTACACCTTCCCCTAAGGGCAAAGTCAACTGAAAATATAAAATATTGGTGTTTTGGACGCCTGGTATTTTCAGCACTTTTTTTTGACATACATATCAGTCTGATATATACTTACATATATCAGTTTGATATATTAATATTATTGTTATTTTGATAAAGGAGGATGGAAATGGCAAATGAAAAGAAGATGGATTGTGTGATTCTCGGACTGCTAAGTCATGAATCACTGACCGGATATGAAATAAAGAAAAGAATGGACACGACACTCAAGTTTTTCTGGAGTGCAAGCTATGGAAGCATATATCCGACGCTTAATGATCTGGTTAATGACGGCATGGTGACAAAGCTTGAGACAACGGATAACGGCAGGGAAAAAGTGATTTATACCATTATAGATGCCGGCAAGGAATATCTGAACCAATGGCTTGCCCTTCCGGTGACAAAAGATGAATTAAGATATGAGACATTACTGAAGGTTTTCTTTGGCGGTGAAATAGGCCCTGGCGTTACTTTGGAGCATATACATAATTTTGAGTCAAAGATAAAAAGTGAATTGCCATACCTGCAAGGTGCAGTTAATGAGCTCACAAAAATCCAGGATGATGAGGATGCCCATAAATACTTTTTACTGACAGCCATGTTTGGAAAAAGAATATATGAGGCATATCTGGAATGGTGTAAAGATGCAAAGACAATATTGGGAGGTAAATAATAATTGGATAGGTATATTAAAGTAGCAGCAATTGTTGTTCTAATGTTGGCGGTTTTGTTCGTCATTTGCGGTATTGCCTTCAATTTAGTTTTTAGGTATATATCATATTCTTTTTATAAGAATGCGGAGCGATCTGCCGAAGCTGATGAAACAATCAAAAAATTGGAAATCGGAGAAGATAAAGATTTAATAGGATATGTAAGAAGCACGGATTATACAAAAGCAAATAAAACGATAATTTATTTCGGAGGCTCGGGAGAGATTGCTTACAATGCGGTATTAAAATATGGCAAGGTTTTTAAGGATTATACACTTGTCAGCGTCGATTACCCCGGAAGCCAGGAAAGCCGAGGCTCCATGAATTTAAAGACAATGCAGGAAGCAGCATTAAAGCTGTATGATTATATCGCTGGTTTGAATTATGTTGATAAAGACAAAATCTATGTGATTGGCTACAGCTATGGAACAGGTATAGCAACGTATCTTGCATCTCAAAGGGATTGCGCCGGATTGGTTTTAGCAGCGCCTTACCGTGATGTGCATGATTTATATAATTCTGTTATACCGGTCTTTAACAGTCCATTTGGATGGTTTATTACAGATAATATTGATACAAAAGAATATGCAAAATCGGTAACAGCAAAAACATTGATCATTACATCCGACTCGGATACAACAATAAAGAGTTCAATTCCATATTCATTAGCTGATTATTTTAGTAATGCCGGCGTTAACGAATTTACGGGTATAAAACATGAGGGATATTGGTCGGATAAGGATGTTGTGTCAACGGTAACAAGCTTTTGCAAATAATTATGAGCATAATAGAGGAAGCTTGATGTGAAAATGCGGTAATAGTGTGGCAAATTGCTTTTTATAATGAGCAATTATGGTAATAATATTGGTTGTACTGACGATAACAGCTAAGGTGGCTAAGAAGGGATAGTTCAGGTAAGCTTGGAAGGAGAATTTTCCTATGGAAGAGGGTCTAAAATTCATTGTCAGATATGAAAAGATGCTGTTTCAGACAAGGTATGAAATTTGGTTAAGTTATGGCGTTTTTTCAATCAGGTGGTGGGTTCTTTTGGTAATGATTACTGCTCCATGGTTTATCTGGTATCGGCTGATTGATAAAAAAAGGTTACAAGAAATGGTCCTTTATCTTTTTGCTACTTCATTTATTGCGGTATTGCTTGACGAAATAGGTACATCGATCACTCTATGGGCTTACCCTATCAACCTTGTTCCCATTTTCCCCTGGTCAATTTCTGCTAATTATTCCTCAGTGCCTATTATATTTACACTGGTTTATCAATACTTTCCGGGATGGAAATCATTTATTTATGCTAATATAATACTTTCCTTGATTTTTTCATTAGTTTTAGAGCCCATCCTTGTTTGGGCGAAGCTATATAGTTTAATTTCATGGAAACATATTTATTCAGTACCAGTTTACTTTTTTGCGGCTATTATCTTAAAATGGTTTTCGGATAAAATCAGAATTGCGCAAAAAACATACCGTGAAATTTGAATATTCCGGCATTGACAATTTTTAAACGGTCATATAAAATTTGTATAATTTCTATTTATAAGTAGCAATTGCAGTATATTGCGAAGAAGAATCTATTATAATCTGTGGAGGATATTATGGTAGTATGTCCACTAATAAAGCCATGCAGGTACAACAGGACCCGCATGGCTTTTCTTCAATATCTAATGTATGCTCGCTCCGAAAGGTATAAGCCCAAGTTTCGCAAGCTTAAAATGCTGAACTCCGAAGGGTATTCCGATAATTGTCACACACCAAATCAGACCTGCCAAGGCCCATGCAATTGCTCCTATAATACCTCCAAATAAAAGCCAGATAATATTACCTAGAAAATTCATTATCTATCCCCCTTATTACGTATCTATTTTGCCAATCCGCTGCTTAAAGCTGATTCGACTGCTTTAAGAAGTGCTTTACTCGTTGTAGTTGCCCCGGATATTACATCTACATTGTTTTTCTGCTCTTCAATAATCTTACTGATCACAGCTTCAGCCTTTTTCCCATGGGCGCTTTTACTGTTTTTCAGAATTTTTATATCTTCTATCTTATGATTCTTAACGGTAACTTCTACTTTACAGTATGATTTGCTATAGCTGAAATCTCCGATGTAATCACCATCGGCAACTTGGGTTAAATCAATGTCTTTTATTTCAGTGTTCCTTACTTCCTCTAGAATTTTATTGTTTGTTGCTATATAAGTAAAATAGAAAACTCCAAATCCAATCACGGCAGAACAGATAAGTATACTAGTAATAGTAAAAATCTTTTTATTCATAGAATGGCCCCCCTTCAAAATTTACTGTGCTTGCCTTCGCTGATATTCTCTGGTCTGGTATGCAAGGTTCTATGTTTGATATATCCTAGAAAATAATTACATTTTATCCGGTTACGGTATTAATATTTTATCATAAATGTTAATATTTTGGTATATTTTATACTAGGCTTATTTTAGAATGTGGTTAGGAAAACATTTTAGGAGGGAAATAAATGAAAAAAAGAATTTCTTTGTTATTAGCTGCTATTATGGTTTTCACGATTATCTTTAGTTTTGGCATAAGCGCAAATGCTGACACACCAACGGTTATCAAATGGGCAACTCAGGCAGACACAACACCCGCAACACAGGCACTTATAAATGAATTCAACAAATCCCAGAGCAAATACAAGGTTGAATGGGTGCAGATGACTAACGATTCAACACAGATGCATGACCAGTTAATGACTTCACTGTCAGCAGGTTCCAGCGAATATGACGTAATATCCATGGACGTTGTTTGGGCCGGCGAATTTGCTGCAGCAGGATATCTTAATCCAATAGATATGGATATGTACAAGGCCGGATTAAAGAAGTCTTTATACAACGCTGGCTCAATGGCAGCAGGAAACTATATGGGCAAGCAATATACACTTCCTTTATTCCCTGATTTAGGCCTGCTTTATTTCCGTTCCGACATAGTTAGCAAGACTGATGCTGCTAAGCTTATTTCCGGCAAATATAACTACAATGAACTGGCAGCTATGGCTAAGAAGTATAAGGGAAAAGGCGGAACTACAGATGGTTTCGTATTCCAGGCAAGACAGTATGAAGGCCTTACCTGCAATGTTACTGAATTTACAGGGGCTTTCAAGGACATCAAAACCGGATTGGAAACAATGAAGAAGATTGTAACTTCAGATTATGTACCAAAGGATATACTTAACTACAACGAGGCTGAAACTCATAATTCATTCATAAATGGCAAGTCTGTATTCGCAAGGAACTGGCCGTATCAGTATGCAATGCTGACCGGTCCGGTTAAACCGGAACAAGTTGGTATAGCTCCGCTTCCAAAGGGAAGTACAGTTGGCGGATGGGTACTTGGCATTAACAAGAACTCAAAGAATGCTGACGGTGCCTTTGAATTCGTAAAATACGCAGCAGGTTGGACCGGACAGATGATAATGTCCAGATTAGGCTCTCACTTACCGGGTTATAACTATCTGTTAACTGATGAAAGAGTAGGCAACCCGATGCTTAAGCTTGAAGGCTTCCAGAATGCAATGAAAACAACAATCTCAAGACCGGTTTCTCCTCAGTATTCCAAGACTTCGGATATAATAATGGTAAATGTTCACAAGTATTTATCAGGAGGACAGGATATTAATACTACAGTTAGAAATTTGAATAATGCATTGAAATAGAAATATTTCAACAAACCAAAAAATATGAAACAATAGAGGAATTGGGCTCAAGTAAAACGGGGCCCAATTCCTTTATGAAAATCTTTTCGGGGGAGTGGTCGGATGAAAAGAATGGGGTTTAAGGAATCACTCTTTATACTTCCAGCAATTATTCTCATAGTTTTTTTCTCACTTTGGCCTATTTTTAAAGTAATCAATTATTCATTATTTGACTATCAATTGAATGATCAACAAAAGTCTAAGCTTTCCATGGAAGCAAAGTTCAATGCAAATCTTTTCAAAGAAAATTCGGATTATGTAATTATGTTCCTTGATATGAACAGAGAGAGCTTCCCCCAGGACGCCCAAGGGAAAGTGGATGAAGTTATAAGCAATGTCAATGCATTCAAAGAGCTGCTTGCTAATCAATCAGGTTATATTGAACTGGACGGGGACCTGAAAAAACAGGTAAACGATAATTTTGATAAACTGCTGTCGGAAACAGACTATTTCATCAGCAATTTTGATTTCCCTGACAGGGAAAACCTCCGGCTCATTATGGAGGACATGAAAACATGCTTTGTAAAATCTAACTTTATCGGGTTGAAGGGTTACTATGATGCATTTAAAGATGAAAGAGTAGGTATAGCGTTAAAAAATACAGTAGTATTTACAATCATATCTGTAGCTCTTGAATTAGTACTTGGTCTGGGTCTGGCAATCATTATGAACAAGGCTATGAGGGGACAGGGTTTTATACGTGCCATCTCTCTCATACCTTGGGCAATACCGACTACTGTAGCTGCTCTTATGTGGAGCTACTTGTACGATGGAACCAGCGGTATAGTAGCACATATACTGCAAATTCTTCATATAGTTGGTGATTCCAGGGATTTGCTATTATCAGGGGGCGGGGCCATGGCTTCTGCAATACTTGCAGATGTGTGGAAAACTACTCCTTATATGGCACTCCTTATACTGGCCGGTTTTCAGACTATACCCGGAGTGGTATATGAAAGCGCCAAGGTTGATGGATCAGGCATATTCAACACTTTCTTTAAAATAACCCTTCCTCTATTGAAGCCGTCAATACTTGTGGCGCTTCTGATGAGAACCTTGGATGCATTCAGGGTATTTGACCTTATCTATGTACTTACCGGCGGCGGACCCGGAGGTTCAACAGAAACCCTGTCCATATACGCATATAAAACCATGTTCCAGCAGACCAACTTCGGTTACGGCTCAATAGTGGTAATACTTATGGTTGTTTGTGTTGCAATAATTGCTGCCTTCTATATAAAGATACTTGGCGCGAATGTTATGGAAAGGGATTAGGGGGTGTAGTAATGGATAAGAAGTCAAACAAGTTTAAAGCACTTGTGTTTACAATAGTATCGCTATATCTGGTTGTTATTGTTTTCCCATTTATATGGGTACTCATTACCTCCTTCAAACCTACACAAGAGATATTCGGGGAAGGGGCTTTCAGCATAATGGCAAAAAATCCTACAGTGGAGAATTATGTGAATGTTTTGCATAACGGCATACTGCATGCTATGCTGAACAGCTTTATAGTTGCCAGTATAACCTCCATATATGTGGTTATGGTAGCAACGCTGGCTGCCTATGCAATTACCAGATTCAAGTTTAGGAGAAAGAATCTGCTGCTTGGGGTAATATTGGCAGTTTCCATGTTCCCGCAGATGATTATCGTTGCTCCTATTTACAATCTGTTTATGAATCTGAATCTGACGAACAGCTATTTTGTTGTTCTGCCGTACTCTACAATTACCTTACCCGTTGCCGTATTTATTTTAGTCACGCACTTTAACAAGATTCCGATAGCATTGGAGGAAGCGGCAACAATTGACGGAGCTACATCCTTGCAGATATTGTTCAAAATAGTATTCAGACTGGCGGCGCCGGGGATTTTTACCACAGCTATAATAGTTTTCATAGCAGCGTGGAATGAATTCCTGCTCACAGTTACATTGAATACAAATAAGGCTTTTCATACTGTTCCGGTTGCAATTTCTTTTTTGAGGACCCAGTTTACTATATTATGGGGGGATGTCACGGCAGCTACGGTTATAGTCACCATTCCTACATTGATTGTTGTATTGCTGTTTCAGAAGCAGATAGTATCAGGGTTAACCTCGGGAGCTGTTAAAGAATAGGAAGACTTATTTAAGGGGGCATGCATCATGAAAACAGATGTAGGAATGATTAAGCCATATTATAGGCTTGATGAGTGGGAAATTATCGAAGACAGCTTTAATCCTGATAGAAATTTCCACAGTGAAACTGTTTTTTCGATTGGCAACGGATTCATCGGCATCAGGGGAACTTTTGAAGAAGGGCTTGAGGAAAATACAGGGTTAGGTGCTGAAGGGACCTTTTTAAATGGTGTATATGAAGAAGGTACTATAAAATATGGTGAAATAGCGTATGGTTTTCCGGAGAAAAGCCAGACAATGATTAATGCTGCCAATGGCAAGAAAATCATGTTATACCTGGATGATGAAGCTTTCAATATGCTGACGGGAGACCTACTGGAATACAAGCGCTCAGTTAATATGAGAGAAGGAATACTGAAGAGGAGACTTATATGGCAATCGCCCAAAGGAAAGCAAATAGAACTGGAAACAGAAAGAATGGTATGCTTTCAACGAAAAAACCTGGCTGCAGTTAAATATAAAGTGACTCCTCTGAACTTTAACGGTAACATAAAAATCATTTCAGAAATAGACGGAAGAGCAAAACGCTCACTGGGGGAAAAAGACCCCAGAATAGGATCAGGACTGGAGGAAGGTTCGCTATATACTGTTAATGCAATTACCAATGCCGACACAGCAGCACTCTTGCAGAAGACAAAAAAAACCGGTATCACGATTTCATGTGTAATAAGCGGCGTCTTAAAAACCGACTGCTCCTTTGACAAGGATAAATACATTAAAGAAGACAGCGTTGGGTTGGAATACAATGTAGCCGCGCAAAAGGGCAGAGCTGTAGAATATACGAAGTATATCGCTTACAGTGCTTCGGAGGAAGACCAGGAATGCATTCTGGCCCAAGCCTTTGATATACCGGAAAACGTAATTGCATATGGCTATGATAAATTAAAAAAGGAACAGTATGATTTCCTCGCAGATTTTTGGAACCGGTCGGATATTGAAATTAAAGGGGATTTGCCCTTGCAGCAAGCTATAAGGTTCAACCTTTTCCATCTTCTGCAGTCGGTTGGAAGAGACGGAAAGACGAGCATATGCGCAAAGGGGTTGACAGGAGAAGGCTATGAAGGCCATTATTTTTGGGATACTGAAATGTATGTCGTGCCTGCCTTTTTATACAGCAGACCGGATATAAGCAGGAAACTTCTTGAATACAGGTACAACACACTGGATCAGGCAAGGGGGAGGGCAAGAGAATTATCCCATAAAAAGGGTGCTTCCTTTCCTTGGAGGACAATAAACGGGGAGGAATGTTCCGGATATTTTCCTGCCAGCACAGCCCAGTACCACATAAATGCGGATATCGCCTATGCAATAAAAAAGTATATGGAAGTTACACAGGATTATGAGTTCCTGCTTTCCTACGGCGCGGAAATACTCTTTGAAACAGCCAGGCTGTGGGCAGATCTTGGTTTCTATAACAGTGAAAAGGATGGCAAGTTCTGCATAAATTGTGTCACCGGACCCGATGAATATACAGCAATTGTTAACAACAACTTCTACACAAATCTCATGGCAAAGGAAAACCTCGAATATGCATATGATACTGCTGTCTTAATCAAAAAGGAATATAAGCAGGACTATGACAGGCTGGTTTCCGCCATGGGGCTTGAACCTGAAGAAATAACAAACTGGAAAACAGCCGCTGACAATATGTATGTACCATACAGCGAGAAGTATAGGATACATTTGCAGGACGATACCTTCCTGGAAAAAGAAGTATGGGACTTTGAAAATACCCCGGAAGAAAACTACCCGCTGCTTCTGCATTATCATCCGTTAGTAATTTATAGGCACCAGGTATGCAAGCAGGCTGATGTCGTACTGGCATTGTTCCTGCTCGGGCATATGTTCAGTTCTGATCAGAAAAGGAAGGATTATGATTACTACGAAAAGGTTACTACTCACGATTCATCACTTTCTGCATGCATTTTCAGCATAGTAGCCAATGATGTGGGCTATCATGAAAAGGCGTATGACTATTTTATCAAGGCAACAAGAATGGATTTGGATGATTATCAGGGTAACACCCATCATGGGGTGCATACAGCAAATATGGCCGGCAGCTGGATGTGCATAGTAAACGGGTTTGCAGGGATGAGAGTGCATGATGATGTATTGAGCTTCTCTCCTTATATACATCCTGCCTGGGAGGAATACAGCTTTAAGGTGACTTATAGAGGCCGGCTGATAAAACTTACAATAAGCAGTAAAGGTACTGTGTATGAGCTGCTTGAAGGTAATGGACTGGAAGTGGTTCATAAAGGCAAGGCGTTTATACTGAAAGATAAAATAATGATGTAGATAAAAAAAGCTATTGATTTTCAATAGCTTTTTTATTGTATAAGAAAGTATAAATTTTTTGAGCAAAAATGTTGCCTTATAAGGCAGTGATTTCAACGTATCTAAAAAAATGGAAAAGATTTGCTTGGAATATCTGGAAGAAGAATTT
>JBLNDG010000157.1:0-23880 GCA_050261415.1 Caulobacteraceae bacterium | reverse complement strand
GAAGATGACCATCCTTTTTGAGTATTTTTTTCGCAATTAATATTTTAACAGGATGCCATCTTCTTTTCTATTAAATTGGTTGCTTTTCCCACTAAAACCCTACTGTAACTTTACGCTATGAACTAATGGGCTCATTTTACCATATACATCAGTGTTGTCATTGAGGTTTGTCTTTATTCATGTTAAGCTTCCGCATACGATATTGCAGATTCTGACGGGATATTCCAAGTGCTGCTGCAGACTTCGAAATATTCCGGTGATACTCTTCTAAAGTATCCAAAATAGCTTTTTCTTCAGCTTTTAATAGTACTTCTGACAGTGGAGCCGTTCCGGATCTTTTTTGTGGGTGTACTAAAGAAACCAGGCCAACCGGCAAATGCTCGGGCATGATTGTAGTTTCACCGTCTATCATTGTAACCGAGGATTCTATAATGTGTTCCAATTCGCGTACATTTCCTGGACAATCATATTTTATGAATGCAGCTTTAATATCCTTTTCTCCCAGCTTTCTATATTTATTTTCCTGCAAAACACGGAGAAGCTTTGCTTGTAAGCCTAGAGGCATGGAGTTTATTTCATCCAGGAATAGTGTCCCATGGTATGCCTGCTCTATAAGCCCCGAGGCGTTTCTGGAACCTGTGAAAGCTCCTTGCACAGTGCCGAAAAGAAGGCTTTCCAACAGTGATTCGGGGATGGCCGCACAATTTATGGCCACGAAAGGATAATTCCTTGTTATGCTGTTTTCATTGTGGATTCCCTGTACTATAAGCTCCTTGCCGGTTCCTGTTTCACCATAAATCAGTATTGAGGATAGAACATGGGTTGCGCGTCTGGCTTTTTCGATCAGTTTTTTAATCTGTGGACTATTTCCTATAATGCTGTCCAAGGTGTAACGTGTGTTGTTTTTGGGAATATCCACTGTTAGATTTTCTTGAATAGGTGAAAAATTCTTCTGCAATAACTGTGTATTCTCCAATAACTCTTTTACTTTGCTCAGATTTCTGCTTATGGAATACGTTGAAATAATCTTCCCGCTTTTCAGAATGGGATATGTACTTGCCACCAGATGAACTTCTTTGTTCTGCACGGTTTGATATCTTTGGTACCGGTCTATAATGGGCGACTTGGCTTTTAGCACTGTAAGATGTTCGCTGTTTGCAGCATTGACCTTATAGACTTCTGTTATATGCTTGCCTATAATTTCATTTGGATTCAAACCCTCAAAATCTTTGAGCTGATTATTATAAAACCTTATTATTCCGTCCGCATCGGAGAGCAGGACACCTTCGTTAATTGAATTCAGTATGGCTGAAAAGCAATAATTTAGCTCCTCCAATTTGTCCCGGCTGGTGGAATCTTCAAAACAGAATAGGGTAAAATGCTTACTGCCTGTTGAAATAGGGACCCTTGAAGGGAGAAGGGCTTTATCATTATATTTTCTCCTTTTTTAAACCGGGTATCCGTATCTAATAATCCGATCATATTTTCTATGGCAGCTGAGTCTCCACCAAACAGGCTGTTTGCATGCTTGTTCCTATAAACTATGTTTTTATCCGGGTCTAAAATGACAACTGCCAATTTTATTTCATCCAGGGCATTTTGCAGTAGTGAAAGCATGGGATACATCTCCAATCCATAAAGGCTTTGACATTATTATAGCAAATAAATTTTGCACACAAATTATTTCTTCGAATTTGGCTGCTGCAAAATCTATAGGAATCAAGGCCTGGGAGAATATTTAAATTGGCATCGATTTTGCTGGTAAAAGAAACATAGATATTTATACTCTATCCAGAATAATAGGAGGTTAAGCATGAGAACTATTTTAAGTCTTGATGGAACAAACCTAAAGCTTGAAAACTTATTCTCTGTTCTTGAAGGTAATCCATGTGAAATTAATTTGGTGAAAGGAAAGTTCGAACAGCCGGGCGAGGAACTGTTCAAACTGAGGAAGTCATTGATACCGGAGGAAGCATCTGAAAAGGCAGCCCTGAGTATTCCAGAAGTATATGCCGAATGTTACGGGGAACTTCTGCCGAAAGAGACGGGAATGTTAAGTTTATTTCTTCTGCTGGACCAAAGCTTGAAGTGCCGGCAAACACTAAGGGCAGAATTTATTGAAAGAATCATGGGCTTTATAAATAATGGAATATATCCCTGCATCCACAAGGCGAACAGGACCGAACCATCTGCTATGAGTGAGCTTGCCTTAATTCTCTCGGGAGATGAAAACACCCTCTGCTGCTATGATGGAGAATGCATCTCCGTTGAAAAGGCTCTCAAAGCCACAGGGCTAAGTAAATTCCAATATACTACGGAAGAAATCGCTTTTATTACAAATCTTTGCTGCATATCCACAGCTTTAGCAATTTTAGCTCTTAATGAAGCAGAAAAGCTGGCAAAAACTGCAGATATCTGTGTAGGGATGAATCTTGAAGCCATCCGCGGTGAAACAGGCGCTTTTGACAGGCGGCTACACGAGCTTGGAAGGCCGTTTCCCAACCGGATAATTAGTGCGGAGAATATAAGACGGGTTATAGAGGGAAGTGAGTTTACTACAGAAAAGGCCCGTATTGCATTTGGGGGCGACCATGGTCCCAGATGCCAGGATGCCATATGCATAAGAGCCGTTCCTCAGACTCATGGAGGGGTGCGTGACACTATTCAGTGGCTTAAGGAAAATCTGCAGAATGAGATAAATTCCGCTTCATATAGAATTAACCCAATCATAGGGTATTCCATAGATCTGATGCTAATAGCCTTGACGGACTTGGGAAACATCAGCGAAAGAAGGAGCTTCAGACTGACAGACACTAATCTGACTTACGGGCTGCCCATGAACCTGGTTGGGGAAAACCCGGGATTCAACCATGGATTCCCTGTTATACAGGCATCGGCAACTGCAGTACTTGGAGAGCTGAAGTTACTTGCCATGCCATGCGCAGCATACTCGGGGATAGACCCTATAAGCAAGGAGTATGTTTGTAAAACATACAGCTCAGCTATTAAGGCAATTGAAGCACTCTCCTTGCTGAATAAAGTACTGGCAATTGAAATGCTTATGGCAGCACAGGGGATGGACCTTGCAAAGGATAAGCTTACCGGTTTTGAGTTCGGGAATGGTTCCAAAGCCGCCCTCTTGGAATTCAGGAAACATGTAAAGGTAACAAGGGCCAACAGATTTGCAGCACCGGACATGGTTGAGGCAGATAGGATTGTGAACGAGGGAACTGTTTTGGCCGCAGTTGAAAAGACTGTTGGAAAGTTGATGTAAGGAGGGGTATTGATGGATAAGCAAAATTATTATATAGATGGCTATAACTTGACAATGGAAAAAATAGTCTCAGCGATAAAGGGCGAAGCAGGCGCCATACATATGTCGCCGGAAGCGGTAAAAAGGTGCGAAGGCAGCAGGCGCCAAATAAGAAAATGGCTGGAGAAGGATGCGCCTGTTGTGTATGGAGTTAATACAGGCCTGGGAAATTTAAAGGATACTGTTTTATCACCGGAGGACCATTTGAAATGGAATAAGACAATCCCTTACCCCCATGCAGTCGGAATGGGCGGTACAATAAACCCGGATATAACAAGGGCTTCTCTTTTAATCAGGGCAAATGTCCTGAGCAGGGGATATTCAGCTGTGAGGCCGGAATTAATCCAGAGAATACTGGATATATTCAACGCTGGGATTTCACCGGTTGTACTGGAATTAGGTTCGACAGGGCTAAGCGACTTAGGACCTCTTGCTCAGAATGCAATGGTTGTTGCCGGGCTTGAGGAAGCAGAAGTATTTTATCAGGGGAAAAGGAAAAAGGCGAAAGCATGCTTCGAGGAAGTAGGTCTTGAACCTGTATTTCAACTGGAATGCAAGGAAGTCCTGGCCCAGATGAATGGTTCTACAATGACACAGGCAATAGCGGTGTTTGCTTGTTATAATATGCAGCAGCTATTGAATATTGAAAAAGAGATAGAAGAATCAATGAGTGCCGGTGAAAAATTCCCGGTAGAATCCAAGAAGCAAGTATATTCAGCTGTGGAGGAAGTTTTTAAATTTGTATTGAAAACCGTTGATTTTGAGAATAATGTATCCTGCGATAACCCATTGCTTTTTGAGACGGGCGGCGGGAACTACGAACCGGTCATGGGATGCAACTGCAGCAACACACAGGCGGGATTTGTACTTGACTTGCTTAACGTTCTTATCTCTGAAAAATCCAATTTTATTTATGAAATGCTCTGCCAATCGGAAAGTGGAAAACACAGGATAAAAAGCTTAAGAACGCTTGCTTTATCCTTGCTTACCGAGATAAAAGCCCTTTGCCTGCCGGCCAGTGCAGACTCAATCCCAACGAAAGGGAACCAGGAAGACCATGTTGAATTCAGCTACGGTGCTGCAAGGAAGGCTATGAAAGCAGTTGGTCTGTACAAGTTGCTATTAGCCTGCTTTATTGACACACTTCTGAATGCGGAAATAGAAGGAGAGTATGAGCTGGAACTTGGAATTTTAGGGGATGTAAGAAAATATCTTGGCACTGTTGAAAAAGGTACCCCTCCGTCTAACAGTATAGAAACTATTAGGAAATATATTGAAAAACATTGTTCCTTGATTGGTTTGGTATAATTGGGCTGAAGCTTGCATGCACAGCCGCCGACCATTTCATATTCCGTATCCTTGGCAAGCGGCAGTCCGTTGCGGTCCCACTCCACAACTCCGCCAGCCAGGCATGCAACCTCCGGATAACCCTGCATAAGCAGAAAACGGGCAACCTCCATGCTCTGATTACCTACACTGTCTGCAACAATCAGTAAAGTATCCTTCGGCAATATATGAAAGCTGTCGATGTATGAGCTGTAGGGGACATAATAGACCTTTGGAACATCAAAATTCCGGTAGCTGGTCTCATATTCAGGGCGGATATCTACAAGAGCCGCTTTCTCCTGAAGATATGAAAGGGCTTCACGGGGGGAGAGTACGGTTGGTGTAAAATTATTATTCATGATTTTCCTGCTCCTTAATTAATATTGCTGGAAATTCCACTACAAAGCGGGTTGTTGATGCTTTGCAGTGGAATGTTCACTATTCTATCAGGATATTAAGCTTTGCACCTTTTAGTTCTTCGGGTATCCATTCTATAATGGCAAAATTGCCTTTGGAGATTTCGTTAACCTTGTTGACCCATTGCACTTCATTGTTAGCCTTCGCCTTTAATATTCTGTTGGTCGTATTTGCAGCATAGAAGCTTGAATTGATGACCCACCATTTACTGTGGATACCGGCTCTGTTCAAATCGTTCTGCAATCTCATTGCCTCATATACCGGTGTAGTCTCGGCAAGAGTTACTATAATTACTTCTGTCTCTTTTTCATTTCTTAATTTAGGCAGGAGTTTTTTGACCGATTCGGGGATATCTCCCTGTGAGCGCTGAATTTCCCTATGATAGCTCTGCGTGGAATCCAGAAGGAGCAGCGTGTGTCCCGTGGGTGCCGTATCTATAACTACGACCTCGTTTTCCGATTTGTCAACTATTTGGGCAAATGCCCTGAACACCGCAATTTCCTGTGTGCAGGGGGATCTTAAATCTTCCTCAACATAAGCAATATCATCATCACTCATTGTTTCCCTTGCTTTTTCCAACACTTCTTCCTTATATTTCTCAAACTCCTTTTTTTCATCAATACTGCTAAGTGTTATGCCATTACTCTCATCCAGAACAAATTTTAAATGAGCAGCCGGGTCCGTAGTCGTTAAATGCACTTTCTTCCCCTTCCTGGCTAAGCCCAAAGCAATGGCAGCAGCTATGGTGGTTTTGCCTACTCCGCCTTTACCCATTGTAAATATCACTTTTTTATCGTTTTTACTCAACTCTTCTATTATATTGCTAAGTTTTTGTATACTATCAGTACTCAGCATTTCTTTTCTATATTTTATGCCGTCATCCTTTAAGAATGCCCTTACATTTTCCAATCCTGTTACATTGTAAGGCCTTAGGGGCACTTTAAAGGTTTCGACTGCTTTAAGTCTTTTGGGTATATCCCTTAGTGCATTCTGTTGCTTTTCAAAGATGGCATCGGAAAGATAGTCGTCATGTTGCTCAAGCACACCGTTAATAATTAGAACCTGATTATTAACTCCGATATCCTGGAGTTCTTTGGAGGCCCTTTCGGCTTCCTTTAGCGGTGACGGCTCGGGACGAGCTACTAATATTAATGTGGTTTTTTCTTTATCAGCCAAATTTTCAACTGCATTTTTGTATACTTCCTTTTTGCTTTCAAGTCCTGAAAGCTGCCCCAGACACGATGCGCCATGCGTGTTTTCATTTATGAAATTACTCCAGGCTGAAGGAAGCTGAAGCATTCTCAATGTATGCCCGGTTGGTGCGGTATCAAATATAATATGGGCGTACTCCATAGCCGCTTTTTCATCGGTTATAAAGCTGGAAAACTCGTTAAATGCAGCAATTTCAACAGTACATGAGCCGGAAAGCTGTTCCTCCATATTTTTCAAGACTGCCTCCGGCAGCTTGCCCCGGTAAGGGGATATAACACTTTCTCTATACTCGGCGGCTGCTTCCTCCGGGTCAAAATTTGCAACTACTAGATTAGTGACACCCTTTATAGCGATGCCATTATTATTCAAATCCGTTTTAAAAACGTCCTGGAGGTTGGAGGCGGGATCGGTACTGATGAGCATTATTTTCTTACCTGCATCAGCTAAGGTTACTGCAGTAGCACATGCTATTGATGTTTTACCTACTCCGCCCTTTCCTGTAAAGAAAATATATTTAGTTAAGTTTATCTCTGATATATTATAGTCTTTGATCAATCCTTGATCCCTCTTTTCTTACTTTCACCCACAGCTGCTGTCACATCCCCTGGCTGCTCTTTTCGCGGTAGCTTTGAGGAAGTTGGCAGGCAAGCCTAAAAAGGTACAGAACTCTTCGTTCGTAGGATAACGCTTTGTCTTTACTACAACACCGTCAACCATAGTAACCGGAAGTGTTTCAACTCCGTCACTATTTACTATTTTATTTATTACCTTGTTATCTACGAATATTTGCGGGTTGTTGTTCAAATTATATCTTTCAATCAATATGCCTTTGTTTTTCAGGTTGTTTATCACAGTAGAAACCCTTAACAGTTCCGGGTTTACTGATGGGCCGCAGACTCCTGTTGGGCAGCACATAGCCGGCTCAAAGATCACCATTTTCTTCATTTTAAGACACTCCTTTTATTTGCAATCACATTTAGGGTTATTTTTACAGATACATTCATCTGTATCTGTCACAAGATTCATAAGGAATAGTATTAACTTGTTGCAGTTGGAGATATTCAGGGAATAGTAGCTCCATAGCCCTTCTTTTCTGCATTCTACAATGCCGCAGTCCATTAACACCTTCATATGATGAGAAAGCGTCGGCTGTGAAAAATCAAAGCCCTCTAAAATATCACATGCGCATTTTTCTCCACATGACAATATGTCGATTATTTTAAGCCTGCTCGGATCTGAAAGAGCTTTGATTATTTTTGCATTATAATCATAATCAGGACTCACTTTACCACCCCTTATATAGATATGCGTCTATATATAATATATACTATTGTCCATATATTGTCAATTCATACCATGCAAACGGTATATAGACGATTAATATATAAAGAGATATCTATGTAAATATAATATGCACTGCTTTATCAAATGGTTCTGGGGTTCCGGTTGAGTAATAGTATTGAGGCAATCGATAAAGGAGTGCAGTTGTATTGTTTTTTTTAATACATCATTATCTTAATTGATATAAATGATATTATATGTATAGAAATAAGGGGGGTATCGCTGTGAGTATAAGCGTAGATTTGGAGAGAATAAGGAGCCAAGCTGAAGACTACTATAGAAATGGAGATTTTTATTGTTCGGAGGCAATAGTTAAAACAATAAGGGATGAATTTGAATTGCAGTTGCCTGACAATGTAATCGCAATGGCATCAGGATTCCCTGTCGGCATCGGCGGAGCCGGTTGTACCTGCGGCGCAATATCCGGCGGAATTATGGCCTTAGGCATGCTCTTCGGAAGAGCCAAAGCAAAGGACGAAAAGGTAAACAAAGCAATGGCTCTATCAAATGAGCTGCATCAAATTTTTCAAAGCAAGCATAAATCATTATGCTGCCGTGTGCTGACAAAGGGTATGACACTAGGCTCACCTGAACATATGGAGCAGTGCATAGCTTTCACCGGTGAGGTAGCATATGAAACTGCTAAAATAATATGCAGGGAATTGAATACAACTACCAGGTGAGCTTGTTTTGCGTTCCATCGGTTTTAACTTTATAAAGATCTGTGTTTTTATCGCTGTTAATATAGTAGATCCAATCATCTATTATGTTTATGAATAGCACACCTTTACAGTTGAAATCAATATTGGAACTGCCATCTAGTTTGACTTTATGCAGGCTTTCGGTATCCATGCCTGTAGTGTAATATATCCAGCCGCTATTGATATTCATATGCTGCACGGCTTTATCGACAAGCTTTGTTTTACTGCTGCCATCAAGCTTCACTTTGTATAAATTCGACTGGGCATTTCTGCTAATGTAATAAACCCAACCGTCTGCGACTAATACCTTGGATGCAGCTTCATCAACTACTATTCTGCTGTTCGTTCCATCTGCCTCCGCTGTATAGATTTTATCGTGGTCACTTTTGTTTATATAATAAATGCGATCCCCTACTACATTAACGGAGTACACATTATCATCACATATTATGCTGTTGTCCAGTCCGTTAATCTTGATCCTGCACAGTTTTCCATCCAAGTTTGTATAGTATACCCAATTATTTGCAACACACAAAAAATTGCGGCCTTTTACATCAAGGCTGGTACTATCGGCACCGTCAATTCTTATTTTATAGAGTTCTGAATTTTCACTCAGGTTAAAAAAATAAATCCAGTCTCCCATGACATTTATGCACATGGATTTATCTTCTGTAAGTACGGTCCTGCCCGTACCATCCTTTTTAAGCTTATATAACTTGTAGTCATAGGTGATATTGCTGTAGTACAACCAATCTCTGCTTTCCGCAATCAAGCCAAGATTGATAAGGTTGCCGGGGGAGTTGCCGTAAATATATTTCATGCTGGCGGTATCGCTTCCGTAGGCGCTAATTGGAAGTGCAGAAACAATTATTAAAAAGACCAATAAAAATTGAAGTTTTTTCAGCATACTTCGCTCATCTCCCCATACTAAAGCTTATTCAGCATATGTGCACATATTCATGTGAGGTGATATTTTCAGTAGGGGAAATGTAAATAAAGGTATTGGATTACATAAAAAGGGCAGGCATTTAAATACCTGCCTTTGCCTACTTCCTGAAACGGTATCCTACACCGCTCACTGTATCGATGTATTTTTTTATATTTCCGGTATCACCTAGCTTTTTTCTTATGGATGATATATGCATATCTATAGTTCGCGTTTCCGGACTATAATCCAATCCCCCTATTGCATTTAAAATCGTTTCTCTGGGCAAAGCCTCACCGGGGTTTGATGCGAGAAGAGCCAGCGTCTCAAACTCCTTAAAGGACAAGTCAATTATTTCATTTTGCTTCTTTACAACTCTTTTCTTAACGTCTATATTCAGGTCACCGTATATGAGGTTGGAGCGCATGCTGGACGGCATCTGCAGCGTTCTTCTAAGAACGGTATTCAACCGGGCAATCAACTCTCTTTGGTGGAAGGGTTTTGTTATATAATCATCTGCTCCCATTTCGAGTCCGAGAATAGCATCCAGCTTATCGTCATTTTCTGTGACGATAATAACAGCGATAGAATCAAGAACAGGGTGATTTCTGACGTGCTTAAGTATTTCTAGGCCATTGATGTCCGGCAGGTTCAAATCCAGTATAATTGCATGTATCTCATGTTTTTTCAAATGCAATAAGGCTTCATTACCGTTCTCTGCCTTAATGACGGAAAAGCCATGTTTTTCTATAGTCGCGCACAGTATTTTAAGTGTGATAGGATCATCTTCGATTATCAATACATTTCTCATTATAATCCCACCCTTTGCAACATAGTATATAAAGTTTCAGGTACAACCTTTGTATAGATTATGGCGGAGCAGGACTTGGACTTTCCATTTCAAAAAGACTGGTAGAATTGATGGGAAGCACTATTGAGGTTGATACTGAATGTGGTAAAGGCAGTTCCTTTTCTTTTATAGTTGATTTCCATATTCCGGAAGCCCAGGATGATTCAACAGAGCATAAGAATCCTGCCTTATATGCTGACAGCATCATCCATCCTTCATTAAATATACTTGTTGTTGAAGATGAAAGTATTAACCAGAGGATATTGAAGAAGCTTTTGGAAAAGAACAATTGCAGCGTAACTGTAGTGACAAATGGGAAAGAAGCTCTGCGTGTATTAGATAACAGATTTTTTGATGTAATATTAATGGATATATATATGCCGGAGATGGACGGTTATGAGGCTGTGAAAATCATTCGAAGGAAAGAAGCCAAAATTGGCAGATACATCCCTATAATTGCTATGACGGCTGCAATACAGAAAGAAGACAGGGACAGGTATTTGAAAGCAGGAATGGATAGTTGTATTGCCAAGCCTTTTGGAAAAGATAAGCTATATAGTGTGATTACAGAAGCTATGAAAAAACAATATAAAACAACTGGGGTTAATCTGGAATCTCTCATTGAAAGGCTTGATGGGGATTACAAACTGCTGAATGATATTATCAATGAAGTGGTAAACGACAAGTATGAGAGAGAGTTTTTTGGGGAAATGGAAAATTATATTAAAGATAAGAACTTGGAAAAGCTAAGCCGGCACATTCATAAGTTCAAGGGCAGTATTTCTCATTTTCAAATAGATTCTATCGATCAAATACTATGTGAAATAAGAGAATGCTGCAAAAGTCAAGACTTTCCTGCAATCGAAAAACTATCAGGTAAGCTAAAGTCTGAATATGAAAGATTAAAGGAATGTCTTATACTCTGGCAAACGGAAAAATGATAAAAAGAACTTGTAAAAACAAGTTCTTTTTATTAGTGGACATTCTACCAAAGTAGAATCAGTCAAGAGCGAGGAGGTTCGATGCCTCCGAGCTTTTATTTTGTACTTTTACAATCTTTTTACAAAATCCGTAAATTTTTTTACACCATTTCCTTATATTGGAAGTAAACATATTTATTTTTTCTGCCGGTGGTTAGTATAAAACTCACTGAAAGGCTACGTTGGGGGGGACGGGTATGAACAAAGGCTAAAAAAGAAGAACGTAAATGCTACAGCGTATTTTATAATAGCCATACGCTTATGCTGATTATTGATAGCGGGACCGGGGAAATAAGAGATGGGAATCATGCTGCTTGCAGTTATTACGGGTATACCAGGGAGGAGCTTTTAAAACTCAGAATTGGTGATATAAATACGCTCAGCCAGAAGGAATTATTTGAAGAAATTGAAAAGGTGAAGAAAGAAGACAGAAAGTTTTTCAGGTTCAGACACAGACTATCAAACGGTGAGATAAAAGAGGTAGAAGTTTATAGCGGTCCAATTGATGTCAATGGTGAAACCCTTTTATTTTCAATTGTTCATGATGTTCAGGACAAAAAGGAAATGGAGCAGAAGATCCAGCTGCAGGAGAGTTACTTTAAAAGCCTGTATGAAAACTCACCGGAGGCAATAGCCATACTCGACAATGAATTCAATGTGATTAATATCAACAACAGCTTTGAACGGATATTTCAATACAGCCTTGATGAAATAAAGGGGAAAAGTATAACCGGTGTTTTGTGTGAAGAACAGTTCTATAATGAATCTACATATTTCAAAGACTGTATAAACCGGGGGGAATTCGTAAGGAAAGAGACACTGCGAAGGAGAAAGGACGGGACGATTGTAGATGTTTCTTTCCTGGGATATCCCATAATATCGAATGGAGTACAGATTGGAGTGTATGGTATATACTCGGATCTTAGCAGCGTAAGGGAAATAGAAAGTAAAAAAAGGCTTTTCGCAGAAGTGTTTAAAAATAATACAGTAGGAGTGGTAATTACTGATATTGAGGGAAACATTCAATGGATTAACAATGCATTCACTGAAATAACAGGATTTACAGCAGAAGATGTGAATGGAAAAAAACCGAGTATTCTTAAGTCGGGTAAACATGAAAGTGAATATTACAGCAATATGTGGAATGCCATATTGAATGACGGAAAATGGCAGGGCGAAATATTAAACAGACGTAAGAACGGGGAATTATACCAAGAATGGTTGAACATTCTTGCTATCAGAGATGATAAGGGAAATATAGAGCACTTTGTAGGAATGTTAAGCGATATTACTGATGCGAAACAAAAAGAGAACAGGATAGAGATACTAACAAACAAGGATGGACTTACCAACTTATATAACCGGGATTATTTCATAAACAAGCTCAACTACGAAATATTGAAAAGGAATAGAAACGGGGATTCGAATATGGAACTTGCAATTATTTTCCTGGACCTGGATGATTTTAAGGAGATAAATGATACCATGGGACATTTGACGGGGGATAGCGTTCTCAGAGAATTTGCCACCCGGCTCAAGGCCAGTGTCAGGGAACATGATTTGGTAGCGAGATTTGGCGGGGATGAGTTCATTGTGCTGTTATTACTCGTCAAGGAAAATTATGAAATCGTACATATCGCCAATAGGATCCTGGATGAAACCAACCGGCCGTTTGTCATAGATAATGTCGAACTTCATTTTACGGCAAGCCTGGGTATAGCCAGATACCCCGATGATGGGACGGATTCGACCACATTGATAAGAAATGCAGATATTGCAATGTACAGGTCGAAAGAAAGCAAAACCAAGAGAATCACTATGTTCGAAGCATCTCTTGACGAGGAAGTCAGGGAGTACTTTAAGATCAAGAATAACTTAAGAAATGCGGTCGCTAATAAAGAACTCTTCCTGAAATACCAGCCGATAATAGATGTCGTAAAAAACCGGGTAGTTGGAGCGGAAGCTTTGCTAAGATGGAAGCTAAACGGATCGGAGTTCATTCCTCCATTAAAATTTATTCCTGTCGCAGAAAAAAACGGATTTATGCAAAGCATAGGTGAATGGGTGCTGAGAGTAGCATGCAAGCAGAATAGGGCATGGCAGGATAAGGGCTGCAGGCCGATATTCATATCGGTCAATGTATCGATAATACAGCTGGAACAGCCCAATTTCTGCGAAATTGTGAAAAGGGCACTGGAGGATTCCCGATTAAATCCCGATCATCTGCAATTGGAGATAACTGAAACGATTTTCACAAAGAACTATGAGAAGATAGTGAAGGCAATTAAGGAAATTAATAAGTTGGGAGTCAAGGTTGCCATAGATGACTTTGGTACAGGCTATTCCTCTTTAGGACAGCTCAGCGGGCTGGAAATCAACAAGCTGAAAATAGATAAGTCCTTCATAAGTGAAATCAATGAAAATGAAAATAAAAACAAAATAGTTAAGGCGATTATTTCTATGGCCGAAAGTCTGAATCTAGAACTTATTGCAGAGGGGGTGGAAACCAGGGAACAGCTGGATTTCCTTATTGAAAATGATTGCAATATGGTACAGGGCTTTTTGTACAGCAAACCTTTGGATGCTGTAAAAATTGAGGAATTATTTTGAAGGAGGCATTGCCGGTCCGTAGTTATCTATTAAATATGGCAGTATGTAACTTTTCCTATGCTATCCACGTGCTATGGCACGCGCTTTTACAAAAGCCGATGCTGAACGCTCTATATCTTCGGCGGTAGTTGCCCATGAGCATACACTGATGCGTATAACCGGTTCCCCGTTCCAGACAGCTCCGCCGCACCAGCACTCACCGGATTTTTGTATATTTTCAAGGGTTGCTTTTGTTTGCTCCGGAGTATCGCAGGAAACAAGAACCTGGTTGAACACAACATCATTCAGAATATGGAATCCCTCGGCAGATAGCAGTTCCGCAAATTGCTCCGCATGTTCACACAAACCGTCAATCAATTCTTCAACGCCTCTTCTTCCAAGGAATTTCAACGTTGCCCATAGTTCAACCGCACGAGCACGCCTTGACATTTCGGGAGTATAAAGCATTCCGTCACGTTTTTTACTATACTGTATATATGAACCGGTGGCCTGTAGTGCGGTAACAAGGGCCTCGCGGTTTCTGCACAATATTATACCGCAGTCGTATGGCGCATTAAGGGTTTTGTGAGCATCCACAGACCAGGAGTCTGCTTTTTCCAAACCTGCAGTCAAGTAGCTTTTACTCCTGGAGGATGCCGCCCACAAACCGAAAGCTCCGTCTACATGTACCCAGGCCCCGGCCGCTCGGGCACGTTCGCATATCTCGTCTATCGGATCAAACGCACCGGAATTTACATTCCCGGCCTGGGCAACCACCAAGGTGCGGTCATCCAGCTTGGGCAGTTTATCGGCAATCATACGGCCCTGGGAGTCAACAGGCACTTTCTCAACCCTGTCTTTACCAAGACCTAATAATGCGAGAGCCTTAAATACTGTAGCATGTGCCTGCTCGCCAAGCACAACGCGAAGGTTTGGGGCACCAAACAGTCCTTTTGAATTTACATCCCAACCGGAACGCTTCAAGATTTCATTGCGGCCGGCGGCGAGCCCACAGGCTGTTGCAGTTGAGGTACCGCTGACGAAACCTGCTGCAGTTTCTTCCGGCAAGTCGAGAAGGCTGACTAACCACTTTTCTGAGATAGCTTCCAATTTTGATACAATTGGGGACATTACATATAATGCAGTATTTTGGTCCCATACATCAGACAGCCATTTGGCAGCAAGGGCTGTTGGGATTGAACTTCCGTTTACAAAGCCGAAATATCTCCCGCCTGTTTGGGCCACTGTGGCGGGAGAGCCAATTCTATGCAGAGAATCTAAAATTTCATGGGGATTACATGGATCGTCTTGCAAAGGTTCATCCAGGCTGCTGAGTTCGTTGACTGCATTTTCTGCCGGAAATACAGGACGGGTATAGATATTGTTCATGTACTCATACGCGTATGATTTGGACTGTTCAAAAATCTTTTTGCTATTTATCTGTTCACGCATTTGTTCCCTAAGGCTTGTTTTATCAGGCATACAAGATTCCTCCTTAATATCCTCTTAATGTAAATTATAAGGTTGACATTGTGTGCAGTCAATATTATAATTGTATGCATGACAATACCGGAGGAATTATTATGTGGAATCCTAAGACCATAGATATGGACAAACCGCTTTATATAGCCATTGTTGACGCACTTGAACGGGATATAAATTCTGGGGTTCTTAAGCCTGGGCAGCAGATGCCGCCCCACCGGGAACTTGCAGATATCATAGGGGTAAATGTCAGTACGATAACCCGTGCATATAAAGAAGCTGAAAGGCGTGGACTGGTATCAGGAACTGTCGGACGTGGAACTTTCATATCCGTGGATGTCAATACGGCTACTTCAATGATGAGACCTGAAACTAACAATATCGGAAAGCTGGAGATGGGGTTGGTTCTGCCCCTTTATGAAGTTGAACCGGATATAGAGGACAAAATTCTGCATTTGGTTCAATCCGGCCATATTGCTGAGTATTTGAGGTACACAGATCCTTTGGGATTACCTGAACACAGGGAAATAGGGGCTCTCTGGACAAATAGGTTCGGAGTCCCAGCCTCAGCTGATGACATTGTGGTTTGCTCGGGCGCACAGCATTCTATGGCTTGCTGTCTTGCTTCGCTTTTTCAGGCTGGAGATAAAATCGCCGTGGACAGTTTGACTTATCCGGGGATCAAGTCGCTATCTGCTATGCTGGGTATCCGCCTTGTACCTGTTGACATGGATGGGGAAGGCATGATTCCTGAAGCTCTTGAAATGGTGTGCCGCAGGGACCGGATACGGGGGCTTTATATAATGCCGGGAGTACAAAATCCAACTACGGTTAGTATGTCCGAAGGCCGTAGGGGAAAAATTGCTGAAGTGGTTTTACGGCATGGATTGATATTAATTGAGGATGATGCATATAGCTATACCCGGCCAGCTTTGCCTGTACCCGTAGCCTGCTTGGTTCCCCAAAACAGCGTTTACATAGCAGGGGTCTCCAAAGCATTTTATGCAGGACTTCGGGTGGCTTTTGTTGTTGCTCCCAAACATCTGCGTAACCGTATCGCCAAAGCTGTATTAAATACGATATGGATGACTCCAGCACTCAATGCAGCTATTGTCTCGGAATGCATCAAAGACGGGACTGCTGATAAAATCATGGTTGCCAAGAAGGAAGAGGCAGCCAGGCGGTTTGCTGTGGTAAGGGATAAATTAGCTGGTTATGCTTTTGCTGGGCCTGCTGAGGGGTTCTTTATCTGGCTCAATATTCCGGACAGGTGGTCGGGCAAAGAATTTGAGCTAATGGCACGGGAATCCGGGGTTAATATTTTCTGCGCTGAAAAGTTCGCGGTTGGCAGCACTACGGCACCTCATGCAGTGCGGATTTCTTTGACAGGTCCTTCAAACATAGGGGAACTTAGCCGGGGAATCGATGTAATTAAAAGCTTGCTTGATGGAGAATTTGTTGAGCTGGATCCGATGTTGTAATGGATTGGAGAACAATCGATGACATAAACATAAAGCACATGATTTATGAATTAAACCATGTGCTTTTATAATTAATATAAAAATGTAACATAGCGTAAAATGTAAAAGGGTTATTGACTTAATAATACTATGTGAGTATAATATTAGTACCATATAAAACCTAATTATAACACAAATACTTAATAATATCAATATATATTTTAAATTATTTTCAAGTAAGATAGGCTTTGATAGGAGGGGGCTTACATGACTTTACCAAGTATTTTCAGATCAATGAATCTAATTATGAGCGAGGTTCAAATAAGCGAAATGCTTCAAACAAATGAGGAGTCCCAAAAAAACGGATTGACGCTGACTACGGAAGATGCAAAGGAGATTATTGAGGCAAGAAACCATACTCTGCAAAGCTATGGGAGAGTTGAGCTGGATATAGAAGTAAGCAAAAAGCTTATCAGAAGCTTTTGCAATTCACCCTTTATCAATCAGGAAGATTATGCAACGACCCTTAAAGAACTACAGGAAGTATTCTATTATATGAAAAACGAAACAGAAGACAAGATAGCTGATGATGAGCTGATAGAAATAATCAGGGACTATTTTGACAATTACTGCGAAGGGTCCATAGAGCTTTTGCAGGGAAGAGAGCTTGAAGCCTTTGCAAGGGCTGTCAGGCGCAAAAACCAATTAACAGATTTGTTTATGGAAGGGGAGGGATATTAGTGAAGCTTGAGGTCATAAGCAGTAAGGGGTCTATCAGAGAAGAAAACTTAAATCCGTATCAATATACTGTTTCCCTCCTGAAAGAGGGTTTCCGGGCAGGGCTTATTGATAAACCGGTATTATTTCGTATTCAGGAGCATATAATGCTTATTTTAAGAGAGCTGATAATCAGGTATACAAAGGGGGAAAGTACTTCTGTAAAGGTTGAAACTGCAGAAGGGCTGCTTAATTCAATTCATTACTCCCTGGATGCTTATCTATATAGCTTCAAAGAAGCGGATGCAGCAATAGCCGTTTTAAAAAGTACGAGCATTAAGGAAATATATGAAAAGGGTTTGGGGATTGTAACGGAATGTGTTGCAGAGACGAAGGAGTTTTACAAAAAGGTAGCACAAAACATGCTGGATGTACCTCTTGAGGTTTACAATACATCGGTAAGGGAATCCTTTTCCGACTTTTTCAATAAATATAATGTGGTGTTTGGTGCGCATGAGACAGTGTGCACCTTGGACTATCCATTAATCTTCGATGACATGAATATGCAAGGCATATTTTACATCAGGCAGTACCTTGAAAAGCTGGAAACAGAGACACAGTTCTGCAGGTTTTTCAATAAGGAGGGCATTAATAGAATACTTGCTATTTACGGAAGGGCATTCAAGGTTGATTACAGGGAGGCACCGGTCAATCTGTTTGAAATACTGGTCAATAATTCGATTTTTTCCATACTTGCCGGAAACGGCGCAGGCAGCCTGACTGTTTCAAAGCTCCAGTTTGATATGCTGAAGAACAGGTTAAACGGTATGGGGGCAGATGAAATAGATTATGCGGTTGATACGGCAGTTGAGGAGCTTATACATGGATTAAATATTGAGAAGCCGGAACTGGTGGAATATATTCACCGGTATAAAGCTGTTCTTATGCCGAGATTCTTAAATGCAGCAGAAAATGACAGCCTCCTGAATGTAGTAATGGTAGATAATGGACGGGATACCGGCGCTCCCGATATAATCCTTGATAAAGAAAACAGAATGAGCGACAGCAGCTTCCGGAATATAGTCCGCAGAATAAAAGAATGCAGTAATGCCAAGGATAAAGCAAAAATTATTAAAACAAACGTCCATTCAATAACTGATTTTATGGATATTCTAAATGCAGACTGCTTGTTTGGAAATGAATACACTGTTGTATTTGATGCCTTGAGCGACATGGAACTGTCTATCCTGGGCAGAATGGTGCTTGATGATGCAGAAACGGAATGGCAGGAAAAATATGCTGAGCTCATGAGGAAAAGATAAAAAATAAGAAGATAGGCCTGATGCCTATCTTCCTTTATGCATGCTGCAAGGCAGCTACTTTATGGTTCTCATAAATTCTGATATTTTAACCAGCCCTTCTTCAACTATCTTCGGATTGTTGGCATATCCTATCCTTACGAAGCCTTCCATATCAAAAGCTTTGCCAGGAACAAGCATAACACCCTTTTCCTCCAGAAGCTTTATACAGAACTCCTCAGATGTCATGTCGAAGTTCAGCTTTAGGAAAGCGGTCGTTCCGGCTTTTGGCTTAACATATGTGAATGAAGGCTCTTTGGCAATCCATTTATCCAGGATACCGATGTTGTTCCTCACAATACCGAGATTCCTTCTGATTATTGCTTCCTTGCTTTCCAGTGCAGCCACTGCAAGCCTATCGTCAACCATTCCGCAGCTTATAGTATTATAATCCCTATGTCTGCTTACATTTTCAATAAATTTCCTTGGCCCTGCAATCCAGCCTATTCTCAGACCCGCCAGGGAAAATGTCTTGGACATGCTGCCTGTACTGATTCCTTTTTCGTACAAATCAGCTACTGACGCGGTAAAGGAGTCTCCTTCATGGTTAAGGCCTCTGTAAACCTCATCCGACAATATATATGCCCCGCATTCCCTTGCAATGTCGACTATTTCCCCCAGAAAATCCTCATCCATTAAAGCACCGGTCGGGTTATTCGGATTGTTGATGCATATCAGCTTTGTCTTATGGTTTATATGAGATTTGAGCTCATCAAGGTCCGGAAGAAAATTGTTCTCCGGACTTAACTTAAGTATTTTAACGTCTGCCCCCAAGGCTTCAGGTATTGAGTAATGCTGCTGGTAAGTAGGGAGGACTGATATTACTCTATCGCCGGCCTCTACCAGAGTTTCAATGGCCAATGAATTGGCACCGATTGCACCGTGGGTAATAGTTATATTTTCAACAAAAATCTTATCATATAACTTTGAAATTCCGGTTCTCAGACGGTCGGAGCCTTCAATCGCCCCATAGGTAAGCTTCATTTTCAGTATTTCGTCAACTATAGCCTGCTTATTTCCGGCAAGGTTTATAAGCTCTTCCACAGTCAATGATTCCACGCAGGTTTCTGCCAGATTGTAGGTACAATTGTTCTCATACCGGTTCATCCAGATTTCAACGCCAAAATCTTTAATTTTCATTTTATTATCCCCCTTAATTCCTATAAATCCACTTCTGTGCCCAAGTCTTTCTTTTCGGCAATGTCCAAAGCCAGTTTAGCAGTCATCAGATCCTGCAGCGCAATACCGGTGGTATCAAATATGGTAATATCGTCAGCACTTGTTCTGCCTTTGACTTTCCCGGCAATTACATCACCTATTTCACCGATTATATCCTTTTCGGAAATTATGCCTTTCTTTACTGGTATTTCTTCAATGACCTCATGGTTTAATATCTTTACTTTAAACAAACTATCCCTCCCAGTCAACTATGTATTTTATTTTTATATTAAACCTTCTTTGCTAATACGTACAACTATTTCTATTATTTACATAAATGAGTTTTCAATTATTTGCCGAAATAACATTATGCAAACCTGGCGATTTAATGCAATCTGATAAGCATTTTTACAAGGAGGGGATATTATGAATCTAAGAAAGTTTTTTATATCCGGTGTATTATGTACCACTATTCTTGCAGGAAGCACTATGGGGGTATCTGCTCTAAGTTCAACCTACACAGTTCAAGCAGGTGATACCTATTGGATTATAAGCCAGAAGCTTGGGGTGCCGATACTTACCCTGATGGCTGCAAATAACGCAACCCAGAACACCATACTATACGTTGGGCAAAGTATAGTAGTACCAACTGCAACCCAGACAACTCAGCCCACTACATACACTGTGCAAAAAGGCGATACTTACTGGATTGTCAGCCAGAAGTTCGGTGTGGATATAAATCAGCTTTTGGCTTTGAATGGTGCCAATGCAAATTCCTATCTTTATATAGGCCAGCAAATCAAAATTCCGGCACCAAGCACCGGAACAACTACCACTGCACCGCAGCCGACAACAAGCAGCGGACCATATATAACCTACAAATCCTATACTGTGCAGAAAGGGGATATACTCTGGAATCTTGCCATCAAATTCGGTATACCTCTGTCTGAGCTGCTGAAAGCAAATAACTTGACTGAAACCTCATCACTAACCATTGGCCAGGTTTTAAAGATACCTGTACACAACGTACCTGTGAAAAGTACACCGGGACCCCAATACGGAGAAGCTCTGGATTGGTGGACAGAGGCGCAATATGTAGTACCGGTCGGAGCTAATTTTGAAGTTGTAGACTTTAAAACGGGAAAATCATTTTATGCAAGACGTACCACCGGTGCCAACCACTCTGACACTGAAACCTTAACTCTTGATGATACAAATAAAATGAAGGAAATCTGGAGTGGGAGCTTTAGCTGGACAGCCCGCCCCGTTCTGATAAAAATCAATGGCAGGACGATAGCTGCGAGTATGAGCGGCATGCCCCATGCAGGTAATGATGCTGCAGCAGCCGGTGTGTGGACAAGCTGGAGAAGCGACAATTACGGACCGGGCACAAACTTTGACTGGATTAAAAACAACGGGATGGACGGGCATTTTGACATACATTTTCTTAACAGCACAAGGCATGTTGACGGACAGATAGACCCGACTCACCAGGCAAACGTAAAGATTGCGGCAGGCATAAATTAATAAGCGTTAATAAGATATAAATAAGGATTGAAATAAAAATACCTATTGTGATATAGTTACCACAATAGGTATTTTTTGTATGATTTATAGGGCATTGATGGGCATAAAAACATACTTTTGCATATAACGGTTGTAGTAAAAGTGAGGTGCAGATATGAGTAAGAATTTCGTACCTGATGATTTTGTTGTTCCTGAGATTCTTGAAACGGAAAGGCTGCGTTTAAGAATGCTGACTATAGGTGATGTGGTGAAGGATTATGAAGCTGTAATGACAAGCAGGGAGCACTTAAGAAGCTTATTAAATCCGGAAGATAAGGATACCTGGCCTGAAGATAACATGACTATCGAGGAGGATTTGAGGGACCTGGAAAGGCATCAAAGAGAGTTCCTGACAAGAAAAGCCTTTGCTTATACTGTTGTATCTCTGGATGAGGGCACTTGTCTGGGCTGTGTTTATATAAACCCAAGCCACGTAGAAGAATACGATGCAGCAGTATATTTGTGGGCAAGACAAAGTGAGCTTCAAAATGGACTGGAAGAATATCTATATCATGTAGTGCAGGAGTGGGTTAAAAACAGGTGGCTTTTCCAAAGAGCTGCATATCCAGGAAGGGAAACAAGCTGGGCTGAGTGGAACAGCTTATCAAGGGTTTGAATGAAAGATAAAGGCTTAGTCATTGCTGCTTGATAGGAGGTGTCAATATGCGGAATGAGCAAGAGGTGCTTGACCAACTACTGGACTTTGCCGGAAATAACGAAAATGTCAGGGTTGTAATTCTTAACGGCTCCCGTGTGAATAGTAATGCACCCAAGGATATTTTCTGCGATTATGATGTGGTGTTTGGGGTAAAAGACCCGGGACACTTTCTAAATGACCAGAGCTGGATAAAGTACTTTGGAGATTTGATCATAATGCAGCAGAACGACCTTGACGTAGATGGGTTTGCGGCATATATTTTTCTGATGCTGTTTAGTGATGGAGTCAGAATTGACCTGACGTTTCACCCTATTGAGTTAATTGATGAAGTTTTGAAGGACAGTCTGAAGCTTTTGCTGCTTGACAAGGACAAATTGATAGGAGAAATAGAGGCTCCGAGCGATATTTCCTATCATACTGAAAAGCCCGGCAAGGTAGAATTCGATGAAACAATGAATGAGTTCTGGTGGTGCTCGACTAATGTTGCAAAAGGTCTCTGGCGGAACCAGTTAAGTTATGCCAAATATATGTTTGATGTAGTAGTAAGAGATTGTATTATCAAGGTATTAGCCTGGTACGTGGGGATGAGTAACGGTTGGAGCATAAATACAGGTAAAGCGGGAAAATGGTTTGAAATGTATTTGCCGGGGGAACTGTGGGAGTCTTTTAAGAAAACCTATACAGGAGCGGCTTATCAGGATATCTGGGAAGCATTTTTTGAAGCCGGCAGACTTATGAGAAAAGTTGGAACCGAACTGGCAGAAGGATTAGGGTATAAATACCCTATAGAAGATGACGAGAAGGTCACGGAGTACCTGAAAAAAGTACGGAACCTGCCAAAGAATTCAAAATCCTTTGATTAATTTTGACTGATAATTTCATTTGACAAAATACATAGCAAAGAGCATAATCTCTATAGTATATGGTTTATATATACTATTGTGGAAAAATAAGGGGGTGAAATTATGAAGGTCAATACGTATGTACAGTATCACGGAAAAGAAGTGCTGACCGCTGATTTGGAGAAAAAGGTAAAAGAAGTTTGGAGACAGAACGGACACACTGTTAAAGAAATTGATACTATATCTCTTTATGTCAAGGTCGAAGATAACGCATGCTACTACGTGGTAAACGATACGCTTTCAGGCATGGTGCCGATAGAAGGGTAGACTTATTTGCAGACGTCTACCCAGGTACCTCCCGTAACTTCCTGCAAACGGGCAGGAGTTATTTTTACAGCTGAATTTATAGAGCCTGCAGCAGGGTAAACATATTCAAATTCTCTCATTGAAATATCCAGATAAACCTCCAGAGGTTTCTTGAGACCGAAAGGGCATACCCCACCTACGGGATGTCCTGTTATCTCCAGCACTTCTTCATGGTTCAACATGCTGGCCTTCTCATGAAAGCAGTCCTTGTACTTACGATTGTCTATTCTTGCATCACCCTTTGTAACAATCAGTATTTCTCTATCCTTCAATCCGAATGCCATAGTCTTTGCGATAAGTGCAGGCTCCACACCATGGGCTTTTGCAGCAAGCTCAACGGTTGCGGTGCTCTGATCAGACTCCAATATGTGAAGGTCTGTATATCCATTTTCAACAAAAAACTTTCTTACACTTTCCAGACTCATAACAATTACTTCCCTTCATTTGTATTATTGCCTTCAGTTGTTATTCTATATCAATAAAGGCTTTATATAGTTATTATACCATTTTCGACAGGAATTTTAATTTTTATTATTATAAGAACCTACTTGAATTAAAGCAATGGCGAAAAAGTATTTACATTTTTTAAAAACTGCATATAATAAAAGAGAATGTATTA
>JBLNDG010000156.1:0-23979 GCA_050261415.1 Caulobacteraceae bacterium | reverse complement strand
TGTACTACCCAAATAAACCCGTGTCACAATTAAAAAAGTTGTGTCACAAAAAATAAAGTCGTATCATAGAATCATGGTCAGAGGGAAAGAAAAGACTCCTTCGGGCCATGATTTTTGTTTGATAGGGATAAGAAAAAAGGATTAAGTAATAAGGATACAAGCCTTGCAAATCAAGGCTTTGATGACTTGATAGAAAGAAAAAGAGAAGAGAAAATAGCTCTCCCTCCCCCCTATTCCCTTGAACCATAAAACTACTGGCATGACACAACTTTATTTTGTTTTTTGCCCAAAATTTTTTGCCAAAATGATTTGAGGAACATGGAAAAAGGGGTAGATGTAAAATGAAGGGAAAATAACAGATAATAACAAACATTGATTTTGTGCGGGTTTCAAGGACGTCTGTGACACGACTTTATTTTGTTTTTGATACGAGTTTATTTGGGGGATATATAGATAGAATTAAGAAATTAAGGGAAAAAGGGTTAAAAAACTAAAATTTAATGTAGGCATTTGAGGACTTTTTTGCGGAAGTTGTGTCAAAATAGAAATAAAGTTGTATTATAATCGTATTGAATATACCAAAAATTCCAATGACAGGCTAAAAAGTATAATTTATCATGCAATAAGACCACATTGGTCGCATTCAGAAAAGTGTAGGCATTAATGACCATATTTCAGTAAGTTGTGTCAAAATAAAAATAAAGTTGTGTTATGGGTAGACATAATGCATACTCTTCGGACTCCGTCAGATTAAGGGAGATAACTGGAGCATATGCTTAAGCTTATCAGAATCCATATACGTAAGCGTTGCATGGCTTAAGCCATATCTTAATCGCAGCATAGTAGTAACTCCCGAAAATTCTATTATTATATAGAAAATGCAGGAGTTTGCTGCATCCACCCATAATTGGAACGATGAAGATATATGCTTTATCTGTAGCACCTCCTTTGCTGGGTAATCCACGCCATCGACTCGTAGGAAATATTCAGTTGTTGTGTGTTGTTTCAATTAGTTCCTGCAGGTTTTTGATAAGGATTTCTTTTGTTATCATCTCTTTCGCCTGCTTCCTTTATATATTATTTAGCAATCTGTTTCTTGTAGTAATCCAGCATGATTTCAATCCGTTTATTGACATTAATTTTAGAATTCATTGTGTTGCCACAGGCTTTCTTATACTCGGCATTATTGGAGTCGAAAAAGGAGTCGATAATCTCCTTGAAGCGAGCTTCTTTGATTTTATCAGCTATGGCGGCTTTGGCACAAATAAGTATCATTGGCAAGTGCAGTTTCTTGAGATACACCGCTTCCTCCTCATAAGCTTTGGCCAGGTAATCCAGTTCCTTCTGGATATTTGGCACTTCATTCATGTCATCTTTGAAAACGTTAATATTATCGGAAGACAGGTTGCAATTTACGCCTTCTGGTGTAACCATCATCATGGACAGCACGGTATCAATGCTGATATTTGGCACATTCACCCGCTCGAAAAATGGATGGGACAGGTACTTGTCCAACTCCTCTTCAATCATGATTCCTTTGATCATATTCCTATACTCCTTCTTATCTATGATGTGGTGGCTTATTAACCACAATGACTTGTTTTGATAGGTTCATTATATTACTTTTGGAGGTAATTGCCAACTATGTTATCCACTCTACACTGGCGAACTCATTTTTTAGAGCTTTTCTTTATGTATGAAAAAGCCCCAACCCAGCGGTTGAGGCTTTTCAAATTATGATAGATGTTCTTCCCAGTCATTGCTGTAGATAATGTCTCCGATGTAACCTTCTACATCCATGTAGTCTCCGTTCTTGAATTCCTCAACATCATCCAAGCTTGATAAAACATTTTCCGCATAATCATTCGCAAGGAAATCCTCCCAGTCGTCACCATACTCTTCGGCTAATAACTCGGAGAGTTTATGATTAACGTGTTCTGCAAAATAATCCAAAGCGGTCTTACGCAATTTTCCTGCAATGATTTCATTTGTTGCTCTTTCCTCTGGTAATAATGAAAAAGCGTATTTTTCCCATTCGCTGCCTTTATAGTCTTCTCCTGCGGCACGTTTGATATTACTTTGTGGATGGAGGACGCTCAATGTGATATCACATAAAATTGACAGCAGTGAATTAACTGTGTCATCCACATCCAGCGATGCATTCATGCTATCAAACGAAATGGATAAATCCACTGGCTCCCCAGTAATGTTATTGTACTTGTGGTTGTAAGCGATACGAGAGCCAAGGTTTTCAATAATAGAAATTTTGGCTTCCTTGATTTTGTATTCCAGAATTTCCTTGTCGGGATCAGTGATTATCTGCTTTTGCTGCAAAACAGAAACACCAGCAAGCAAGATAGACTCAATAGTCAGCTTATCATATTTGGGTTTTCCGTTTTGATCAACAGGAAGAATTATTTCTCCGATTTTTTCGTGGTTCAATACAGTTGTTTTTGTTTTTGCCATAACTCAAGTCTCCTTCTTCTTCAAGATAATGTTAATTTTATGATAATATTTTAGCGAGGGATATTGGTCGCTTTCAAGTATTTTGTTGGATTTTTGGCGTTTTCTTAAGTAGACTGTTTAAGCTGCTCCGCCACTGTCGATTACCTGCTTCACACGCCGCAAATAACCATACAGCATCTTCGTAATTTCAAGACACAGAGCATCCAACTGTTCATACTCGGCTTGAGGAACAAAGTCCTGGTCATGGGCAAACTCAAGCCAGTAACGTGTTTCAGCAAGGCTGCCAATGGCAGTGTTTATAAAGGTCAACTCCTTTGTAGGATAAAGCTGGCCATTTCCCTCGGCGATGTTGGCCGCCACGGATGTTGCAGCTCTCCGTATTTGGCTGGTGCTTTCATAACGTTCGCTCGGCGGGAACCTTTCCGATAGTTTACATATTTCATTTGCCAGTTCTTTGGCTTTCTGATAAACAAGCAAAGAACGAAAATCTCTTATGGTTTCATACATAACTGGCATGGCATCACTCTCCTTTGGAATTAAAAATGTCTGGCAATGACTATATATTACCGTTGACTTAGATTGAAATCCAATTTTACTCAAAAAGCCCATGAACAGTGGCTTTGGTGGCATAATGGATTTTGTGTGCATTTGAGGGCAATTATTCTTTAGAATTTAGTCGAAATGTGATAAAATTACAACTGACTATTAACGAATTTTTACATATATGAGGGGTAAATGATAATGGCAAAACTGACATTGCAAGAACTGGAAGCAAACCTCTGGAAAGCAGCAGACATCCTTCGTGGAGAGCTGAATGCTGCCCAATATAAGGACTATATATTTGATCTTCTATTTCTGAAACGCATGAATGATGAATTTCGGGCCGAAAGAGAAACTAAAAAGCAGGAATTTCTGAAACAGGGTATGCCAGTTGATGAAGTGGAAGAGCTGCTGGAAGACCCGCAGGTCTATGCATCCTTCTTCGTTCCTGAACGGGCTCGCTGGGACAATCTTAAAAATCTGAATCTGAATATCGGCCCTGAACTGGACAAGGCCTTCAAGGCTATTGAAGACGAGCCGAAGAACGTTGAGCTGATTGGTGTCCTGACTACAACGAATTTTAACGACAAAGAACGTGTAAGTGACAAGAAACTTTCACAGTTGCTGCTGCTCTTTGATACCATGCAGTTGGATGCTGACAATTTGGAAAGCTCTGATATGCTGGGGGATGCTTACCAGTACCTCATCAAGGAGTTTGCAGATGAAGGTGGAGCCAAGGGCGGTGAATTTTATACTCCGTCAGAAGTGGTTCAGGTGCTTGTAAATATACTGAAGCCGCAGGAAGGGGATCGCATTTACGATCCAACCGTTGGCAGCGGCGGTATGCTGATCAAGAGCATCGAATACGTCCGTGACCATGGCGGTAATCCTCGGAACCTGTCTTTGTTCGGCCAGGAAATCAATTTGTCAACCTGGGCGATTTGCAAGATGAATATGATCTTCCATAATGCGAAGGGGGCTGACATCCGAAAGGGTGATACCATCCGTAATCCGATGCACCTTGAGGGCGGAGTTCTGAAAACTTTTGACAAAGTATTGGCAAATCCGCCGTTCTCTCTAAAAAACTGGGGGTATGAAGAAGCTATGGCAGATCCATATCATCGTTTTGTCTATGGTGTTCCGCCACAGAGCTACGGCGATCTGGCATTTGTATCACACATGGTGGCCAGCCTTAATGCCAAGGGAAAAATGGGTACGGTCGTTCCGCATGGTGTGTTATTCCGAGGTGGGGCCGAAGGGAAAATCCGTGAAGGTTTTGCGAAGGATGACCTGATTGAAGCTGTAATTGGACTGCCAAATAATATTTTCTATGGGACAGGTATTCCTGCAGCACTGCTGATTATCAACAAGAACAAACCGCAAGATCGGAAGGGCAAAATTCTCTTTGTGGAAGCCAGCAAGGGCTTCGTGAAGAACGGTAACAAGAACAAGCTGCGGGATGAGGATATTGAAGCCATCACCAAGGCATTCGATGCCTTTGAAGACCAGGAGAAATTCTCTGCCGTGGTGAGCCTGAATACCATAAAAGAGAATGACTATAACCTCAACATCAGCCGCTATGTGGATACCTCCGAGGAGGAAGAGGAAATCGACATTGAGCAGGTGTTGCAGGATATTCGGGATTTGAAGATGGAGATTGCGGATACGGAAGAAAAACTCAATGGATATCTTGAAGAACTGGGATTTGAGGGGATTTAATAGTATGGAAACAGATAAATTTGAAGAGAGCCTTGAGGAAGAAACACTTGAGGAAGACAATGATGTAGTAGGCGATAACTCTTTTTATATAAACGGAGCTATAACAATTCCAGAAGATGCTAACTGGGAAGAATTCCTTGACGAAATGCTTCAGTGGCTTGAAAGCAAGGGAGCATGTTTTTTCGGAGGAACCAGTAAAGTTGAGGACAAGGAAGAAGCAGCACGTCAGATATTGAAGGAGACTACTGGTATAGAATGGGTGGATGACAATGAGTAGAGAAGGCTATAAAATGACCGAGCTTGGAGAGATACCGCAGGAGTGGAATATTTGTAGGGTATTTGATATAAGAGATAAATCGGACAAATATTCGTTTACAGGAGGACCTTTTGGCTCAAATTTAAAATCTTGTGATTATACTGAAGATGGCATAAGGGTGATTCAACTTCAGAATATAGGTGATGGATATTTTTCTGACCAATATAAGATTTACACATCGCAGAGAAAAGCTGACGAGTTGATAAGCTGTAATATTTATCCAGGTGAGATTATTCTTGCAAAAATGGCTGATCCTGTAGCAAGGGCTTGTATAATCCCTAATGATGAAAACAGGTATTTAATGTGTTCTGATGGAATTCGCTTAAAAGTTGATAATAATGAATGTGATAGTAGATATATTATGTATTCGATAAATTCTGAATATTTTAGAAAAAATGCTATTGCTAATAGCACTGGATCAACACGTTTAAGGATAGGCTTAAATGAGTTAAAGAATCTTCCATTAATTATTCCCCCGCTCTCTGAACAACAAAAAATTGCCGACATCCTCTCAAGCGTCGACCAACAAATCGAACAAACCGATGTATTAATCGAAAAAACAAAGGAACTCAAAAAAGGATTAATGCAGAGGCTTTTGACGAAGGGGATTGGGCATACCGAGTTTAGGGATACGGAGGTAGGGCGGATTCCTAAAGGGTGGGAAGTAAAGAAACTTTTAGAAATAGGGGATATTGTAACTGGAAATACGCCCAAAACCTCGGATAAGGGAAATTACGGATCAGAATATCTATTTGTATCTCCTGCAGATTTAGGAAGCAAAAAGTATATTGAAAAAACAAGTAAAATGTTATCAAAGTCTGGTTTTGAGAAAACAAGGAGGCTACCAAAAGGAAGTATACTTGTTACTTGTATTGGTTCAACAATTGGAAAGATAGGGATAGCAAGCAAAGAATTATGTACAAACCAGCAGATCAATTCAATTGTATGTAGAGAACAGTATAGTAATGAATATATTTATTATGCAATTGATTTCAATTTCTGGCGTTATGAGAGCTTTATCTCCACACAGGCTGTACCGATTATTAATAAAACGGTATTTTCTGGTTTTGAGATAGCTATTCCGCCTCTTGATGAGCAGATTAAAATTGCAAGTATACTATCAGAGATAGATGAAAAGATTGATGCTTATGTTAAAAAAAGAGGAAAATTTGATATTTTAAAAAGTGGATTAATGCAAAAGCTCTTAACTGGAAAGATAAGAGTATTGATAAATGTGTGAGGATCTATGTATGGAAAAAGTTAAAATATTATGTTTAGGTTTAAAGAAACCAGATGAGTATGATGAATATACAATTTTGCTTGATTTGTACAACACAATTAAAAGTAAGATAGGATTTGCTGAAGATAAATATGAGTATAAAACATATGAATATTATGGACTGGAAGAGCAAGATGGAGAGGAAGAAATTCTTGAAATAGAAGCCAGTTTTAAAAAAGAAGGCAAAAACTATAAAATTTTTCTGGGAAAATCTACTTTTAGTAGCGTAAATAGGGTAGTAACTATTGTTCTTGAATATTTGGAAAATGACTTAACTGATATAGGGTTGAATGACTCTTTTGAAAGCAACTTATATGATTTTAAGATTAAGCTAAAGAACATTTTAGGGAGAATATATAACGAAATTCATTGGCAGTTAGACTCTCAAAATGAAAGACTTTCTTCGTACCTATATTCACAAGTGCACAGTATTGAAAACAGATTCAGAGAAATCATAAATGAATATATGATTAGAGTCTATGGAGTCGATTGGTTTAAGAATAAAATTAATACAGAATATTATGAAAGGTACGAATTGTTTAGTAAATGGTTTAGAGATTCAAAGTATCATACATTTAAAAATGTAAAAACAGAATTGTTTAATCTTCAAATTACTGACTTAATAAAGATGCTAAAGGATAGTTATTCTGAAGATTATATTTATTCCATAGATGGTAATATAAATGAGATAAAAAATGTTTTAAAAGAAAATGCCAACAAGGTGCTTAATGATAATGTTCTTGGTCTTACAAAAATATGGGAAAAGGAAAAGTTCAATAATGTTTTTGGAGAAAATTTCGATGATATCTGGCAAGAGTTTTCTAACATGAGAAATATGATTGCCCATAATAAACCCATATGTAAGGAATTATTTAATGATATTTGTACAAATGTAACCAATCTGAAGAACTTATTTGAAACTGCAGAAAATGAGATTAATCGAAAGATTAGATCAAATGAAGAAAGACTTAAGATGAAATTTTATAGAGAAGAAATGGATAGATTTTATCTTATGGATTGTGATATTGAGGAACTTCCAGACATCGATGATTTATTGGAGCGAATTACTGAAGATGATGAAGTTATTGAACTTTTTAACTATTTTGAAGATTATAAAAGTAGTATTTCAGCAGTAATTGAGGACATAAATAGTTCGCTTTATGAAATCTTTGATTACATTGATTTTGATGATATAGAACAGGCAAAAGAAAAATTATTTGTGCTAAACGATATATTACATTATAGACATGGATCCGAAAGAGATAGGACAGAAAAATATATTAATGTAATGGATAATGCCGAAGGGCTATTACTAATAAAAGAAGATTTTGAGGTGTTAATTAATCAGAGAATAGAATATATGGATAGTATTGTAAACAAGACAAAATATATAGAGATTTCAAGTTTTCAGGAGGGGATAATTGCTAATTTATACGATACAAATGGGAATTGCCTCGAAGTTGAAGTTTGTGGCTGGCTATGCCCAGAGAGAGGTTCAACAGATACCATATATATAACGGTTAAGTATTGTGGAGAGAAAGAAGAGCCAGTAGGTATTATAGAAAAATCTTATGGTGATTATGAATTAGCTGATGATACCTATGCATTACCAACTTTCTCTGATGAATTAAGTATAAGCATGAGGAATTTGTTAAATTTCCTTTATGAATTTAGAGAAAATAATATTAAAATTCTTAAGGAACATAGAGATAGAATAGATGAGATTAGGGGTTGAGGTGAAAATATGTCATACCTCGGTAACGAAGAAACGCTGGTAGAGCTTCCAGCGATACAATACATAAAAGAAAAATTGGGCTATGAATTCATGCATGGAGACCAGCTGAACCCTGAACAGGGAGAGCGGGATTCCATGACGGAAGTGATTCTGGTCAAGCGTCTGGAGCGGTCCTTGAAACGTCTGAATCCCTGGATGGATGAAGGCAATGTCAACAAAGCGGTTCGGCTTTTAGCTCGTCCAGAAAGCCTGGGAACCAATCTCCTGGAGATAAATGAGAAGATCTATGATGTACTTGTGAACCTGACCTTTGCTTTGGATCAGGACTTGGATGGGAGTGGGCAGAAGAAGTATCACACCGTCACGTTCATTGACTGGGAGAATCCGAGCAACAATGAATTTCTGGTGACACGGCAATTCAAAATTCAGGGACCAAATGAAAAGGCCATCCCTGATATCGTACTGTTCGTCAACGGTATTCCTGTGGTCGTCTTGGAATGCAAGTCACCGTTCTTGGAGCAAAGCAAGAATGAGAAGATGGGCAAGCATGAGGCATATGAGCAGCTGCGGAGGTATATGGATGCCCGTGGCTCCGAAAAGGTAGAAGGTGTACCAAGGCTGTTCTATACCAACTTTTTCACTGGAATTCTGAATAAATACCATGCCTATGCAGGAACCATCAGCTCCAAATATGGGCATTATGCTGAATGGAAAGACCCGTATCCGTTCAAGAAAGATACGATTGAGGATGTAGGGAACAACGGACAGAACCTGTTCCTGCAGGGATTGCTGGAAAAGAAGAATCTCCTGGATGTGATGCGGAACTTCCTGATCTACGAAGCTGACAGCGAATCTGGCACCAAGGTCAAAAAGCTCTGCCGTTATCAGCAGTATCGGGCGGTTAACAAGGCTCTGGATCGGTTGGTTCATGGAAAGGACTCCGTCAGCCGTGGCGGCGTGGTTTGGCATACACAGGGCTCTGGCAAATCGCTGACAATGGTTTTCCTTGCCCGCAAAATCCGTCGAATCCCAGAGCTGATGGATGCAACCATTGTTGTTGTCACCGACCGTATCGATTTGGACAAGCAGATTTACAATACCTTTGTACGGACCCTTTCCAGCATTACGACCCCTGTCCGAGCCGAATCGGTCAGCGAGATGAAGGATCTGCTGTCCAAGGCACAGCCGCAGATTATAATGACAACCATCCATAAATTCCAGGCCGAAAAGGAAGATACCATAATCCTGAATGACAAAAATCAGGGTATGGCTCTGGTGTTTGAGAAGGAATTCCCTGTGCTGACTACCAAGTCCAATGTTATTGTATTGGCAGATGAAGCCCATCGAAGCCAGTATACGGGAATGGCGAAGAACATGAGGGATGCTTTGCCAAATGCTGCATTTGTAGGTTTTACTGGAACACCCATTGACAAGGAAGACAAGTCCACTCCCCGTACATTTGGGAGCTATATCGATAAATACACCATCCAGCAGGCCGTTGATGACGGAGCAACGGTCAAAATCGTCTATGAAGGCAGGCGACCTGACCTGCATATCAAGTCAGATACATTGGAAGGACTGTTTGAGCAGGCTTTTGAAGATAAGTCCGATGATGAAAAGGAAGCCATCAAGCAAAAGTATGCCAACAAGCGGACCATCGTCGAAGCCGACAGCAGGGTGGAGGATATTGCCAAAGATTTGCTGCAGCATTACAAGGATCAAATTTACCCCAATGGCTTCAAGGCCCAGGTGGTCTGTGTGTCCCGTGATGCCTGCGTGAAGTATTACAATGCATTGAACAAGCACATGAAGGCTATCACAGGGGAAGACCTGGAGGTAAAGATCATTTTCTCGGGCAATCTGAATGATCCACCACACCTGAAGGAGCATTTTACAACCAAGGAAGAGCAGGATGCCATCATCAAGCGGTTCACCAAGCCCCTTGATAAGGACAAGCTGGCCTTCCTGATTGTCAAGGACATGCTGCTGACAGGCTTTGATGCCCCTATCGAGCAGGTCATGTATTTGGACAGACCTCTCAAAGAGCATGGTCTGCTCCAGGCTATTGCCCGAGTGAACCGAACCTGTGGTGAAAAAAAGAAATGTGGCTATGTAGTCGATTATTACGGCGTAACGGACTTTCTGGAGGAGGCTCTGGCCATTTTTGACCGTGAAGAGCTGGGTCAGCCCATGGAGTCACTGGATTCTATATATAAACAAATGCTGTCGTACCGTGAAGCTGTCATGGCAATGTTTGTTGGCGTAGAGAAAGATAATCTGGACGCTCTCGTCCGAAAAATCGAGCCCGAGGACAAGCGTGCCGAGTTTGAACTGGCCTATAAGCGGTTTGCGTCAACGATGGAACAGATTCTGCCTGCCCACGTACCGACAGAGCATATCAATGACCTGCGATGGCTGGGCTATATCCGAGCAGCGGCGAAAGCACGCTTTGAGCCTGGAAAAGAACTCGATATTGCGGACTGCGGTGAAAAGGTTAAAAGGCTGATTTCAGAGCATCTGGAGTCGCTGGGTGTTCGTCAGTGGATTGCCCCTGTCACGCTGTTCGATTCAGACTTTTCTTCCAGGATGAAGACGCTTAAGTCGGATGAAGCTGTGGCTTCAGCAATGGAACATGCGATCAAAAATGTTATCCATGTCAAAATGGATGACAATCCAGTGTATTACACAAGTCTGCTGGAAAAGCTGCAGCAGCTTCTGGAGGAAACCAAAAACAATTGGGTGGAACGTAAGAAGCAGCTCGAAGAATTTATCAATGGACATGTGGAGAAAGGTGAGCAGCATGAAGCAAAAGCTTTAGGTCTGACGGTGGATGAGTTTGCCTTTTTTGAAACTGTAAAGAAGTATTTGACTGATACGGAAGAAACATCGGCAAACAGTGTAAAGGAAGACGCAGCAGAATATATCAGTCAAGATGTGATTGAGCTCTCGAAAGGGATTGCAAAGGATGTTGCCGACATTATCCGACAAAATTATGTTGTGGACTGGACGACCAACCTGACAAAGACAGGGGATATCGAGCGGGCCATCTACATGCTGCTCAATACACAGTACTTTAAACAAATTAAGATAAATGTCAGGAAACAGCTTGTGCAGCCACTACTAATGCTGGCAAAGAAGCACTATGCCGTTTTAGATTGAGGTTGATAGATGATGCAGATGTCCTTTCAGTACGGGACAAAGACAATTATATATGATGTGACATATTCCTCCAGACGGAAGACGATGGAGATCAGTGTTGAGCCTCCTGATTTGGTTCATGTTGTGGCTCCAGAAGGTGCGACCGAGGAAGCCATCCTGAATAAGGTCAGGAGCAGAGCCAGTTGGATTGTCCAGCGGCTTTTTGCTATGCGGGATATGGCTTATATTCCAATTAGGAGAGAAATGGTCAATGGCGAATCGCTCCTGTATCTGGGGCGGAATTACTCCATGCAGGTTGTTACCGATCCATGGATTGAACGACCAAAAGTTGGCCTGATCAATGGAAAGTTCCTGGTAACTGTGGCAAGTAAGGATGAAGCTGAAATACACAAGGCTCTGGAAGACTGGTATAAGCAAAAAGCCCTGGAGAAAATCAGGGAACGTGTAAGGCTCTATGAGAGTAAATTCCATATAAAACCCACGCAGATCAAGGTCAAAGATCAGCAGAAACGCTGGGCCAGCTGTACAAGCAAGGGTGAGCTGCTGTTCAACTGGAGGAGCATCATGGCTCCATCGCCTGTTTTGGATTACATTGTGGTTCACGAGATGGCCCACTTGCTGGAACATGGCCATTCACAGAAGTTTTGGGATATTGTTGCTGCGGTGCTGCCTGATTACAGCAGCAGGAAGGAATGGTTGAAGAATAACGGTATCAAGATGGACTTATAGTTCAAAAGAAGGAGATAGCATATGGGATTGGGTATGGTCGTCACATGTAATAACTGCGGTTTCTCGAAAAATATATTTACAGGAACAGGTATGCATAATCCAATGCTGTTTGAAATTTGTAATGAACTTAACAAGAGTGAGCGGATTCGTGTGGAAGCCTTGATTAAGGCTGATGCGATTGCTGATTATGAGTACTATCGTGAATTATATAAATGTCCGAAATGTGATGCTCTGACTGATAAATGTAGGCTCACGCTGACGTTAAAAGATGGAACGACTTCGGAAGTGATACATAGATGCGGGAGATGCAAGAAGGCATATGAATTGATAGAAAATCACGATTTGATTAAAACATTCAAATGCCCGAAGTGCCATGAACAATCATTGGTTTTCGACCATAGTATTCTGTGGGATTAGGATAATAGTATAAATACGGGGAACTGGTTAGGAGTTGACGAAATGGATAACAGCAGGAAAGTAGAAATAAAAAGAGAGCAAATATTGAAAAAAGCAAAGCGTGATATGACGTTATATCATAAAAAAATATCAGAGTCTCCCAGGCAGTTGGTTCAGGTAGATGAGCAATATGAAGCAAAAGAGAACCTAAATCCGTTTTCGTGGAAACTGTATGATATTGACAAAGAGGCGGTTGCCGATTTTCAACGGACCCATGACTGTACATATCAAGATATCATCAAATATGCTCTGCGTTTCTATTTGTCCGAGGAAAATTACAGGCATGCCAAAGAGGTCATCGAGCTGCGAAAAAAACATGATAAGGAGCATTATGAAGGATGACGGAGCAACAATATAAGCAAAAAACTGATTTATTGAAACAGTTAGAAGAAAAAGCTAATCATGTCGGCGATTTTATTAATAACATCATCAAAGGCGGAGAACTGCCGACTTCGTATGATGAAATTGTAAAGGAAATAGAGATATTCAAGGAAACACGGAAGGCAAGAGACGAGTTCGAGGGGCTGTTTGAAGAAGAAGCTGAAGCTATATCAAATGACCCAGATGGTCTTGCTTGCGATGAAGGTTTGGAATTTTCAGAACAGTATTATCAGACGATGCGTGCCTTTCATACGCTGGATAACTTTATGGTAATATTTTACAAGAATAACAGAGTTACTGAAATCCAGCATGATAACACAAGCCAGTCTATGGTTAAAGTATGGGCCAGAATAAAGGATATTCCTACGGCGATTCTGGATACAGCAGTTGAAAGATTTTATCTCTCTGGAAAGTCATCCATTCGGGTACGAGAATTGACTGATGATGAAGACCAGGAATTTGTTTTTCAGGTTGAAATGTATGGTGACAGCGATTCAGTGGATGGAATCAAACAGAGCCTGAAAATGCTTATTAATCTGATATTTGGGTTAATGACGCAATCATCAGATAACAGGGCGGATCTGTATATGGATTTCATGGCAACTTTGCTCAATCAGAGAAACACATTATCAGGGGTTCCATCATGTGTGTTGACCAATTTCCAACCGAGGACATGGCAGCAAGAAGCGATTGCCGCCTGGACTGGGGATGAAGCAAAATACCACGGAACTTTTTCTGTATGTACGGGGGCAGGGAAGACTTTGTTTTCTTTATACTGCTTGGATAATGTGTTGCAGCAGAGGTATGAGGTCAAAACAAGTATTATTGTGCCTACCAAGACCCTTCTCCACCAATGGTATCAAGAGCTAATGGATAAATTTCATGTCCGTAAAGAAGAGATTGCCTTACGGGGAGATGGAAATAAGAAAGCTAACTGGTATGACAAAAAATTTATGATATACATCGGCAAAACCGCTCAAAAAGAGCTGGCTTCCGATACGATGGCGATGGATGTTCTTAATGAAGAACTTGGTCATAATTTTTATCATTTTTACATAGCGGACGAGTGCCATAACTATGCAGCAACTAACAGTCAAAAAATGTTCGAGGGGTTAAAGATAATTGAAGACAATCCAATTAGCGGGATTGATTATTTCTCGGTTGCATTGTCGGCAACCCCTGAACGGTACGATAAGAAGGAACGGCAGATATTCAAATTGTTGGGTGATATTATCTATCGCTATACAGTATTGGAAGCACTTGCAGACGGAGCTGTTTCTCCGTTTACAATTGAAAATATAGATTGCCCTTTAAATGATGAAGAGCTTAAGATTTTGGTGAAGCTTGATAAGAGGTTGAGAATGACAAAAGAAGCCTTTTTTGAAGCTTTGAATAATGATGAGAGTCGCACAGGGAAAGCTGCACAACATATGCGGCATCAAGACAGCGATTATGAGACTTCAATGGTAGGTGTAGCATTTGGTATCAGATCCGAGTTTTCAAAAGAGCTTGGTAAAATAATGAAGCAAAAAGAAGAATTTTCAAAAGAAAAGGATAAAGACGAACTCTTCAAGACCTGGCTGTATCAGAATGAAGGCTACCCAACAATATATTCTGCGTATGAATTGACAGAAGCTTTCTTGTCACGAAGGGAGTTTATACAGTCTGTCGAAGCCAGAAAGGAAATGTGTATCAAGCTGGCAGAAGAAAACGCCAACCGCAAAGTGATTGTTTTTGCAGAGCATATCAAATCGGCAGATGAAATATATAATGAATTAACCGACAAGCTGGGGAAGGATAAAGTTAAACGGTATTATTCGGTAACTAAAGCACAGGTCAAGCAGTCAGATTGGACTCCATATGAAAGAGAAAAAGAGAATCAAGAGGCTTTGGATGCGTTTGGAAAAGGAGTTGCTCGGATTATTGTAACAGTGAAATCCTTTAATGAAGGCGTAGACATCCGAGAGGCCGATGTGGCTATAGTTTACCAAAACTCTGTCAGTATCCGTGAATCGATCCAAAGGCTTGGAAGAATCATTCGACTCCCAGAAGATAAGACTGTGGAGAAGAAGCCCATCCTATATCACTTGTATGCGAAAAAGCAGAAAGAAACCGTTTATTTAAAGACATACTTCAACAAGCTCTTAATTGAGCAGTGCGATGAGAAAAAAGCTGAAAAATTACAACAGGGTTTTGAACTAATAACGCTTCTTCCACCAGAGGAGTATAAGGAGAATAATTCTGATAATGAGCAAGAATCTTGATTCAAGATGAATATTCGTATGTTTATCCATCATGCAAGAGAGGGGGTACATAAGTGAATTATAAGCGTGGACTGGGATATCCAAACGAGGGATTTATACAGCAGGCAATCGAAGCGTACTTCCTGAAGCAGGGCTATATTCCATTGCCAGAAAAATATACAGATTTTGTATGTATTCACCCCGAGACTTCCCAGAAGTGGGCGATCGAAGCTAAAGGAGAAACAAAAGCGATTGGATTGGATTTCAGAACCTGTCTGGGGCAGCTACTCCAGCGAATGAGTACGAAGGATGTATGTTATGGGATAGCCATGCCAGACACACCAGCATATCGGCAGCAGACCAGTCAGGTGCAGCCGTGGATACGTGAGGCGTTAAATTTGTATTGGTTATACGTATCGGAGGACGGGAGTGTAGTGGTAGTAGGTCCCAAGAAATAGAAAGAAGAGTGTGGAACCCAGTTGTTTCAAGGTTTTCAAGACTTTGTGGCGGCTGGGTTGTTTTGCGTTTGAAAAAAACTTTATAAATGAGTGCCAGTGAAATTTGCCTTTAATAACAAAATTATGTATTATGAAACCATGGACGGAGCGAATCCTTAAAAGAGAGAAAATTCCAAAAAAAGTTAAAGAACAAGGAGTTGAATGAGTGAGGTTGGACTCTAAAAATAAAACGGAATATAATTCAATCATCACCAGCTAAAAGGCCTGCTGAAGCTGCTTATAAAGAAAAAATTAGTAGAATTTGAAGTCAGCGGGGAAAGGTGCTAAAATCTAAACAAATAGAAACAAAGTTCACAAAATACTTGAAAAGGGGATGAAACCGATGTGAAAATAATAATAGCATATACAAATTGACAAAGTGAAGAGAACGTGAAAAAAGAGTGAAGAGTCAACAATTCAATAAGCCATCAATCGACGGCGATAAAATTCCCTAAAAGCAGTAAACAACTGAAAACATATGAATTCGGCAACATAGGAGGCATTTCTTTCCTATTGCCAAAATTCAAAAAATGCCTGAAATACATAGGCTTTCTTAAGTGCAACCATTTTTCGGTAGTGTATTTAAGTTTAGCCTAAAAAAAAGGAGAGTGATCGATATGAAAAAAGTGATCGAAGGAAAGGTATACAACACAGCAACCGCAACAAAGTTGGCGGAATACAGTTATGGATACAGCTCGGATTTCTCTTATATTTCCGAGGAGCTTTATGTAACCCAAAAGGGGAACTACTTCATTGCAGGTGAAGGCGGGCCAAGAACATGCTATGCCGAATGTGTAGACAGCAACACTTATTGCGGCGGTGAAGCCATAATTCCAATGACAAGGCGAGAGGCATTTGAATGGTGCCAGGAACATGACTGCACGGAAGCGATTGAAGAATACTTTTCCGATCTGGTGGAGGAGGCTTAAAGCCTCCCCAGCAGAAGAGAATCACACGACAAATACACTTAATAACTACAAAAGGAAGGATGATGAACATGATATATAAATACTCAAACACCAATAACAAGGACTACTACAAAACTTTACTTCAGGATTTGGCCCAGGAGTTGAAGCATACACCGTCTGTAAATGAAAGCCTTAAAGCAAGACTCCCAGTCTACTCAATAAGGAAGGCTTTTGGAAGTTATAACAAGGCACTTGCTGCTGCTGGACTGAAAATTAGACGGGAATGGGCTCGTGGGTCTTCAGACAAAGAAACCATGCTCCGCCAATATAAAGAATATTCTGAAGCTCTTGGCAGACCTGCAACCTACCGTGAACTCAATGCAGCCAGTGGTATACCAAGTGGATCGACATACTGCATGAAATTTGTTGGAATGCGGGGGCTCAAGATAGCAGCAGGATACCCACCAGATCCGATTGACCGAAGAAAGTATACTCGGGAAGAAATTGCTGAAAAACTGAAGGTTGAAGTGAAAAAGGAAGGACGTCTCCTTACGACAAAAGAGGTGAACGAGAATCCAAATTTACCCAGCTTGCCGACGGTATTGAAATACTATGAAACAACACACCTGCAGGATGTATGGACAGCAATGGAACTGGCTGATACAACAACACTGAAAATGGCTCTTTGATAGAGCTAAAAAATCAAAGGAGATGATCTGATGGAAAACAACATTTTAATTGCAACATTGGCTTGGGGACTGTCGGGGAACTACGAATACGGATGGGATATTAGGTGCTTGTCTTCAAATATGGCTAAAGAATTCGGAATCGACAGCGATAAATTGCTGGTGGCAATACAAGACGGGCTTAAAAAAATGAGTGACGAATTTTATGATTGGTGTGGCAATTATTACGGACATTGCGTAATTAATGGTGCTGATTGTTATTGGGCAATCACAGAATTTTTTGATGAGTGGACAAACGAGATTCCTGGTTTATGGCTGCCTATGATCCATGCCTATCACGTATACGTTGAGCCTGATGACTCTGTTGTCGAGAGTGAAATGAACTCTGACGAAGAGTGAGATACTCAACCGCCAAAGATATCATGCGAGAAGGATGGAAGACGTCTCCAACCTTCTCCGTACATAACAATTTTGAAAGGGGAGATGAAAGTATTGGGTGAATACAATGTTCACAATGATCAAAAAAACTGGGACCGATACGGCTACTATTTTCACGTTGATTTGGATCGAGAAGATTGTCAAAAAATTGAATACAATACGCATGGAGTCTTACACAGCAGGGGTATGCCTGATCTGAAAATAATTGATGATATAGATCCATTTATAGCAGCGGGTATTTTTCAGGAATTCATTGCACAAATGGATCTTGGTCTTGTCATCAGACCAGGGCAGAAATTTGAAGACATCCTGCCAGGTCTGACATTGGTATTGACTGAATCGATTGATGAACCAGATGTCTTTAGAATCACCTTAAGCGAAGCCAGCTTGGCCGTTTGATGGTCAAGCTGGGATGCGACTTAATTGACACCCATAAGGATGTCGTAAACGGCCTCGGAAATCAAGCCATTTATCAGCAGGAACTCTGCAACTTCACTTGCGAAAACGACGGGATCATTCGAGCGGCTGGCTATTGCTACAATTTCATCAAGAACAGCAGCTTTACTTTGAAAATCATCCGTCCTCATGGCGGCACCTCCTTTTTCAGCATGTATTGATTATAACAATTCGGTTCGTTTCAGCATATGGGAGTTTGAAGGCGTTTGAGGACATTCACATAAATTTTTTTAATGGAGGTATCGGATGTGAATAGCAAATACAAGGATAAACAGATAAATTTGCCTGCAAAATACATGTTGGATCAAATCATCGAGTCTGATCGTTACAAGGATTTGGTGTTCAAGGCCGCACAAAATATTGTGAAACGTCTGCGAACGAGAAGCGTATTTGTCGGAGAGAAGCATGAACAGCTCATCGGAGACTTATGCAGAGTGGTGATAAACCCCTGGAAAGATGAGCATTGTATTGTTGTTCATCCTGGAGAGTGTGGTTTTGGCAAAACTACCGCAATGATTGAAATAGTTAAAGTAATTGCAGATGCATCCCCAGAAGTTGGAATTGTGATTGCCGTCGAGCGGATTTCGGATATGAAGCGAATGGAACAGGAGTTGGATGGAAGAGCGATCTCATTTTTCAGCTTCTATGCAGATTCATGTCTGCAGGGATTGACAGAATATAATCGGCATGCATGTAGTGAATGCAAATATTTTTGTGAGAAGAAGCGAGCAAGAAAAGAGCATTCCAAATACCAGGTACTTCTTGTTAGCCATGAACACCTGCTGATGCGAGCGTTGTATGGAGATGGTTTTGGGGAACTGGCATACTTTATGGATGAAAACGGAGTCAGGCAAAAGCGTTCGTTATTGCTGATCGATGAAAAACCGCAGATTTCCTTGAACCAAAACCTGTCTGAAAAGGAACTTTATACGCTTCGACAATTTTTGATGAAGATAGGTCCAGAATCACCTCTTTACGGAGAGGCAAAACAAATCGAGCGATACATTTATGAGGCTAATTTTGTTGTTGGAGATTTGAAGGATGATTACAAGATTATAGATTCCTTCGACCCAGCGTTTCAACTGTCAGATGAGATGAAAAAGTACTACTTTCAAACATACGATGGTGATGACTTCGCAGTGCTGGGGTTACTGGCCAGCTTCATCCGAAAGGGCGGTGTTGTACAATACAAGGAATTTAGTTCCAGATGGCATGGACCAGGAAAGATATTCACAGCCGACATTTTGCATCCTGATTTTGGTATGAAAACGATCATCTTTGATGCCACAGCGGGAATTGATCTGGATTACCAGGATAAACGATATCGGATACTGGATGTTCCGAGAATCCGAAGTTTCTCAAGCCTTGCATTTAATAACTGCCCAGATGCTAATTTAAGCCGATCAAAACTTGCAAGCAAAAAGAAGATTATTGATCCCGAGAGCTTGATATACGATATCATCAACGATAATCATGGTGAAATGCTTATTTTGACTTATAAAGGTCAAGAGGGAAGGTTTCTTACCATTTTGGAAGATAAAAGATTTAATGCAGATATGAAAATTTATGTTGACCATTATGGCAATATTAAAGGCAAATATCAATACGACAATGCAAATCAAATTCTGCTGTACGGACTTAATCATAAATCGGATGTCTATTATGTAGCAAAGGCATTGTCTCATGGTATTCGGGTTGATTTTGTTAAAGCATCCCCCACAAAGCAATATGGGAGAGTCTATCAGCATCAAGGGCTCCAGGCAATCTTTGAAAGCGAGATAGCTACTGACTTAATCCAGGGGATTATGCGTACAAAACTGCGACGGAATACAATGGAGCCCGTCAAAGTATATAGCTTCATCCAGTATCGGCGAGTGATGATTATTCTCCAGGAATATTTCAGTGAGTGCACAAAAGCGGAGTGGTATCCATTATCATTCTGTATGAAATATATGGGCAACGGAAAGAACAGAGAAAAGCGGATCTGTGGGCTGGTGGCGTATTTGGAGAGGTTTTTTCATGTAGCGGAAATTGGAACATGCATTTCTAAAGAGCAAATAAATCAAGCGTTGAAGTACAAAGATCAAGATACGCTCGGAGCCGACTTGAAGAATGAATTTGTGCTTTCAGTTCTCAAACGACTCGGTGTGTCCGTCGGGCATCACAAACTTATAAAAAATGAAAGGGGTTGGTCACATGACAAAGATAACACAAATCAAAAACAAGTATGTTGAAGCATACCAGACTATTGGAATACCGCTGGAGGAGGCTGTAAACGGAGCGATACAGAACCTTAAAAAGCTGGACCATCGAAAAAACTATACCATTATGCATGACTGCAATCGGGAAAGTTGTGTCGATGTACCTATTGCAGTTCATGGAGTCGAACGGTATGCAGTAGGCGGCATTGATGAAACAGATGTTGTGAATTTTTCTTTGCAGCTATATTTGCCGATTGCACGTCTGGACCGTTTCAAACGGCTTTTGAAAGAGAAACTGTCGGAAAAGGTATTCTTCGATATTCTGGAGCAGCTCGGCATAGAAGTTGCGGACCAGGAAACTGACAGGGAGAAAGGGCGTTTGTATGCTTACACTGACTGCCCCAAATGCGGAACCAGGAGGTTTTACTTTTCGTGGGATCAGGTGAGGCAGAACATCTTTGCAGGATGCTATAAACCAGATTGTGATATGCATGACATTATGGATATAATCACATTTGTCCAGAAACATAAGGATTTGAGCTATAAGGAGGCAGTGGCCTCACTCGCAGATATGCTGCAGCAGATTACGGAAGAGACAAGGGCAAAAGAATCCAGCATAATTCCAAGTATTCCGCTGGAGTACTGTGAAATCAAAGAGGAAGCCCAATACTGCATCGTGGTTACATCAAAGGCGGATTTGCTAACAGTCTGCCAATTCATGCAGTCAGAAAGCATAATTCTGATTGAACCACATCAGATGCCGTACCTGAAAGATATTATTGCATCGATTGTTCCTTCCGAGCAGATTTTGATACTTCTGTGCGAATCTTCTCAATGTGAACAGTATGAGTTGGCTGCTCGCAAAGCCTGGACAGATGATAGGCAAGTAATTGTGAAAGGACTTCCTGAAGAGCGGCATGGGAAGCGATTGTTAGGCCTTACCGCAGTCAAATTGCTGGCAAATGAATTCAGCATTCGGATGTAATCCACAGTTAAAGAGGGAGAAATCCCTCGGTACATAAAAATATTTGACATGAGTGAGAGTCATTGGGTAAGCTTTGTTTATCCAAGATAATCTTACAAGATGAACTGGAGCTATTGATCATAATAAAAAAATCCTTTGTCAACAAGGGGTGTTCCCATGCCCCTTGATTTTTTCTTATAATGCTGGAATGCCAGCTTTATATAGATTCCTTCTTCTTCTGTAAGGTCTGACTATGTGCGAGCCTTTCGAGGCTTGTACTACATATTTGCCGTGTTCCCGAGGTGGAGCATGGTTTTTTTATGCCCATTTATGGGAGTTTGCTGAAATGCGTTTTTAAAAACGTAATTAATTTAGGAATGAAATGTGCAGATTGCCACTTCTGCTGTTATTAATAGAAGTGAGGAATGTTTACGTGGAAAATATTGTAATATTCGGATTGAGATGAATTAAATTGAAATAATTCAAATTGCGACAAATTAATATGAATTAAATCTATAAGTTCAATCTACTCAAAAAGGCTACATACGACCCAAATTGGTATGGAACTTGGTGGGCATTTCTGTGATTAGGTTTTTAAAAACGCACCAGTCTATAGATAGAGTGACTGTTGAAAATAAGAAAGACCGCAAGAACGAGAGTTTGCCTGCGGTCATGTTGCTAAAAACGTATTTGTTTGTTTCCTGTTACGGATAATTCGTGATAACCGTCTATAATCAGGAATTGGATCTGCTTATCAACATTTTGCTCTATATGCCTCTAAATTCGGTCTACAAAAATTTCTACGGTCTTTTGAAGCAAGAAACCAAACGGGAATGGGATTTTCCTTGAAACAGAACGGTTTCCAGCTTTGATTGGGTAGCAAAGTGTCAGTGTATCCATAAGTCCACAGCGTGTTCTATAAATATGATAAAAACGGCCATTACCTGTCCATACGATCTTGGTGTCTATAACTGCATTTTTCATCAGAAATCCTCCTTGCTGGGTGTCTTACCCATAGTATTTATTGTTGATATAAGTGCATGGTATTTGTTAAAGGTTGACCAATCAAAGGCACCTATTCTCATCATTAGAACTCCTTCTTGTTTGAGATAGTATGCTTCCAAATTGGGTTTGACTGGGTACAAACTGAACTGTAGCCCAGTATCGTGTGTTTCGATCAGGTAAGCCGTATAGTATTGCATTCTGGCTTTTAGAATTATAGCCGTTTCTTCAAGTTTTTCGGCTTCAGAGTCTGATCCGCCGATGATGGGGTAATAGTCATATATGGGAAACAAGACATATTTGCCGATTCGAGTCACAGCACGGTAATTGACGGCTTCATCCTGATCATCCATCAAAATACATCTTACCGCATCCAGGCATCTATCGTAATATTCAGCGGTGTCGCCAGATTCGTTGGGAACGAGTTGTATCAATGAATCGCCTCCAGAATTAATCCTCCATGTTTGCTTAAGCATATCACTTTTAATGCTCTTCAGCAATATAAATTTAACTAAAAATTATAATAAAAATTTGACTGTTTTAAAGAATGAAAAACAGGTGTATACTTTGATTATGTTAAAAAAGAGGTGGAAAATGGAAAAACAACAAGTGTGGTTTGCTATTTCGGAAAATACGTATGAACACATGAGATCATATGCAGAGAAAGCAGGGTTACCAAAGGTACGAAGCAAATTCCTACTTTATGTGCTTTATAATTTTAAGGGTACAGAATTGAAAACAGATTATTCATATTCTCACGCAAATCGAAAAATGATATGTGCCAAATTATCACATTCTGAAGTTGAGTATATATCCGAGCTTGAAAAGAAATTTGGAAGGAATAGCAGCTCTTTGGCGAGAGATATGCTTTATACATTTTTGCTGGATGAAAGTAATGATACAGTATAAGTGGACGTGTTTTTTATAAGTTGTACAGGGAAAATCAAGGTATAGAAATGTGAAGAATCGAAACAAATAAAACCTAACAGTTTTTATTTGTTAGGCTTTATGCTTCATTAATTTGAATAGACTGTCCAAATGCTCCAACATTAACTTTTGATCATCAACGCTTAATGTGGCAAGTTTATTGATTAGGAGTGAAAGTGTAGTGTTGTCAGTGTCCCCAAATGACGGCTGTATATATTTGAATAAGTCCTCAAAAGTTATTTCCAGTGCATTTATTACCTTTTCAATACTGCTCAAGGAGGGATTTTTCTCTCCTCTTTCTAATTTCCCAACATGGGAAGTGCTTACACCTGCTCTATGTGCCAGTTCTTCTTGACTTAATCCTTTTTCAGTCCTTAAAATCCTTATTCTATCTCCAACGATTTTTGAAATATTATCCATCTTATCATGCCTCCCATTATAGACAAGTTATCTGTTGAGGGCAAAACCATCAAGATTTACGAGTGCAGATTAATACAATATATGCACTGAAAAGGTTGACGCAGATATAAAAATTTTTTATACTTGTAATAGGTATTGTTGCTGTAAATTGGTATAGATAATGCTGAAAGGAATATGCTAATGCGAAATGAAGCAGAAGATATAAAAGATGAAATGGTAAGATTACAAGAATTGCTTAACGAAATGATAGAGAAAGATGGATTTAGTAATTTTAGCGATCTATATAAAATAAGCGTTTTACTTGATTCTGTAATAAATAAGTGGTATAGCCAAATTTGTTAATGCTATTCTAAAATTGTACCACATACCGGCAAAAAAATAGGCCACCTTAATCAAATTTCCTGTATGATTATGTTATCCAGACATCTTCATATAGGAGGAAAGGTATGATTAAGAT
>JBLNDG010000155.1:0-18071 GCA_050261415.1 Caulobacteraceae bacterium | reverse complement strand
CAGTTCAGAAGGACATCCGCACCTCCATCAACTCCCATAAGAACAGGATTACACCTGACGATGTAACTTCTTAAAGCCTTTATTTCTTCCTCGGAATCAGTATTTCTAGCAACTACAAGTACATGCCGGCCCTTAAGCTTTGTATTGAGTCTGGGAAACCCAGAAAAAGAGATTATTTTTTCTTTATCTTCTTTTGCATATAAAATAGTGTTTTCGATAAAATTTGATGTCTGAGAAGCTTCATTTAGTCTGGACTCAGATATTCTGCTTCTTATATATTCTGAATTAACTATTGTACATACACCTTTATATAATTTGTTTCTGATGATTATATCCTGATTTATCACGGTTACAAGGTCTTTATCCTTAAAGCTTCCTATCGGGAGCGATATGTCAATAACCCTGATACCGTGTTCCAATAACATTTTTGTACCAAGGGATAAAAATCGCCCGGTCATGCTTCTTCCAGCATTAATTACAGTCTTTATACCTGTGGAGCTTAGAGCAGCCGCCGCAAGCTCATCGATGTCATCATGACTTATTACGGCAATGTCTCCAGGATGCAGAGAATCAATAAGAGTTTTTGTTTTCTTACTTACTTTTATCCTGCCCTGAACTTTCATTCTCTCACCTCCGCCACCTTTAGTATTTAAAATTTGGCAAAAAAAAATACAACAAAAATCGAATGGTATGTATACCAAAGAATAATGCCCTGTTATATATACATGGCTACTCCTATTATGTCGCTTTATCAAAAAAACTAAAATCGCCCGAAGGCGATTTTAGTGCTTAAATGATATTAGCTGATTTTCAATTCTATTCTGAGCTTGTCGGCTATCATTGCTATAAACTCGCTGTTGGTAGGCTTGCCTTTCACATTATGTATTGTATAACCAAAGAGATTGTTGATTACATCAACTCTTCCCCTGCCCCATGCAACTTCTATCGCATGTCTTATTGCCCTTTCAACCCTGCTCGGGGTTGTATTGAACTTTCTTGAAATAGAAGGATATAATTCCTTTGTAATTGCACTGAGAAGCTCCATATTATTGACGACCATTGTAATCGCTTCTCTCAAATAAACATAACCCTTAATATGTGCGGGAACTCCGATCTCATGAATTATATTGGTGATAGCAGATTCAAGCTCTCTAGGCGATGTAGACGGTGATGCTACAGCAATAGGCTGTATGTATGACTTACGGTCTACGTCCCCTCCGCTGATCATACCTACACATTCACGGATTCTCTTTGAGAATATCTCCATATCGAAAGGCTTCACTACATAGTATTCAGCTCCTAAAGTCAATGCCTTCTGGGTAATCTTATCCTGTCCTACGGCAGAAAGAACAATTACCTTAGGCACCTTTTCCAACTGCATGGAATTAAGCTTCTCCAAAACTCCGAGACCATCAAGGTGCGGCATAATAATATCTAAAATAACGATATCAGGATTTTTGCTTTCGATCAAATCGACTACCTCAAGTCCATCCTTGGCAACTCCCACCACTTCAAAATCAGATTGAGTGTTAAGGTACTCGCTAAGTATAATACAAAAATCCTTATTATCATCTGCAATGAGTATCTTGATTTTTTGTACGTTCATTTATATTCCTCCTATTTTCTAGTTTTTCTAATATCTTCTATTCGACAAAGTAATTTTATTTCCTTCTATTATCTGCCAAATATTCGTAAAACAATTTCGTACAAAATAGTACAGCAGGATTCAACAGGATTCAACAAATAAAAAGAGGCTGTTTATCACAGCCTTTATAAGCATTTACTACTCACCCGATGCCCTGTTCATCTGTCTTTCAATGTCTATATTTGCTTCTTTAAGCATCCATTCTATTGATATTCCATAACCCCTGGTGGGATCATTCACAAGTACATGTGTGATGGAGCCTATCAGTTTTCCATCTTGCAATATAGGACTCCCGGACATTCCCTGAACAATGCCTCCTGTTTTATCTATCAATTTTGGATCAGTCACTTTTATAATCATGCTTTTTGAATCGGAGGTCACCTGTCTTACTACTTTCTGAATTTCTATATCAAATTCTTCCACTTTATTGCCGTCTATAGTTGTCATTATTTTTGCAGGGCCTTCTTTGATCTGACTGTTTAAGCCTATTGAAACCGGTTTTGATCCTTTTGCACTTATATTTTTGTTCAGCCTTCCATAAATTCCATAGCTTGTATTTTTATCTATGGTTCCATAGGGTTCATCACTATCGTAAAAAATTCCCACTAGTTCTCCCGGTACTGTTTTTCTGGCTTTTTGTATAGATGCAATTTTTGATTTCAATATTTTTCCTTTGCTTATATCAATGAGGACTCCTGAATCAACGTCGGTTATACCGTGTCCCAATGCACCAAAAGTCTTGCTTTGAGTATCATAGAACGTCAGGGTGCCTACACCTGCAATATTATCCCTTATCCAAAGCCCCACTCTGTAGATGTTATCCTCCTGGCATTGCACGGGAGTTACGCTTAAATTCAGTTTTTCCCCGTTTCTTTCAACTGCAAAGGTAATCTTTTCCTTTTTGTTCAGCCTGTTATTCAAGTAATCAATGATATCCCTTTCATTTTCAACCTGATTTTTGTCAATTTCTATTATTTTGTCTCCTACTTCAAAGCCTGCGTCAGCTGCAGGGCTGCATTTCCTGCCATTCACATCCGTTATACTTGAAAGCCCGACAACAAGAACTCCCTTTGATTCTATTTTTACACCTATTGCTTCTCCCGATGGAACAACCTTTATATCCGGTATTACATTCAAAGTGACTTTTTTTACGGGCAAAAGCCCTAAAAATTTCAAGCTGGCATTTACTTTGCCACGGTTGTTTCCTTCAAGCAGAAGGTATGATGATGCCAGGTTGCCGCTGCTGTTGAGGTTAACACACTTTCTGGGATTTTCATCAAGTACAAGGCTGAAGATTAAACTGTCCTTTAGTTTTTGGCTTTGCCCTTGTATAACATTTATCTCGTCAGGGAAACTAAAGATAACTAAAAATACATTTACCAGGCAGAGTACTGTTATCATAATCAACGAGTAGAAAAATACTTTTTCCCTATTTTTTCTATGCAATAGCATCACTCTCCTGTATCCCCAGAAGAGTCTATCCTTCATAAACTTAATTTCTCGTAATTAAGTTAACCTTTTTAAAGTCCTATTATTCTTTTAATAGTTAACTGAATAAGAGAAGGTTTGAAGCATAGAAAAAGCCTTGCACATTCAGAATTCAATGTAATAATTTCAATAAAAATAACTGACAAAAAAGGAAACAGTTTTTAGCTCCAATCCAAGCTACTGTTTCCCAATAAGTTTTTTGGCATGTTCCAAGGATGCTTCTATATTTTCATTACCGCCCAACATCCTGGCGATTTCATTGATTCTTTCCTTATGTTCCAAAAGCTTCATTTTTGTATAGGTCTTATTGTCTTCAACCATTTTGTATATATATATATGATTATCAGCAAGGGAAGCTATTTGTGGAAGATGTGTAATGCATAGTATCTGAGAGGACTTGGAAATAGCCTTTATCTTTTGGCCAACCATATTTGCTGTTTGGCCACCGACACCTGAATCAACTTCATCCAGAACTACACATGGAGCTTTTTCTATTTCAGAGAAGGCATTTTTTATTGCAAGCATCACCCTTGACATTTCTCCCCCTGATGCTATCTTGCTCAGCGGTTTTTCGGGTTCTCCAGGGTTAGGTGACAGAAGAAACTCCATTTTATCCATTCCGTTCTGGCTGATTGTGTTCTCATCACTTGTAATCCTTATAGCAAATCTGGAACCTTGCATATTCAAGTCCTGGAGTTCCCTTTCAATCAATTTCTCCAGCTTGGCGGCAAACCGCATCCTCAAAGAAGATAATTGTCTTGCTTTTTCCAAATACTTCGATGTTAAATTTTTTATTTCAACTTCTATTTCGGAAGCAAGCTTTTCGCTGTTTACAAGTTCATTATAATCGGCCGCAGTCTGTTCCCTGTATTTCATTATATCCTCTATTGTGCTGCCATACTTTCTCTTTAACTTGTTTATTAAGTCGAGGCGCTCCTCCAAAATATCTATTTCACTGTCATTGAATTCGATTTTGTCTTTGTAGTCCCTGATTTCCCCCTGAAAATCTTCAAGCTGGTAAATCATGTTCAAAAGGGTAGATCTGTATTTCTCCAATTTATTGTCTATTGAAACAAGTTCATTTAAGCCGCTGGCAGCATCATTCAGCAAATCAACAGCACTGTTGGAATTGCCGGTTCCCTTAAACAGTGAAAGATAAATATTTGTTATACCTTTTAGAAGTTTTTCAGCATTTACAAGCAGGTGTCTCCTGTTTTTCAATTCTTCATCTTCGTTGGTTTGAAGCTTTGCGTGATCTATTTCATCTATTTGGAACTTTAAAAGATCAAGCCTTCTTTCCCTTTCCGAAGCATTTCCGCTCAGGTTTTCAAGCTTTTGCTGCTGTTCATGGAGAGAATTGACCAAGTATGAAATATCCTTCTTCAAGTCGGTTGTTTCAGTTCCTCCGAAATTGTCAACAAATTCTCCATGCTTTGAAATATTGAACAGGAGCTGGTGCTCGTTCTGCCCAACAACATCAACCAGATATTGAGCTATTTTTTTGAGCATTGATAAAGTTACTATTTGTCCATTTATCCTGCATACTGATTTACCCTGAAGGTTAACCTCCCTGGTAATTAGCAGTGTTTTGTCCTCCTCAGTCTCTATCCCGTACTCCTCGAGGACATCCTTCAAATAGTCCAGACCTTCCAGGGAAAACAGCGCTTCAATAACTGCCTTTGACGCTCCTGTCCGTATTTCGTCTTTGCTGAATTTTCCGCCGGTAATTGCTGATAAAGCATCAATTACAAGGGATTTTCCCGAACCTGTTTCACCTGTGATAATATTGAGGCCTTCGCTAAGATTAATTGCTTCGTGTTCAATTATTACAAAATTACTGATATTTATTTCGAGCAGCATTATTATACCACCTATTTCATCATCTTCTTGAGCTTGTCAATTACAATCTCTACATTATCAGCATTTCTTACAAGTGCAAATATAGTATCATCTCCGGCTATTGTTCCGACTATCTCTTTGAAATCAAGCACATCTATTGCTTCACATGCAGCATTTGCAGCTCCCGAAAAAGTCTTTATGACTATTATGTTGCCGGCGTAGTCTATGCTAAGCACTGATTCGGTAAAAACCTTTACCAGGCGTTCATTTAGCATACTGTCCTGTTCCTTCAAGGTAGCATACTTGTATATTCCGTTTTCATCAAGAACCTTGACTAACTTGAGCTCCTTGATATCCCTCGACACTGTAGCCTGGGTAACATCAAACCCATTTTTTTTAAGTTCTTCCGCCAACTCTTCCTGAGTTTCAATAGGATTTTTCTCGATAACCTCCAGAATCTTTGCATGCCTTGATATTTTCATAAGAAAACCTCCTGCTAAATATTTTTATAATCCCGTTCCTCAGACATCTTTCTTCTTAAAACATCAAAAAAGCTTCTTTGCTTTAGTTTAACAAGATTTGTGGCACAGGCGGAGCTTCTTATAGTGACTGTTTCGCCGGACTTGAGCTTGTATCCCAATTGTCCGTCAACTGTGAGCATTACTTCAGTATTGTTATTACATATTTCAACCTTTACTTCATCCTTATCGGATACCACTATTGACCGTGAATGTAAAGTATGAGGACATACCGGTGTTACTATTATTACATTCAAATCGGGGCTGACGATGGGTCCTCCTGCAGATAATGAATATGCAGTTGAGCCGGTAGGACTGGATATTACAATACCATCTGCCGAATACAAATCTACAAAGCTGCCGTTTATATATATTGAATAGGTAATTATTCTTGAGAAAGGACCTCTGGTTATACCAATATCATTTAGAGCAACAAAGTTTTCAACCTGGGTGTTGTTTTCTTCGATAGAAGCTTCCAACATCATTCTTTTTTCAATAAAATAATCTCCCTGCAGAATCTTTTCAAGAGCTGCATACATTTCTCCTGCTTCTGCCTCGGCCAGGAAACCCAGATGACCGAGATTTATTCCGAATATAGGTACATTGTATTTTGAGGATTGCCTGGAAATGTTTAAAATTGTTCCATCACCCCCAAGAACTATTATAATATCACTGGAGGAGTATATGGAGGCAATATCGTAACCATAGCAGTTGCAGCCAAGCTTTTCTGCGACTTGCTTCTCAAGCAGTACAACTGCTTCTTTATCTGCAAACCAGTTAAGAATTTCACCGGTTATTTTCAGATCATTATCCTTTGAAATGTTAGGGATTATTCCGACCCTCATGCTAATTAACACCGTCCAAATTAAAGATACAGCATAAAACTAATTCCACAAAATAGAAAAAATATCCATAATGTGCTATTAACTACTATTTTATATTATAAAACCGATTTAATCTACACAAATTGCAATAAAGATTAAATTATTTTAATGATTCAAGTTCTAAAGTTCGCCGTTTGCCTGGTCTACAACTGCAGCAATATCTATGGTATCTGTATTTACAGAAGAATTTTTTTCTTTGGACAGGTAGAGAAGATATTCAATATTGCCCTCCGGTCCTTTTATAGGAGAAAAGGTAAGCCCAAATACTGTAAAATCCATTTCGCCAGTACAGAAATCTATTATACTGCTGATTACTTCCATGTGAACGTTTTTATCCTTTACCACACCCTTTTTGCCTACTTTTTCCCTGCCTGCTTCAAATTGAGGTTTTATAAGACAGACAATTTTGCCGGAAGGGCTGAGAAGATTGTATACTGCAGGTAAAACCTTTGTCAAAGAGATAAAGGATACGTCAATTGTGGCAAAATCAACGGCTTCTCCAATATCTGCAGGGGTTACGTACCTGATGTTGGTTCTCTCCATGCAAATTACCTTATTATCCGTCCGCAGTTCCCATGCGAGTTGGCCATAACCGACATCTACTGCAAAAACCTTAGAAGCGCCGTTTTTCAACAGGCAATCGGTAAAACCGCCGGTTGATGCGCCTATATCCATCGCTGTTTTTCCGGAAATATTTATATTAAAGGTATTCATCGCCTTTTCAAGCTTCAGACCGCCCCGGCTTACATAGGGAATTGCATTGCCGCGTACTTCTACCTTTGAATCAACAGAAACCTTAGTGCCGGGTTTGTCTATTTTTACTCCGTTTACGTATACAATGCCTGACATTACCTGGCTGCTTGCCTTTTCTCTGCTGACAGACAAACCGAGTTTATAAACAAGTACATCCAGTCTTTCCTTTTCGTCCAAAATTGTCTACTCCTTCATTATCATATTATAGACCGTATCGGCATCGATACCTTTCAATCTGTGAAGTTCCTTTACTTCACCGTGGGGGATGAAGCTGTCATCGTAGGCAAATATTTTGACATCAACATTAATATTGTTGCTGCTGTAGAACTCAAGTATTCCGCTGCCAAAACCGCCCGCTTTTACATTATCCTCAATTGTATATATAACCTTATATTGCTTGGCAATTTCAAACAGTAAAGCCTCATCCATAGGTTTCAAGAACCTTGCATTAACGACTTTAAAATTCTTCCCGGAAAGTTTAAGCTTATTGCCGACTTCAAGAGCGGTGGAAGCCATGTTGCCTTCAGCGATTATAACTCCATCATTACCCTCTGCAAGTACCTCACTCTTTCCATATTGTAAGGCAGTCCCTCCTGCCGCTATATTTTGGGCACTTCCTCTTGGATACCTTATAGCTACAGGTTTTCCAAGGGTGAAGGCCAGTTCGAGCATTTCTTTCAGTTCATTTCCGTCTTTAGGACTCATTATGGTGATGTTCGGTATATTTCTCAGGTATGTTATATCAAAAACACCCTGATGGGTTTCTCCATCGGAACCTACTATACCAGCCCTGTCTATTGCAAAAACAACAGGGAGGTTTTGCATGCATACGTCATGGAGAACCTGGTCGTATGCCCTTTGAAGGAAGGTTGAGTAAACGGCGAAAACAGGCTTGAACCCACCGGTTGCCAATCCTGCACAGAAGGTTACGGCATGCTGCTCTGCTATACCTACATCAAAGAACCTGCCGCTGTACTTCTTTGCAAATTCTGACAAACCTGTACCATCAGGCATTGCAGCAGACACTGCAACTATTTTGTCATCCTTTTCCGCCAGTTCCATCAGTGTTTCCCCAAATACGTCGGAGTATGTCTTTTCTTTGCTTTTATTCTTTAATTCGCCATTTTCAATAAAAAATGGGTTTATGCCGTGAAATATGTCCGGCTTGTCTTCAGCTTTTGAGTAACCCTTACCTTTTACCGTTACAGCATGTATAAGCACAGGATATCCGTTATAACCCTTCGCTCTTTTCATGACATCCTCAAGCTGCCTTATATCGTGCCCGTCTATAGGGCCGAGGTATTTGAAACCCAGCTCCTCGAAGATAAGTCCCTGTACCAACATATATTTCAAAGAGTCGCGCATTTTTTCAGCTAGCTTGAACATGGGCTTTCCTACTACAGGTATTTTATTGAGTATTGATTCAATCTCGCCCTTAAGCTTGAAATATGCAGGTTCTGTTCTGAGCCTGCTCAAGTGGTTCGCCAATCCCCCGATATTATGGGATATTGACATTTCATTATCATTAAGAACTACTATAAAGTTAGTCGGAAAGTCCCCGGCATGGTTCAAGGCTTCGAAGGACATTCCACCTGTGAGTGCTCCATCACCTATTACTGCAACAACGGAATAATCATCTCCGACCAAGTCTCTTGCCTTGGCAATGCCTAAAGCAGCAGAAACGGATGTACTGCTGTGACCTGTTTCAAATATGTCATGCTCGCTCTCGACCCTCTTTGGAAAACCACTAAGTCCTCCAAACTTTCTAAGAGATTTAAAACTTTCCCTTCTTCCGGTAATAATCTTGTGTATGTATGATTGGTGACCTACATCCCATATAATTTTGTCCTTTGGGGAGTCAAAAACCCTGTGCAGAGCTAAAGTCAGCTCCACTACACCAAGATTTGACGCAAGATGGCCTCCGTTTTCAGAGACTACTTTTATTACATAATCCCTCAGTTCGCCGGCCAAGTCATTCAACTCGGCGTAGCTTAATTTTTTCAAGTCTTCAGGAGAATTTATCCTGTCAAGTATTTTATACATTATACCCCTACCTTAAGTTTTAATTCATACAATTACATTCATTAATAACAAATCAGAATGTTTCGCACCAAACATCTTACTTTGAATTCATATAGTGCGAAACATTTTCCTTGATTAATATGTACTTTTAAAGACATATATCTAATTATATCATAAGGTTTGCTATCACTATGCCCAGAATTGCACCTGCAAAAACCTGCTTCGGTGTATGTCCGATAAGCTCTTTAAGCCTTTCGTTGGCTATTGGTTTATTGTGCGCAAGATCTTCTATGATGATATTAAGTATTCTTGCCTGGCTCCCTGCTGCCCTCCTGACACCTGCAGCATCATACATGACTACAAAGGCAAAACAGAGTGACAAAGCAAAAATAGCTGAATCCCAGCCGTAAAGCTTTCCAAGAGATGTGGATAGCGCCATAACAAAGGAGGTATGTGAGCTTGGCATGCCTCCTGAGCCTACAAACCTTGTCAAATCAATTTTTTTACTGCAATAGAAAGTAGTTATTATTTTGAGAAGCTGTGCTGCCAGCCATGCAACAGAACAGGTAACAAGCACTTTGTTGTTCAAAATTTCATTAAAAAATTTCACGATTTATCCTCCTAAAGGCTATTAAATACGCTAATTATCCCTGCTGCTTATATAATTTGCCAATTCACTAAGATAATATCCTTTTGCTCCATAGGCCGAAATTACTTTCTTTGCTTCGGAAATCAAATCGGAAGCAATCCGCTTGGATTGTTGGAGTCCATAAAAACTTATAAAATTGGATTTGTTTTTAGCCAGGTCCTTGTTGGTGCTCTTACCAATTTTTTCAATGGTACCTTCAACATCAAGAATATCATCTGTAACCTGAAAAGCCAAGCCTATTATAGCGCCAAATTGTTCCATGCTTTTGACATCCTGTTCTGCCGCACCGGCTATCAAGGCGCCTGCAGCCAGTGAAGCAGTAATTATAGCGCCGGTTTTTTTATTGTGCATATTTTTAAGTGTATCTATATCAATATTTTTATTTTCAAAATAAAGGTCGATGCATTGGCCTCCTATCATTCCGTTTACTCCGGAAGCCCTGCTTATGGTATTCATAGTCTTAATATATTCAATCCTGGGTTTTTTTGTAATTATATCAGACATTATCTCAAAAGCCTGGTTCAAAAGGGCGTCCCCCGCAAGTACTGCAAAGCCTTCTCCATAGACTTTGTGGTTGGTAAGCTTGCCCCTTCTGAAATCATCATTATCCATTGCAGGTAAATCATCATGGATAAGTGAATATGTATGTATCAACTCAATGCAGCAGGCAAAGGGAAGTACTTCATCCTCATTGCCTCCGAACATTTCACATGCCATAAGTGCCAAAATAGGCCTTAGCCTTTTCCCGCCTGCAAAAAGACTGTACCTCATCGCATCTGTTATTACAGGTATTTCTTCATTCTCTGGAACAAGAGAATCAAGGAACTTGTCAATGCTCTGCTTTTTCCCAAGCATGTAACTATTAAGATCCACTGTTATGCCTCCTTGATTTGATTAACATTAAACTCTTCCATACTGCCTTCTTCTTTATTCATTATTGTCATGACTTTACCTTCTGCTTCTTCAAGCAAACCGGAACACAGCCTGGAAAGGTTAATGCCTTCCTGGTATATCTTGATTGATTCCGCAAGGGATATATTGCCTGACTCAAGAGTCTCCACAATTTCTTCAAGCCTTTTCAGTGCCTGTTCAAATGAAAAATTCTCTGCCATATAAATTCCCCATTTCAAAAATATTTGAAAATTATTCCCTGACTATTGCGATTACACTTCCGTCCTTAAACTTTACCTCAAGCTCATCTGATGCTTTAACATCCTTGACTGATGTTACGAGCTTGCCGTTGGTTATTGATTTTACAATAGTATAGCCTCTCTCTAAAGCTGCCTCGGGGTTTAGTATTTCCAACTTTTCTACGTTTTTTACCAATTCACTTTTCTTGTTTTTGATTAGGTATACCATGTTGTAATTCAAATACTTGTTAAGCATGTCCAGAGTCTGGTTAAAGTTCATTATCTTTCTTTCCAGCTGTCTGAAAACACTCTCACCCGATATGTTTTCAACCCTGCTTTTCTTGTCCTTTATATATTTTTCCATTGAGGAGGTGAGAAGGCTTTGATACTGTGCAAGCCTAACCTGCAAGCCTTGTTTATCAGGTACTACAAGTTCAGCAGCAGCCGATGGAGTTGCCGCCCTTAAGTCAGCTGCAAAATCAGCTATTGTATAGTCGGTTTCATGTCCCACTGCGGACACTACAGGTATTTCTGATTCGTAGATTGCTCTTGCAACTGCCTCTTCATTGAAAGCCCAGAGTTCTTCAATGGAACCTCCGCCTCTGCCGACAATCATTACATCAACATTCCGCATACGGTTGAAATAACGTATGCCTTCTGCTATTTCCAACTCTGCGCCTTCCCCCTGCACCTGCACGGGATAAAGAATTATATTAACGCAGGGGCATCTTCTTTTTATTATTGATATTATATCCCTTACCGCTGCACCCGTACGGGAAGTTACAATACCTACCGAAGACGGCAGGTAAGGAATTTTTATCTTTGCAGCTTCATCAAAGAGCCCTTCATCCGATAAGCGCTTTTTGAGCTGTTCATAAGCTTTATAGAGAGAGCCTGTCCCCTCTGGGATCATATCTTCTGCATACAGTTGATACTGGCCGTCTCTTTCGTAAATGGAAAAATACCCTCTGACTATAACCGCATTGCCGTCTTCAGGTATAAATTTCAGTTTTGAAGCATTACCCTTGAACATTACACATTTTATTCTCGCATCGGAATCCTTTAGTGTAAAATAAATGTGTCCGGAGGTATGCAGCTTGAAGTTTGATATTTCTCCCTTTACAAACAAGTGGGAAAGCAGTATGTCGTTCTGGATGAGATATTTTATATAATTATTTATTTCTGTAACGGTAAAAACCTTTTCACTACCCATTTACTCCTCCGAAGTCCTCAAGAAATTTCTCATTCCGAAAACAGCCGTACCGGAAGCATTGTCAGGAGAATACCTGGTATCTGAAAAAACAATTTCCACATCGTTTTGCTTCAGTTTTGAACTGTTTTCAATGTAATTTCTTATTATTGAGTTGGAAGCAACTCCTCCTATTCACCTTTTATGCTTTGATCCCTGATGATTTTTCCAAGTATTCCGTTTATAAAGCCGCCGGACTCATCAGTACTGTACTTCTTGGCTAATTCAATGGCTTCGTTTATGGCTACACTATCAGGAATATCATCTCTATAAAGTATTTCATATAATGCAAGCCTTAAGACCGCGAGATCCACTCTTGCGATTCTCTCTTTCGTCCAGCCTACTGTATGGCTTTGTATCAAATCATCTATTGAATCCAGTTTTTCTAAAGTGCCCTTAATGAGTTCCTCAGAGAATAACAGGTCGTTTCTCTTCATGTCAGAGGGAGAATCGGCCTCTTCAACGTTTTCTTCCGAATCAAAAAAGTCCGCGAGCTGGTTGTCAATATCCTCATCTTTGTTAAAATCAATGCTGTACAAAAACTTTACAGCGTATTCTCTGGCAAGTCTTCTACTCATAATTCCTCCTGAAATCTTGTCTTATGTAAATATTTAAACTAACCCTCCGAATAATCAGAGGGTTAGTTTAATATTTCTCATTTTGATTTTCCGTCTGCGCTTTCTTCTTCCTTGACTTCTTTTTCCATGTAAACACCCTGTATATGAATATTAACTTCCACAACACTCAGTCCTGTCATAGTCTCAACTGCTTTTTTAACATTCTCCTGTATCTGCCATGATACGTCGGGAATTCTTACACCATAGTCAACTACTATATATAAATCAATAGCAGCTTCTTTTTCACCGACTTCAACCTTAACGCCCTTTGACGGATTCTTCTTCCCAAGTATTTCAGTAATACTGTCGGCGATTCCTCCGCTCATTGCATAAACGCCTTTTACCTCTCTGGCAGCAATTTCTGCAATTATGGCAACGACATCGTCGGCAATTTTAACTGCACCATATTTATCTACCTTGATCTCTTTATCCAAATCCGGCACCCCCTTGTATATAATATAACGTTCATGAGTTAATTATAGCAAAACGCATTAAGATTTACAAATATATAGAGCGTAAACCAAGCAACATTAAAAAGTGTTAAATTATAGTAAAAGCTCGGGTTTATAAGATACACATGCAAAAATATTTGTGAAACAAAAATATTTAAGGCATAAGAGATGTTATACAATCTTTGTTTAACATTATTATATTATACATATATGTAATTATTATTCAAGTCAATGCATTAATGAATATAACAGCTTATTATGCTAATTCTTTCTCATTATTTTTATATTCTTGGGGTCCAGCTTGGTCTTTCTTACAACTATATCCTGAATCTGGGCCACATTGGAAGGGGATAGCTCTTTAGCATCCACTATCACTGTAGCTGAATCATCAGTCAAAAATACCAATGCATCATTGAATCCCCTGGATATTATCAGGTTTTCGATAATCATTTCCTTCTCTGTAAGGGCTACAATCTTCATCAATTCCTGCTGTGCAAGATTCTTAAAGGTTTCTTCCGCTTTATCATTGTTTATTATGTCCTGCCACATTTCAACTTCCTTGCTCCTGTTTTTGTCCCTTTCAAGCCTGTATTCGGAGAAAAAGGAGGAGCTTGTTGTTTCTATTGTGTTTTCGTTTGTATCTGGTATTACGGCCAAATTGCCCTTTTGTTCAGCCTTTTTGCTTTCAGTTGATGTTTGATTCTGCTCGTCTTTTGATGTTTGATTCTGCTCGTCTGTAACCGCTACATTGTCATTATTTATCGTATTTGTGTCCAGTTCAAGGCTCGTATCCACCAATTTGCCTGAAGTAAAATTGTTGTAGGCATAGCCGACTATGAATAATAGGATTATCATAGAACATATAATTATGTTTTTCTTCCTTAATTGCATAACCTTACCTCCCAGAATTTATTCTTGCTCCTGATATTTTGGTAAAAACTCTTACCTACTCTCTTTCATATACAGTTACCCTATATGCCGGAATATCCAATACAGTTTGAACTGCTTCCGATATCTTCAGCTTGACCTTAGCATCTTTTGCACCTTCAGCAACAACAATTACACCTTTGATTTCCGGATTTATTTCTTTAATTACAAGAGGTTTTGAATTTCCACCCTGAGCGGCAGCAAATACTACCTTATCATCAGTGGTTTTTTCATTTATTGTACGGGTGCCTCCGTCTGTATCTTTTTCATTTGTTACTTTGTCAGATACGGACTGATCCTTTGCAGGTATTATTTCTGCACCACTCTGCAGCGTAATCATTACAGAAACCTTTCCTGCTCCCTGTATTTTACTTAGAATCGTTGAAAGTTGATTTTCCAATCCTTTCAGGTATTCAGACCCTGAATTCACATACTCTGCCGATTGCGGTGCTGCATCTTCCAAAACCGGGTTTTCATCTGTGGTTTTGCCGATTCCTATGTCCTTATAAAAGTCGGCTATTAGAATCAAAGCCAAACCTATGCAAAATACAATTATCAGGTTACTTATCGTTCTTTTTGAATGGCTAAGCTTTTGAAGATTTTCCAGCCTTAGTTTATCCTTCAACCAGTCGAGCAGTTTCATAGAATTTCCTCCTTGCAATTTTACTGCTGTACTTTAACAATTACATTTGATTCGCTTACTCCCAATGCCTTACTAATACCGCCCCTTATCTCATTGCATAATTTTCTATCATTCAAATTATATTCACCTTTGTCTCCATTAATTACATTTTTATTTTCATTCACATTGCCTGAACCGCCTATTTTTATTTTATCTACCTGTATCACTTCGCTGCTTTTTCTATTGATAGTTACTACAAGCAGCTTGATATTTCCAAAGGTATCACTTTCAAAATCCTTGTCTATTTCAACCTCCACCCTGGCATTACTGCTTCTTTCAGGAGAAATATAGTCAACAAGCTTCAGTACTTGTGTTTTAATATTACCCTCAAAGAGCTCCAGGGCCTTCATTTTCTGATACCGGTCAATTTCATTGCTCTTGTCGGCTATGCGGTCCTGTTCTATATACTTTGCGGTTTCTGCCACCTCAGCATTGAAGCTGTCCGCATATTCTTTGACAAGTACAAAGGGTTTGACAACGACAACAATTATAAGAAGCCCTATAACAACATTTATATAACGTTTCATAGAGCTGTTCGGCATTACCGTTTCCAGAAGCATTACAAATACGATTATTATAGTTATATTCAATATCCATGTCCTTAAAAAATCTACCATTTTCTCACCTACCTGACCAACACTGCCATATTTCCTACACCCATTATCACCGTCAAAGCCATAAAGAACATGAAAGCGACAGCAATAACACAGGTAAGCAGTACCAGCATTGAATTGCTCATGTCATTAAGACACTGGACTATTTGGTTGTCAAGAATCGGTTCTATTAAAGCACTGGTCAATTTATAGATTATTATGATGGAAAACATTTTCACCAGAGGAAAGCTGCATATGAGAAGCAGCACTATAAGCCCTGCAATTCCTATACCGTTTTTTAAAATCATTGAACAGCTGACCACTGCATCAAAAGCGTCTGAGAGAAACTTCCCGACAATGGGTATGAAGTTGTCCACTGCGAATTTAGCAGTTCTTATGGTTGCACCGTCAATCGATGAGGACGCCAGGCCCTGTACGGTTATTATACCGGTAAATGCAGTAAGTGCAAGACCCAGGACCCCCACTGCCGTCTGTTTCAGAAGTGATGCCAGCTTTGATATGTTGATAGACTCTGACAGATTGTTCAAAATACTGAGTATTGCAGAAAAGAGCACCAGCGGCATTACAAAATTCTTTATAATGGTAGTTATTACAGTTATTGAGCCGAATATAAGGGGCTGGAACACCGCCGATGAAGATATTCCGCCGACTGAAACAAGCAAAGCCAGGAGCGTCGGCAGTAAGGCCTGCATGAAGCCAACCATTGTATCAATGGCTTCTATACCGATTTTCATGGCTGAATAAAAGCTGTTAACCGACATTATTATTATAAGTATGTAACACAGGCTGTATGCCAGCTTGCCTATGGCATCCTCTTCAAAGGCATTGTGCAGGTTTTGAAGCACCGCACAGAATATCGCCAATATCAATAACTTGCCTAACAGGCTGAAATTCAATATGACTTCCTTGAAAAATAGGTTGGCAATACCACGCCCTATTTCCTTCAGGTTGTTCAATGTGTCCCCTTTGAACATTCCCAAAACAAGACTGCGGACATCTATTGCCGGTATTAAACCCTCTGTTTCCCGGTTTATTTCATCAACAAACTTCTCTATTTCACTTATATCCATACTATCCAGCTGACTTTTAAGGAGATCCTCCTCATCATCGCAATAGACATTGAAAAGGGAGAATAAAATTATAATAAATACGCAAATAATGCTTTTTCTCATGTTTTTGCTCCTTTATCCCTTATGTTTTTGTATGCCTACGGTATTATTTTAGTCATTATATCCAACAAAGCAGCCAATATCGGTATGGCAATCACCATAATAATAACCTTGCCTGCCAGTTCTATCTTTGCTGCAATTGCTCCCTCCCCTGCGTCCCTGCAAATTTGTGCTCCAAACTCTGTGATATATGCAATTGCTATTACCTTTAAAATGGTTGAGAAGTATAAAACATCTATGTTTGCCTTACTGGCAAAGTATTTAAGAACGGTTATTACAGAATTCAGTTTGGTTATAAGAAATACGAAAATAACCAAACCTGTTACTATACTGACTACCACGGCAATTTCAGGGCGTTCTTCTCTCAATATGACTGCAAGCACTGCAGCCGTGATCCCAACCGCAACAATTTTAAAGATATCCATAAAATCACCCTACAGCTGAAACATTGTTCTAACACTGTCAAATAGCTTGCTTATCAAGCTGATGACCATCATCAACACAATAACAGTACCGGCTAAAGTAGTCATCATAGCCATTTCCTCCCTGCCTGACTGGTTCAGGACCCTGTTCAACACTGCTATTACAATTCCTATTGCAGCAATTTTAAAAATTAGGTTAACATCCATTTGAAGTCCTCCCTTTATGATTATTGGTCAGTAAGTATTGCGGAACCCGTTTCTTAAAATAAAACAACAAAAACCGCAATCCCAAGAAGAAACCCAAGGCTTCTATACATTTTTGAGCTTCTTTTAAGTTCAGCATCAGCTGATTCCTCATGATGCCTCAGCTGGATATAGAACAACTCAAAGTGTTTTTTCTGGTCTTCCCTGTCGGAGCAGCCAAGTACGCTCCCGAAGCTTTTTATCAAATCAAGATCCTGATTATTGAGTGAGCTATCCTTTAGCACCTCACTTACTGCATTTGCCCATGCATCCTTAAGTGTAAAGAACACTCTTTTGTTCAAGCTGTCCGAAATAAAACCGAAAAAATATGCCAGGAGGCCTTCCGATCTGCAGGCTATTTCTTTGAATGCAGCGGGAAGGGGTGTAGCGCTATAGACAACTTCTGTTTCCAGCATCTGCATAAGGCTCCTGAATCTTTTCAGCTCTCTGAGACGGAAGCTCAGCCTGTTGGAAAACAGTATCCCCATCAAACCGCTTGCGGCAATTATCATTATACCTCCCAATATTTTAAAAAACATGCTTATCACTCCAACTTATATATACAGTTGAATCTTTCATCAAATACAGCCTCGAGAGTCCCTACCCCTTTTCTCCTGCTTAGCACTACATATCTTTCAAATACGCCCTTTTGAATGCGCGTTAGGTCGTTTTTCTTCAAAAAATCCCCGGTACCGCTGCCGTGTATGGTTGCAATTACCTTTACCCCTGCATTCAGTGCATCTGCGATTGCATCGGCATCTTCAGCCC
>JBLNDG010000154.1:0-10866 GCA_050261415.1 Caulobacteraceae bacterium | reverse complement strand
ATATCACAAGACAGTATATTATTTTGATAAAAATAATATCCGGTTTTTCATGCTGAACTCAAATCATCCCGGTGAAACGCATATGATATCAGATAAACAACTAAACTGGGTAAAGGCAAATTTAGATCCGGCAAAAAAGCACAACTTTTACTTTTTCCATGAACCTGCCTATCCAACAGGACCACACGTGGGCAATTCCCTTGATGTGAAAAAGAGGCAGCGGGATAAGCTCTGGGAAATCATTGACCGATCTCAAAATCCAATGGTTTTTTGCGGACACGAGCACTTTTATACCCGGCGTCACATAAACTCAGACTTCAATAAGACCGTCAACGGTCATACCTTTAAATTCAATAAGCTTGTCTACCAGGTTACCACAGGCTCTTTTGGAGCGCCGTTGTACAAGGGTTACACCGAGAGAAAGGACATTGACGTATTGCCAATTTCGGAATACCACTTTGCAATTGTAGATGTGAATAAAGATAAAGTTAAGGTTATAGTCTATAACCTGGAGGGAAAGGTAATTGACAGGTTTGAACAATAAAAAATGCTATTCTTTTATGAACATAACTGATGTAGCCTTTATTAATGCGGTTAGTTCGTCACCTTCCTTAATGTTCATATCGTTCAGCGATCCTGATGTAATGAGACCTACTACCTTGACTCCATTTCCTGCATCAATTTCAACCTCTGCGCTTACATTATCCGAAGTAACCTTGCTTACTCTTCCTTTTATTTTGTTTCTTCCACTGATTTGCACAATACTTCCTCCTTCTATGATTATTAATATAATCTTTTCCAGATAGGCAGTTATTATGCAGCAATCGATCGATGAGCGCCCGGCACTTATTTTTCAGCAGGCTTACGCCCTATAATCGACTCAAGCGGAACATCAAGCGGTATTCTCTCTTTTAAATCGGAATCATAATAATGCCACCATTCCGAATTGATTGTTTTGAATCCGCTCCTTACCATAGCATCGGTCAATATAGACAGATTCTTGGCTGCTGCTTCGGTCATCGCTGTACTTTTTCTAGAAGCCTTTTCTGTAAAATCATCAAATCCGGTAGGCATTTCAAGCTCTCTGCCCTCCATATCAACTAAGGTGACATCCACGGCATATCCGCTGTTGTGTATGGAACCTCCTCTGGATGGGTCAGCAATAAAATCATCATTCGGCAATATATCCCACATTAATTTCTGGACAGAAAACGGGCGGTAAGCATCCCAAATCTTTATCCTGCAACCCTTCCGCAGAAGATCCCGATTTGCTTCAATCAGCTTCCTTGCTGTTCCTGACTGCATGGCGCACAAAGGTATAGGATACATCTTCCTACCGACAAAATTATTCTCTGAAGCGTACTTTATATCAATCTCAAATTCAGTTGACATAGTTCTGATATCCACCAGATTTGCCGAAAGCCGTTTTACCTCACAATCATAGCTGCTCTTATTCTTATCCATAGTAATATCCATCCATTCTTCCATATTATTTCAATACATATTCATATTTCTCCAACAACTTCAATTATCCTCTTACAGTTCGTCATAATTGTTATAATAAATCTTCAAAAAAAGTGTTCAAACACCATTGATTTAATGTTTGAACACTTTTATAAATCAAAATGCTAATTTAATTGTTTACATCTATTTCTCAGCTGCAAAAAAATCATTGATTGAGTCAATAATCTCAATTGTTTTCTGTTCCGGTTTTGTATTTAAGCTTACAGTAATAAATATGATTAAAGCAACTAATAGTCCCCATACGCCAGCCATAATACCAAGAGGATTTTTTACTATAAATGTTGTAAATAGCATGGCAGCCTCACCAATAATTATACTGCTCATAGCAGCTTGATGTGTTGACTTTCTCCAATATACACCGCCAAGCATTGCAGGAGCTAAAGCTGCAACACCGCCATTTGCTAAAGCAAGAATATTGCCTAAAAGTCCTGGTTTCATCAGAGCGACTATTACTGACAACAAACCAAATACAAGTGTGGCTATTCTGGCTGCCTGGTACTGTTTGTATTCAGAAGCCTCTTTATTAATAAAGGTTTTATAAACATCAGTTGATACCATTGTACTTACGGCGTGAAGCTGTGAATCTCCTGTTGACATCGAAGCCGCAAGGGCACCTGCAATAACAAGGGCTGCAAAAACTAAAGGTGTATATTTTAATAGCATTTCAGGAAATATTGTATCCGGTGAGGCAATATCCGGCATTAAAACTCTTCCTATCATACCAATTGCAGGTGTAAATACATATATTGACGTTAAATAAATTGACGAGAATATTGATGACCATTTTAAAACCCTTAAAGATTTCCCTGAGAAAAATCTTAAAGTAACGTGAGGGAACATCATCATACCGATTGTAATCACAATCCATCTGGAAATCCAATCGGCTGAAGTGACAACCCCATTTGGCCCCGGTAAAGTGAATAGGGAAGGCATTGTTTCAAAAACCTTTTCATAAGCTGCATTTATACTTCCGAAGTTATACCTTATTATTATATATGATCCAATAACCATGCCGACCCACATAAATACCCCCTGGGCAGCATCAGTAATTGCTACGCCCTTCATACCTCCAACCCAGACAAGCACTATCATAATGGCAAAGAATATAATCGTACCTACAGCATAGCTTAATTGTCCCTTACTTATTGCCTGAAAAATATATCCCGAACCTATGGCCTGCATAGCAACATATGGGACCGTAAAAACAAGAGTAATGATAGTAACAACAAGACCTATTTTCTTATTCTGGTAAACATCGCTTATATACTGAGCCATAGAAATATAACCCTGTGTCTGACCAAGAAGCCAGAATCTTCTTCCTATAACCCAGAAAAGAACACCTGGGAAAACAGTCCAGATACCATTTACCCACCAACCCACACCATTACTATAAACAAAGCCGGGAGCTCCTAGAAATGCATAAGCACTGTGATATGTAGCACTGAATGTGAGTGTTAAAACAAAAATGCCCAATGAACTTCCGGCTGTCGCAAAATCCTTTATGTTCTTCTTATCCTGCTTGGCAGCGTATAAAGCTATTCCCAGCAAGGAAAAGGTATAAAGTGCCAAAATAACAAGACCAGCATTCATATTAAGAAACCCCCTTTACTTTTTTGAGCTAAGCTTATCATAATCTTTTTTCCATGATTTAATTGTGATAACACCTACAAGAAAATCAACTACTGCGATAACATACCAGAAATCCAACCAGACAAGCAGTGTAGGCCAACCAAAAGTAAATGGATTCTTAACCGCATAATTATTTATACTATTTAGAATCGGAGGATTAACCATTATTAACACCAAAACAAAAATACCGTATACGAATTTTTCTCCTGCTGATAATTTCATAATTTTCACCTCCTGTTTAGATTTTAAAATATATTATCATTTTTGCTCGAACCATACCATGCTGTTTTATGTCAATTACTTGCCTGTAAGTCTTTTATAATTTTGACAAGGTTTTTGACTAAATGTTCATGATAAAGCTTGCCCTTTCCCACATCTGCCTTTGAGGGTTCTCCTGTTGTCCCACCTGCAATTGCCGAATTCTTCTTTGCATGTTCAAATGTGCTTGGAACATAGCAAAGTGTATCGTGTGTATAAGCAGGATCAACCGAATATAAATCCTGCGGCACAATAGGATTATCCTTTGCAAGCTCAAGGTGGACAAGCGCAGGATATTTGTACATCATATGTGATGTTTCAACTTCTTCTGCATGACCTACGGCACCGAAACCGAGTTCGCCGACAATGTCTTTCGACATATATGCGGGATCAAAAATTTTAACTGTAACATTCAGTTCTCTTTGCGCCTTTTCAGCCGCAAGCTGCATCCAAATTATATTAACGATTCTATGTCCATTGATTAAGATTATTTTATCTACACCGTGCTTTTTTAATGACGCTATAATGTCATAGGTAAGGCCAATTAATACTTCAGGACTTATGGTTATTGTCCCTGGAAGAATCATATGGTGCGGACTCCACCCAAACCATACCGGAGGAGTAATAAGAGCTTTCGCTTTTTCAGCCGCCTCCTCTGCCAATGTTATAGCAACAAAACTATCCGTACCTACCGGAAGATGGTAACCATGCTGCTCAACGCTTCCGATAGGAACAATTGCCACTCCTTTACTGTTTTTTATAAGCTGATCTGCCTCCTTCCAGCTCTTTGTCTGTAACCATTGATCCAATCAAAACACACCCCCCAAAATTTATATGCCATCGTCGAATTAGTATAGCGCTATACCTTAATATAATTTTATAATGCAGCAAAAAAAAATAATGTGCTGTAAAACACATTATTCCGAATTTACTGAATATTTTTATAAATATTTTATTTGCTCTTGCCTAAACCAAGAATGTGTTATACATTATAATAAAATAAATAATCTATGCTTAGCGTGACGAAATAATTCCATTAGAAAGAGCAATTTGCAGAGATAATAATAAATATGCAGTTTATACACATAAACCTTATGTGGGTATAAAGGGGGCGATTGCTATAAATACTGCAACTTACGCGAAACCTGTATGTTCAATATATAGAAATGCATTATACAGTTTTTTCTCGGGAAAAGGCACAATCATTGTTTTTAAAAAAAAATCTATTATTGAATATGGCGGAAAACCTGTAAAGCATGTTTATCTTATTAGAAAAGGTGTTGTACAACAGTATTTCCTAGATCAAGACGGTAATGTAAAAACGCTTCTTATTTTGACAAAAGGTGATTTATTCGGAGAAATAACACTTTTTCAGGGTGATAAAGATTTAGTTATTACACAAGCTCATGGAGATGTGGAAGTAGAGAAAATTCCTGCTGATTTATTTACAAGTCTTCTAGAAGAAAATCCACAAATCTATTACCATATCTCTCTTATGCTTTCAAATAAAGCCAGAATATTTATGGCTCAGGTAAAGGACTCATCTTTTTGTGATTCAGCTCATAAACTGAAAAATTTGCTTGTGCGTCTTTCCATACAGCATGGAGAAGCTGTAAACGGGGGGGTAAAAATAATACACCGCTTTACCCACGAAGATTTGGCAAGGATGATTTCCTCTACAAGAAGCACAGTAACTAAAAAAATGAAAATTTTAGAAAATGAAGGTTTTATTGAAATTATAAACCATCATATTATAGTAAAAACAAATGATAAAAGCATATAAAACCGCCTATTGAAAGGTAGTTTTATATGCTTTTATGTCGCCATGTGCATTATATTCATCATATGCTAATATAATTGTCTCGCTTTATTCCCATCTTTCAGCACTTGATGGAAACCAAAAAGTTTTGATATATCATGGTGCATCCAGAGGGTACTCCATTGAACTCACTTATGGATATAGCCATTTAACTGAAAAGATTCATGAAGGTCGTAATAATGCCTGCATTAAAGAAGTCTATAAACAGGCTTCCTACTAACGGCAATATGAAGAAAGCCGCCGGAGCTGCTCCATATTTACCTGCGATTGCTTCCATATTTGCAATAGCATTCGGTGTAGCACCCATTCCGAAGCCGCAGTGTCCGCTTGTCAGTACTGCTGCTTCATAATCTCTGCCCATAAGGTTGAAGGTTACAAAGTAAGCGAATAACGCCATCAGGATTGTCTGTGCAAGCAGCATAACAATTAATGGCACAGCCAGTTCCGCCAGCTGCCAAAGCTTTAAACCCATTAGAGCCATCGATAAGAATAATGATAATGAAACATTACCTAAAACATCAATTTCATCCATATAAACAGTATATGATTTTGTACTGTCAGATATATTTCTCATTATAGCAGCTGCGAACATAGCACCTATATATGACGGGAAAGTCATGCCTAAGTTTTGCAGGAGGGTTGAAATAATCGTACCCAATCCCATTGCCAGGATAATCTGCGAGGCAGCGGAAGCAATGTTGCCTGAAACCAATTCTTTTGCCTTTTCTTTTACTGTCACAGCAGCTTGACCTACAGCTTTCGGCTGAGAATTCTTTTGTGTCAGGCCATGTTTTTCAATCAAACGCTTTGCAATAGGTCCGCCAATCATACTTCCCATAATCAAACCGAATGTAGCAGAAGCCATCGCCACTGTAGTTGCTCCTGTTGCTCCGGCCTTTTCAAATATTGGGGCAAATGCACCTGCCGTACCATGGCCTCCTGTCATCGGAACCGATCCTGTAGCAAGCCCGATTAAAGGATTAAGGTTGAAAACCTTTGCGAGACTTACCCCTACAATGTTTTGCAACACTACTAAAACAATAGCAACACCTAAGAATATTGCAACCTTTATTCCACCTTTTTTTAGCAGCTTAAAGCTTGCAGTAAAACCAACAGTAGTAAAGAATGCAGTCATAAGAACGCTTTGCAGTGTGGTATCCATCTCAAAAGTCATTATGCCGGTTTGTCTGAGTACCAAGGCAAGAGTCGCGAAAATCAATCCGCCTACAACAGGCGCAGGAATACAGTATTTTTCGAGAAAGCTTACTTTCTTTCTTAAGGTTTGTCCTAAGAACAGGACAACTGCCGCCAATGCGATGGTCTGAATAATGTCAAGCTTTAAAACCATTAAAAATACCTCCATAAAAATAATATAATCCCATAAATTAATTTTACGGAAGCCCTACATCAAACAACAAAGTACTTTAAAATCCGACAAAAAGATTTATAAAATTCAGTTTTTAGCGTCAAATGAATCGCACAATGCAATTGTCGCGCAATTTATAGCATTATAATTGTTATATTGATTTGATCTTGGAAATTATTCCTTCAACAAACTTTCTGATATTAATTTTGCCTCTTTCCTCCCGGGGATTTTCAATATAGCGGATTTCCTGTTTTACTTGTTTAAAATCAAATAAAACAGTACTGTATTCTACAAATTTGTCGTTGTAATAATCATCATGTCCTAGCAAGGCAATGTTTTCCATAGCCTTCAGAATAATCCTCCTGATCCTCTGTTCAATTGTCCTTGCATTAGTAGCTGCATCACCCCCTGTATATTCACCTTCAGCAATCTCTTTATAAAAATCCTGAAGCTGATATTGTTCTGAAGGAAAAACCTTCTTAAAATCCATAACCTTCTGGATCAGTTTCATAAGCTCTCTACTACCTGTTTCGCTAATAATTCCAATATCGGTGAAAATTTGGGCTACATCATTATTTGTAACGGGTTTTGAGGCAGGTCGAATATTTTGATTAATATTAGTAACTGCATTCTTTATCAACTGCATAGAACGCTCCAGTTCAATGCCATGACAGACACCCTTTATTACGCTTACTGCTTCAATCACGTTTATAGGCTTGCTGATAAAGAATATTATACCTTTCTCATAAGCCTTTGCTATCATATTCTCATCTTCGACTTGTGAAATCATAATGAATTTTCCTTGATAGCCTTCAGCTTTGACAGCTTCTATGATCTGGATGCCGTCTCTAACCGGCAGAAGCAAGTCGATAAGCACAATATCAGGATTATAAAATTGTATTTCTTTTACCGCATGCTCACCGCTGCCTAATTCGCCCACAACTTTACCCATATTATTCTTAGAAATAATATGGGTAAGCATTTTTCTTATATTGATGTCATCATCAATGATGAAAAATGTATTTTCCATTAAATATCACCCCAATAATGAATTCTTTGGTATGCTTATTTCAAAAGTAGATCCAACTTTTAAGGTAGACTTAACACTAACACTGCCTTGTAATTCTTCAACAATATTTTTCACATGGGATAGTCCGATACCTGTGGATGCTTTGCCGTTATCAAGGTATTTTGTAGTAAATCCCGGATTGAATATATAAGGAAGAATATCTTTTTCAATTCCCTCACCGTTATCCTGCACACTAAAGCAGATGTTTTCTTCATCGCTCTTTTCCCGTACCTCTATTATTCCATCACTGCCACAGGCATCAATGGCATTTGTGATTAAATTATTCAGAATAGTAAACAGATTATAATATTTTTTTAATCGAAAATCATCAATAAAATCAAAATGTATGGTTATTTTCTTGCCATGCTCCGAAAGATAGCGATTAGTGTTGTCTTTGATTATTGCAAGCATATCTTTCAAGGTCATGGTTCCATTGTTTTCAAAATTCTTCAGGAAACTTTGAAAACCACTTAATACACGATAATATTCTTTTTTTATTTCATGCACTTCACGGGCGATATCAAGGGTGTCTTCCTGTAAAGCTTTGTTTTCTTTATATTTTTCGTATAATTTGTAGCTTTTGCTCATAACGTTTTCAATGTCGCCCATGGATTTTTTCAAATAAAACATTTCAGCTTGAATATCTGATATGAGAATATTTAACTGGCTGTACCTCTTCTGGTGCTCCCGGCTAAGTATAAAAAGCTCTTGTTTTTTGTATAGAAGATAAATAAAATATGCTGCAATGCTTCTGGCTAAACCTATCAGAATGAACACTTGTATTATGTGGAAATTGGCCGTTTTGTCACGGATTAAAACCTCAACCATATTGCTTAAGAAATCTGTTAATGAGAGAAAAAAGATTGCAGCGAAAAAATGCTCTTTATATTTACGTATACGGAGCAAAAATATCAAAAATCCATATGCCAAATAGTAAGCTGTCGAAGGTAAATTATATTGTATTACATCTGCAAAAGGGCTGTCTGAAAAATATATACCTATTATGCTTCTCAATAAAAAAACACTAACGCCTGCGAAAAAAGCAGTATAATATTCTGAAATATCATCAGCAATTAATACAATTAAGTTTAAGGCGATAATACCTGCAGATATTCTTAAACTGCTGTTTGTGGGATAGAAATATATTTCTCCGAATAAGGCTACAAAAATCGTCGGTAATAAATACTTTTTTATTTTATCCATATTATTCTCCTAAAAAACAAGCATTCCCAAAAGGAATGCTTGCTAATCGCCTTACGACGAGTATTTACATGGTGCATCTAGGGGGAGTCGAACCCTCGGCACACGGCTTCGGAAACCGCTGCTCTATCCAACTGAGCTATAGATGCACAATTATCCATTTTTATGGTGCGCCCAGAGGGGTTCGAACCCCCGACCCTCTGATTCGAAGTCAGGTACTCTATCCAACTGAGCTATGGGCGCGCAAATTAGCCAGTTCAAAGCAATTTTACAAAAACAAACTGACTGATTAAGTAAATCACATACTATATTATACACATGTTTTCATCGCAATTCAAATGGTTTATAAACTTTACCCTGCCATTTTATTCAACTATTAAGGCCTCATAAAAGGGATTTTATTAACAATGGTCACATATAGTCTTTTCCTAATAAGTTTATTTACAGTCTCTCAACATAGAAGTTTCATTATCAAAATATATTATATGTACATTATTCCAATTTCATATTTTGTTTTTCAATATATACTGTTTCAATTCATCCAGTGCCCCTATTACTTCATTAGAGTATAAGTCCATCTCTCTAAAGGCTTCTTCAGCTTTTGACATATTATTTGAGGCAACCGCCAGCACGGATTCTTTAGCCCATTCATGCAATAACTTATGCGGCTTTTCGATTTTCTTAAAAATGGCATTATCCCTGAAGATCTCTTTGCCCTCGCTGTAATACCACCTGCCAAGTCTGCAATCCATAGGGTTTCCTGCCACATTTTCATCTATTGTTTCATAATCTAACAGCATGTTATAAACACGCCATCTTAAATTTAGGTGATCCGTCCTGGACAAATCAATAATATCAATTACCTCAAGTTTATTTGTATCTTTAATCATGCCTAGTCTTATTTGGTTATTCAGCTTACTAATCTTGAAAATTCCTTGCCCGGTTTCATTGCAGGTATTCAGGATATTATCTGCCGATTGGGACAGCTCGGTTGCCTTGCTCGTAAATTCCTCAATTACTGCAGTTTGTTCCTGCGTGTTTGCTGCAATTTGAGTCGCTTCACTGTTTAGTTGTTCTACTGCTTCAACAACCTTCTTGTTTGCCGCGATTACTTGATTCACGAGACTAGTCCCGGTTTCTAGCTCACCTGCGGTCTTGTTGGTATGGGATACAGCTTTTAACAGCTCGTTGCTTAAATCCTGTATGCTGCTTTGAATATCACCTATTGAAGATTTTGTATGCTCAGCCAGTGTTCTGACTTCTGAAGCCACTACGCCGAAGCCTTTGCCTTGTTCTCCGGCTCTTGCAGCTTCTATAGTGGCATTTAGAGCCAGCAAATTAGTCTGATCGGCTATTCCCCTTATGATGTCTACTACTTGGTTGATTTGCTGCATTTTGCTTATGAGAATATTCATATCCTTACTTAAGTTTTTCACTGATTCAAAAGACTTCTGAACAAATGAAAAGGCATCCAGCATGTTTGAATTAGATTTACGTGTAATATCCAACGTATCGCTTACAAGATTCGCTACATTTTGCGTACGAGCTGAGACATCCTCAATGGAAGCGCTCATTTCCTCACTGCTGGCAGTTATTGAGTGTGCTGCATCGTTTTGTACTCTAGCCTCACTTATCATATCTTTTACATAGGTCATTTCTGTGATATATCCCAGAATCTTATTTACTTCCAACATTTTATTCTTTTTTTCCAAATGTAGCGTATCAGCCATCTTATTCCAAGCTGCTGCTAATGTTTCGTCCCCCAGTTTGGACTTGTCAGCCAACACGAATTTTCCTGCTTCTGTTTCTGAAAATAAATGAAATAGCTCCTGTAAGTTTATGTTCGCTTTTTCTACATTGCTATTGCTATGCTTTAATTCTTTGAGCCTTTTAAACATGAATATACCCCCTCAAAGTTAGTCTGCTTGATTTGCAGTGGTTCCACCTGATGCTTCATATTGATATTAGAATTCTCAAACTAATGGATTTCTATTACTTCTT
>JBLNDG010000153.1:0-2825 GCA_050261415.1 Caulobacteraceae bacterium | reverse complement strand
CTTTTCCAGATTGCATTTATATAAATCCGCCCTTACAAGCTTGACCTGTCTTAAATCCAGTCCTTTAAGATTGGCAAGCCTCAGATTTGTGTATGACCAATCTCCCCTGGTAATTGTAAGTCCAAGTGTATTTACTTCTATGAAACTGGAGCCCAGCATTTTGCATTCGTTAAAATTGGCACCGAATAAGTTTGCATATGTGAACTCGCAATTTGTGAATGCCGAGCTGTTATGCAAAGACGCGTTTAAACGGGCCGATTTGAAGCTGCATCCCTCGAAGGAGCACCCTCTGGTCGTCATCCCCTCCATATTTGCGCCCAGAAAGCTGCAATTGATAAACCTGCAGCCCCCAAGCTCCTGTTCAACAAAGTTCATTTCACTGAACATCGTATCAATGTATTCTTTATTCTCCCCAAAGTCCATAATAATTTCTCCTTTATTTTTCCGGCAAACAATCAAAAACAAGGGGTACACCCTCACATTTTCATCCTTTACCTAAATCAATGGTTCCTAAATTCTATGTATGCTCCTTCTCATTACAATTCCATCCTCACAGCGCAGTTTCTCACCTTTATATTTAAAAAAGTCCTGCAACACATGAATTTCTTTGAATTTGTTTTCCTTGTATATCTTCCTTGCATTAATCCATTTCTCGGAAACTATCAATATTACTGAATCAATATTTACGAACGCAGCTGTAATATACTTTATAAACTCATTGAACAGCAGCTTCCCAAACCCCTTGCCGCGGTATTCAGGCAATATCCCCATTGATGATATATATAGCTTGCTGCCGTTGGGTTTGTGTTGGCTCTTTATTGAGTGACCAAGGGTAAAATACTCCTCTGAAGCTGCATTACCTTTATCCCATACCTCAGAGCATATATACCCCACAATTTCACCATTGAACTCCATCACCCTAAAGCCGTCAGAAAAGGTAATTATCCTCTCAACAAAAACTTTTTCCTCCTCACAAATTGCATGAGAGAAGGAAGAATGCTCAATTTTCATTATGCTAGAAATATCCTCCAAGACGGCATTCCGGCAAGTCTGTCCATTACTATCCATATTTTCCCTCCGGCCTTTTTGAATCAACTTTATTTTATTTTGAGCTGTTTCTTTTATTCTTTTTGGATATTTGATTAGTTCTATATTTTTCCACAGACTCCTCCTTTCTTTCATATGTCATATGCATACTTCCTGCAGAACCGAATTCATAGAAAAAAGCATATAACCGGCCCGCAGTCATACGCTTTCTATTTCCATGCTCAATTTTTAAAAATTCTTCGCTTTTTCCTCTGCATCTTTTATAGCACTTTGCACAACCGCCCCAACATCTACTCCCATTACATCCAGCTTATCTGCTGAAACCGTAGTAAAATCAGTAATCCCAAGGAAAGCAAAAATTGTCCTTAAGTACCTGTCTCCCAATGCCAAACCTCCCCGACCGGTTAATGCATAAGCATTTATATAGTACATAATTTATTATATAATTAAAAGTGAAAGGAACACAAGGCATATCAATTGGATTTACAGGAGGGAAGCTAATGGAATTCATAGCTACAAAAAATGCGCTAAAACCATCCGGTCATTATTCCCAGGCAATTGTTCACAATGGCGTAATGTACATATCCGGCCAGCTGCCTATCGATCCTGAGACAGGGGAAAAGGTACACGGAACCATCGAAGAGGAAACAGCAAGAGTTCTGGGGAATCTGGAATTGATTCTGAGAGAGGCCGGAAGCAGCAAAGAAAATGTACTAAAGGTAACACTCTATATCCCGGATATTTCGCTCTGGGACAATGTCAATAAGGTTTACTCCGACTTTTTCGGCAGCCATAAACCAGCCAGATCAGTCGTGCCTACCAAAGAACTGCATTATGGCTTCAAAATTGAAATTGAAGCAATTGCAGCAGTAGATGGCAAGGGGGTGCGCTGCAATGGTTAATTACGTATGCAGTCAATGCGGCAGGAAGCATGACCCGGGGGAATTGATATTCAGATGTGAATGCGGCGGGCTGCTGGATATAGAAAAGTTCGATTTTTCATTTTCCAGAAAAGATATATTAAGCAATGAATGGAGCATATTCAGATATCTTAAAGCACTGCCCTTTGACGGCAGCTCGGAGGTATGGAAGCAAGTCACTATGGGTGAGGGCCTTACCCCAATCAAAGCCTTGGAAGAAGGAGATCCCGATACACTGCTAAAGGTTGATTATCTTATGCCTACACTATCCTTTAAGGACAGGGGTGCAGTAATAGTAATTGCAATTGCAAAAGAATTGGGAGTGAAGAGGGTAATACAGGACAGCAGCGGAAACGCCGGTAATTCCATAGCAGCCTATGCAAGCAGGGCAGGAATAACCTGTGACATTTATGTGCCCGAGCATACATCTCCTAAAAAGATCAACCAGATAGCTTCTTATGGAGCAACTGTCCATGTTATTAAAGGAACAAGAGAGGATACGGCACGTGAAGCATTAAAAGCCGCAGAGAAGGGCGATGCATTTTATGCCAGCCATGTCTATAACCCATTCTTCTATCAGGGTACAAAAACCTATGCCTATGAAATTTATGAGCAGTTGGATGGAAATGTCCCTGATAATATAGTAATCCCCGTCGGAAACGGCACACTGCTCCTGGGCTCATATTACGGGTTCAAGGAATTGTTCGGGCTGGGCCTCATATTCAAAATGCCCAGGATTGTTGCTGTTCAAGCAGAAGGCTGTGCCCCTATTTACGAAGCCTTCAAAGCAGATAAGCCAACTGTAGAATCAGTTGTAAACAAAGGAACCTTGGCTGAGGGGATTGCTATTGCAGAACC
>JBLNDG010000152.1:0-37025 GCA_050261415.1 Caulobacteraceae bacterium | reverse complement strand
GGGGTGATATATATGGAACAACTAATCCAGCAATTGGTAAACGGTGTATCGCTTGGCAGCATATATGCATTGATCGCCCTTGGGTATACTATGGTTTACGGAATTATAAACTTAATTAATTTTGCGCACGGAGATATTTATATGGTCGGGGCTTATGTAGGCTTTGCCCTGACGACCTTCCTTCATCTGGGTTTTTTCCCGTCGCTTATTATATCGATGGTTGTATGCGGCCTGCTCGGTGTAGTAATAGAAAAGTTTGCTTACAAACCAATAAGAAATTCAACAAGGATAGCCGCATTAATAACCGCAATAAGCGTTTCCCTATTTTTAGAATATGGAATGATGTATTTTGTAAAAGCTGAGACCAGAACTTTTCCGGAGGTTTTGCCGGATAAGCAAATAAGACTTTTTAACACTAATGCAGTTTTGGATATTAAAAACCTCTATATAATTCTTGTAACAATTGCTTTGATGCTTGTACTTCAATATATAATATATAAAACAAAAGTCGGAAAAGCTATGAGAGCCGTATCGCTGGACGGAGATGCCGCACAGCTGATGGGCATTGACATGAACAATACGATATCCTATACATTTGCAATAGGTTCGGCCCTTGCAGGAGCAGCCGGTGTACTTGTCGGGATATACTATAATTCAATTAACCCTCTTATGGGTATAGTCCCTGGCCTTAAAGCCTTTGTTGCAGCAGTCATCGGAGGAATAGGCATTATCCCCGGAGCTGTTCTGGGGGGATTTTTCCTGGGAATGACGGAAACTATGGTAAGCGCATTTGGCGGCTCCCTTTATAAGGATGCAGTTGCATTTACAATATTAATACTGGTGCTTTTAATAAAGCCTAACGGCCTGCTTGGGAAAAGCATAAAAGAAAAAGTGTAAGTATAGGGGGTGCAGTATGAAGCTTTTAAATAAGAAAAATATACTCAGCTTATCGGCTGTTCTTGTTGTATATGCCATAGCTGTTTTTTTAATAAATACCGGTTTTATCGACTCATATATATTTCTGAATATCATTCTGATAGGAATCAATATAATACTTGCTGTCAGCCTGAACCTTATTACGGGCTTTACAGGGCAGTTCTCCCTCGGACATGCAGCATTTATGTCAATTGGCGCATATGCGTCAGGCATTATCACTGCAAAGCTGGGTCAGCCCTTCTGGGTTGGAATAACAGGGGCGGCACTGTTTGCAGCAATTGCAGGAATCCTGATCGGAATCCCTACCTTAAGGCTTAAAGGAGATTATCTTGCAATCGCGACACTTGGTTTTGGCGAAATCATTAAAATCATAGGGCTTAACATTGATTATATCGGGGGTGCTACAGGTCTCAACGACATTCCCCAATATACCACTTGGGCATGGCTGTATTTCTGCATCGTTGCTACTGTCCTGTTCATCAGCAACTTTATTAAGTCCTATAACGGAAGAGCCTGCATAGCAATCAGGGAGGATGAGATAGCAGCTGAAGCCATGGGAGTAAATACGACCTATTATAAGGTCCTTGTATTTACAATCGGAGCATTTTTTGCCGGAATAGCAGGAGCTTTATATGCCAATTATTTTTATTTTATAAAGCCGGATTCCTTTGGATTCATGAAATCAATAGATATACTGGTAATTGTTGTTTTTGGTGGTATGGGCAGCATTACCGGTTCAATCATAGGTGCAATTCTTCTTTCTATAATATCGGTGTTCCTCCAAAGCATTCCGGAGCTTCGTATGGTCGTTTATTCAGTCATTTTGTTTTTGATAATGGTTTATAGACCTCAGGGGCTTATGGGTAAAACCGACTTTAAACTTTTTAAGAAGAGAGGTGTTTTAAATGCCCATAATGGAAGTAAATAATCTATCCAAATCCTTTGGCGGCGTAAAGGCTGTTTCTAATATAAACATGTCAATAGAAGGCGGGGAAATAATCGGGATAATTGGCCCGAACGGTGCAGGTAAAACGACCCACTTCAATTTATTGACAGGTATTTATAATCCCAGTTCAGGGGAAATAACCTTTAATCTTGACAGGAAAATTACATCAAAAGATTTCAAACCTCATAAAATGACAAGGTACGGTATCGCCCGGACCTTCCAGAATATAAGGCTTTTTAAAAATATGAGCGTGGCCGATAATGTGCTAATAGGCTACCACAATAATATGAATTACGGAGTACTGCATTCATTATTCCGCTTGCCCTCCTTCTACAGCAACGAAGACAAAGCTTATAAAGAAATTCTTAAGCTGCTTGAAATATTCGGCCTTATGGATAAAAGAGATGAGCTCGCAAGCAATCTTCCTTATGGAGAGCAAAGGAAAGTTGAAATTGCAAGGGCTCTGGCCGCGAAGCCAAAGATACTGCTGCTTGACGAGCCTGCAGCAGGAATGAACCCTAATGAAACAAAGGAGCTTACAAAGCTAATCGCATGGCTCAAGGATGAGTTTAAGCTTACTGTAATACTTATAGAGCACGATATGTCTCTGGTTATGGGAATATGCAGCAAGATATTCGTATTTGATTACGGAATCCTGATAGCCAGCGGGACTCCGGATGAAGTTCAAAACAATCCGCAGGTTATTAAAGCCTACCTTGGGGGTGAGTAACAATGCTTGAGTTGCAGAATCTAAATGTTTATTACGGAGCTATTCACGCTTTGAAAAATGTAAATCTGAAGGTTAACCAGGGCGAAATTGTAACACTGATCGGTGCAAACGGTGCCGGCAAGACAACTACTCTGCGTACTATATCAGGTATCGAAAAAGCCAAATCCGGCAAGATACTTCTAAACGGCCGGGAGCTGAATTCGTGTTCTGCCTCAGACATTGTAAAATCGGGTATTTCCCATGTACCCGAAGGAAGGCGTGTCTTTTCCACTATGAGTGTATATGAAAACCTGGAGATGGGCGCTTTCACGAGAAAAGACAAAGCGCAAATAAAAAAGGACCTGGATAATGTATTTGCTCTATTTCCAAAGCTTCTCGAAAGGAAGGACCAATTTGCCGGCACATTGTCAGGAGGAGAACAACAGATGCTTGCTATCGGCCGTGCCCTTCTTTCAAGGCCAAAGCTGCTCTTGCTGGATGAACCCTCTATGGGACTTGCACCTATAGTTGTCAAAGATATTTTCTCAATAATCAAGGATATAAATAATGACGGCACTACAATTCTCCTGGTTGAGCAGAATGCAAACATGGCCCTTCAGTGTGCCAACAGGGCTTATATAATTAAGAATGGTGAAATTGATACGGAAGGCAGCGCTGAAGCCCTTCTGAACGATGAAAAAGTAAAGAATGCCTATCTCGGCGGATAACCCCAATAAAGGGAAAAGCCGCCTTCCGGCTGACCATAACCGGAAGGCGGCTTAAAATTATATCATTACTTTGCATACATTGTTTGTAAATTCCACCGGATCCTTTATCGGCAGCCCCTCGATAAGCAGGGCCTGATTATATAGTATTTCAGTATAAAGATTGAACTTTTCCCTGTCTTTATCATATGCTTGCTTCAATGCTTTGAATATATCATGATTAATGTTTATTTCAAGAACCTTATCCGCTTTTATATTCTGACTGTTGGGCATGGCATTCAGTATTTTTTCCATTTCGATTGACAGTTCGCCTTCGTTTGAAAGACATACCGGATGATGCTTCAATCTCTTGGATGCCCTCACGTCCTTGACTCTGTCTGACAAAATACTTTTCATCTGTCCGAACAGTTCTTTATTATCTTTATCATCATCATCCGACGGTTTTTCATTCTCTTGGGCTTCTATACCCAAATCACTGCTGGATACGGATTTAAACTCCTTGTCCTTGTATGTCATCATCATTTTTACTGCAAATTCGTCTACGTCATCAGTGAAATACAAAACTTCATAGTCCTTGTCCGATACAAGCTCTATCTGTGGCAGCTTCTCAATTCTCTCAATTGATTCTCCTGCAGCATAGTAGATATACTTTTGCCCTTCGGGCATCCTGGAAGTGTATTCATTCAGGGTAACCAGCTTCTTCTCTTTCGAAGAATAAAACATTAATAGATCCTGCAGGACTTCCTTATTGCTTCCGAAATCGCTATAGACACCGTACTTCAGTTGTCTACCGAAGGATTTATAGAATTCCTCATACTTCTCTCTCTCATTTTTCAACGTGCTTTCCAGTTCATTCTTTATTTTGCTGTTGATGTTCTTTGCTATAAGCTTCAACTGCCTGTCATGCTGCAATACTTCTCTGGAAATGTTGAGGGATAAATCCTCTGAATCCACCAATCCCTTTACAAAGCTGAAATAATCTGGAAGCAGTTCTGCACACTTGTTCATTATTAAAACACCGTTTGAATACAGTTCAAGACCCTTTTCATATTCTTTTGTATAGAAATCATAAGGTGTTTTTTCCGGGATGTACAAAATAGCATTGTAGCTCACGGCACCGTCAACACTGATATGGATATGCCTTAACGGCTTATCAAAGCCATAGTGCTTTTCAGAATAAAAATTGTCATAATCCTCTTGCTTCAGTTCATTCTTATTCTTCTTCCATATGGGAACCATACTGTTTACAACCTGTTCTTCAGTATAATCCTCATATTCCTTTTCACTGCCTTCTTTGAGCCTGCTTCGCGTAATATTCATTTTTATAGGATACCTGATGAAATCAGAATATTTCTTGATAATGGATTTTAACCTGTACTCCTCAAGGAACTCGTCATATTTTTCATCTTCAGTATTTTCCTTCATTTTGAGTATAACATCCGTACCTGCAGAGTCTTTTTCACAAGGTTCTATGGTATACCCGTCCGCCCCCTTGGACTCCCATTTATAAGCCTCGTCACTGCCAAAAGCCTTGCTGATAACAGTAACATTATCGGCTACCATAAACGCTGAGTAAAACCCGACGCCAAACTGCCCTATTATATCATACCCATCCTTCAGCTCATTTTCTTTTTTGAATGCCAAAGAACCGCTTTTTGCAATGACGCCAAGATTATCGTCTAGCTCCTCTTTTGTCATTCCTATACCGGTATCAGAAATTTTCAATGTCCTGTTTTGCTTATCAATGTCAACCCTGATATGATAATTGTCTTTATCGAAGCTCAAAGAATCGTCCGTTAATGCCTTATAATAAATCTTGTCAATTGCATCGCTGGCATTGGAAATGAGCTCCCTTAAGAAAATCTCTTTGTGGGTATAGATTGAATTGATCATCAAATCCAGCAATCTTTTGGACTCTGCTTTAAACTGTTTCTTTGCCAAGTAAAACCTCTCCTTCCATAGCTACATACGTACTTAAATATTTTACGATTCTGTATTCAGCTCAGCATTTGTTAGCACTCCCACCCCATGAGTGCTAATTCCTATTTTTGATATATCACAATTTGAAACATAAGTCAATATGTGTTATTATTTTAGGAATAAAAAGACACCTCACATGAAAATCATGCAAGGTGTCTTTTTATTTAATGCTTAATTTATTACTTTGCCTTTATTTCCTGTACTCCTGATACGGAGCTTGTTGCATCCATTGTGAATGTATCTTTAGCTTCCTTAGTTGCGAAGTATATGTTTCCAACAACCTTGTTGTCTACCAAAGAGAAGTTATTACCTTCAACATATATATCACCAACGAATATTCCATGCTGAAGAGTAGCATACTGGCTCTTAATAGTCAATGATGGAGCTGTCAAAGTAAATCTAGCTGTTACATTATGCTTAGCATCCTGGCTATACGGAGCAATCTTTCTCTTAAGGGCTTTTGTCGGATCATTTTTGTCATGGAAGTCACCTTCCAGAACAAGGTTCTTATCAGTAGTCATATCATTCAGGATAGCGATGATCCATGTTCCGTCTTTGCTTATTGCCTTTTCAAAAGCAACGTCATCTCTTACCAGTGAAGCTGATGCAACTGTGTCTACATCTGCCATTATCTGCTTTCCTGTTATTGAGCTGTCAGCGTCCATTTTGAATGTATCCTTGGCTTCCTGAGTTGTGAAATATACGTTTCCGTCAACTTTAGCGCCTATCAGCTGGAAGTTCTTTGCTGCTACTACAAGGTCACCCTTGAAAGTACCTTTTGAAATGTTGGCACTCGGACTCTTTATAGTTAATTTTGGTGCTGTTAAAGTGAAGCTGGATATAATCTTGCGGTTTTCATCCTGTGAATAAAGGGCTATTTTTCTCTTAAGGTCTTTTGTTGCATCATTCTTATCATGGAATATGCCGTCTACTACAAGAGGCTTGCTGAATGTCAGATTATTCAGTGTTGCAACTATCCATTTGCCGCCATTGCCTATAGCTTTTTCAAAAGTTGTAGTATCCTGTACCAATGACGCTGATGATACTACGTCTACCCCTGCAACTACCTGTTTGCCTGTTATTGTGCTCTTGTCATCAATTATGAATGTATCTTTAGCTTCCTGTGATGCGAAATAAACGTTTCCTGCAACCTTGGCATCTACTAATTTGAAGCCTTTTGCTTCTACATAAACGTCACCTTTAAAGGTTCCGTGTTCGATGCTGCCGTTTTCACTCTTGAAAGTTATTTTTGGTGCTGTCAAAGTGAATCTAGCTGTTACATTGTGTTTGTCGTCCTGAGTGTAAAGAGCTATTTTTCTCTTAAGTGCTTTTGTCTGATCATTCTTGTCATGGAATACGCCTTCTACTACAAGATCCTTAGTAAAAGTCAAATTCTTTAGTGTTGAAATTATCCAAGTACCATCTTTGCTTAAAGCCTTTTCAAAAGCAGCTTCGTTATTTACGATTGAAGCTGATGTTACAGCGTCAGCTACCGGTATAGTTGAATTTGCTGCTGCAACGATTGCAGAAACATAACCGTATGTATCTACCAATGTAGCACCGCTAACTACGTCAACCATCTTTTCTTTAGTAGTATCTTTAAGGGTCTTCTGTAGTTCTGCTACTGTCTTTCCGGTTGCATATGCCTGTATAGCATCCATAGACTTATTAACAGGTATTGTTGCACCTGCTGCTTCTTTCATATGCGCACTATAAGCAGCTGCATTTGCTCTCTTTGATGCTAATACCATTCCGGCCGGATAGTTCTTGCCAAAATCAGCATTTGAATTTGGAACTGCTACTGTACCGTCTTTAGCCATGAACTGATAATCATCTATTATTGTGCCGACGACTTTTCCGCCAGCTACTGCTGTAAATGCAACTGTGTAGCATTTTGTTCCATGTGCTGCGAATTCAGTTTTACCAAGCTTTAATGTCTTCAATGCTGCTGGGTCTATTTCTATTGTCTTGTTTGCATTCTTTGCTGCTGCAACAATTGCAGAAACATAACCGTATGTATCCTGTAATGTAGCGCCGCTAACTACATCAACCATCTTTTCTTTTGTAGTTGTTTTAAGAGTTTTCTCAAGTTCTGCAACTGTCTTTCCGGTTACATATGCCTGTATAGCATCCATGGACTTGTCAACAGGTGTTGTTGCACCTGCTGCTTCTTTCATGTGTTCACTATAAGCATCTGCATTTGCTCTCTTTGATGCTAATACCATTCCGGCCGGATAGTTTTTGCCAAAATCTGCATTCGAATTTGGAACTGCCACTGTACCGATTGCATTCATGAACTGATAATCATCAATGTAAGCAGCTGCAATTTTATCCCCTGCCATTACTACGCCCGCAACTGTGAAGCATTTTGTTCCGTGTGCTGCGAATTCAGCCTTACCCATCTTTAAAACTGTTGGATTCAACTTTGCAAGGAATTTTGCGTCAACTACTCCGTTTACAGTAAGACCATTTTTGCTCTGGAAATCCTTTACTGCTGCCAGAGTACCCTTTCCAAAACTGCCGTCTGCTGTAAGCTTATACCCTTTGCTTATAAGCATTGTTTGAAGAAGCTTAACATCATTACCCTTTGAACCCAGTGTAAGTGTTCTGGTTATTTCTGTTGCTGTCTGGGTTGTAGTTGGTGCTGTTGGCGCCTTTGGCGCTGGTGCCTTTGGTGTTGTTGGCGCCTTCGGTGTTGTCGGTGTCGGCGTCGGTGTTGCTTCGCCTGTAGCTGCTGAAACAACGTCTACTCCAAAGGGTCCTACCTTCGGAACACAAAATACGATTGAAAGTGAAAATACTGCCACTAATGCATAGGCCAAGAGTTTTTTTGCACTAGCTTTCAATACAATCCCTCCTAAAATAAAAATATTATAGATTTATTCTTACGTAACAAAATATATCTGGGAGTTTGAAATAGTGCTGCTGGTGATATGTAGTCGCAAATCCAGTAACCCTTATAGATATCAGGTAATCAACCTGGCACTCCTCAAAGTCAAGCATACTTTGCAGCACCAAAAGTTTATTTAGCTCACCCGCTGGTTCTGGTAATATATTATGATTATTTCGGCATAAGCCCGGCCCCGCTGCTTTATGTTCCAACTGCTTCAAATTGCTGCACCGGGCTCGCTTATGCTTTACTCAATTGTGGGGTTTGTATACATACACTTATCAACGTACAACACTAACTAACAAAGCTTAAATCTTGCTTGTTAATTATCAAACTCATGAAAATATTATTATTACATAAAAATATTAACAACTACATTATAGCACATAATATCTAAAAATACATGCCCAATTAGAGTATTTTTCTTATTTCATATATTATTTTACTTCTTTATGTTTTGTTTGTAATAATGAAAATAAACTTCATTTTTAGCAGGTTACGACATGATTATTACTGTTTTAAAATGAACACTTCTATATTCTGTCATTTTATTATCAAAAGCACCTATAATTTAATATTTCACGTTAGTCTCCCATTGTAAGAATATACCTTCAAAAGCATGAAAAAGCGCCTTCTCCGGAAGGTGCTTTTAGTTGTCTCAATATGCCGGTATTATCAGCTACATATTTTCTACAAGTTGAATTTTTAATCCGTTTGGATCAGTTATGTAGAAAAACTTTACATGAGGATTCGGTTGAAAAGGTCCGCTGTGAATAGCTATGCCCTTTTCTTTGACGAATGACATCATTTTATCAACGGAATCCACTGCAAATCCTAACGAGATACTCTGTCCGAAATTGACATCTGTGACTCCTTCGTTGCATATTATCTCAACCTTTGTTTCTCCATCTCCCAAAAACGCAATCTCTGTTACCGGACCGGCCTTAAACCTTCTATCCACCGAAAGCCCAACTATCTCCTGATAGAATTTTAAAGACTCTTCCATATTTCTGACTGTTATCGTACACCAACAAAACTTCATATTATTACCTCCTCTATTTAATAATATTATACCACATCATTCACCTGGCGGTTTGTTGTATTCTTTGCCTCCATACGGTTTCAACTTCTCCAGCCACGGCTTTATCATTTTCTTAAGATCCCAGCGCATATCGGCAACTTCATCCGTTTCATTTTCCTCCAGTACCTCATAGGTGAAGGCTTCGGGCCCAAACTTCTTCCAATCCTTCTGCAATTCTGAGTTTGCATACCTCCCCATTACCAACTGACCCTCTATAAGCAACCACCGGTTTTTAAGGTTAGGAAAAGCATCTATAAAAATTTTACCGCTAACCTTGTTTGCTATCTGTATTACGCCATATAAGTCTTAATCTGCTTGTATTCCTCCCGCAGCTCCCTGCGGCTTTTTTTGTCCATATTTTTATTTCCTTTCTTTCATATTCAGCTACTATCTGCTGCAAGTTTAATATTTTCAGTGCTTTTCTATAAAAACACTATAGGCGGGTAAATGCAATGATATTATCAGCTGCTTTGACATAGCTTCCTGCATCTTTGTAAGAACGGCTGATTCTTTTTGCATTTTCTTTATAAGCCGAATTCCACAACACTTCATTTACAGCTTCTTGTAAACTTTCAACCGATAAGTTCCGAATATCCAACAGGGCACCTGCTCCAAGCTCCTTCACCCGCTGGGCTATTGAATACTGGTCATTCATCAGCGGAACCATAACCAAGGGCACCTCATAGTAAAGTGCTTCGCTTGTGCTGTTCATTCCGGCATGAGTGATAAAGACATCAGTTTGACGGAGTATATCTATTTGTGGAACATGATTGCGGACAATGAAGTTGTCCGGTATATCCCCGAGTTCCTCAATTGATAACTCCCGCCCCATGCCGAGCACCACTTTCCCGTCAAAATTTTTAAAAGCCTCAAGGCACTTTTTATATACCTCAGGCTGCCTGTTTGCAATGGTTCCCATAGAGATAAGAATAACACGTTTCCCCTCTAATTCATGGATTGGAAAATTATTTTGGTAATTGCTTTCATAAAATGACGGACCCACAAAAGTAAAATGCTCTCCGAATTTTTGGCTGTTTCTTTGAAATAAGGAGGAAGTAAATACAATATTCAGATTACCTGCTCCAGGACTAAGCAAAAATTGCCTTTTAACGAAACACCATACTTTTCTTTTAGGTGCTTTTTACAATTTGCTATTTCATTTATTTGAAAAAGCGCTTCCAGCATAGCTGCATTTTTCTGTTTTCGCTTTACATCACCCGGTTCTGTAAGTTCCGTGTTTATATTCTAATCTGAAGAATATGCAAATGTAGTCCAGGCGGCAACAGACAGCAGCTTGCGTTGGCAGGCAACCCATATTCCCGGCAGCGTCTGTGCATCATATAGTAAATAATCATACGCTTCACCGGAGATGTCATCTAAAATTGAATCTGTTATCATTTCCAGAGCACCAAGAAACCGCAGCATGTATTCCTTAGGCTGGGAGTAACTCAGAGCCGCGCTCTCATGAAGCTTTTTCTGTGCTTCCCGGTCAACCGGACGAAACTCAGCTCCAGTACTTTTAATTTTATTTTCAAAGCCGTCAGACGAATAAAAAACGATTTGATCTCCACGCTTCACTAGTTCACTCACTAATGCCAGCGTCGGGTTTATATGCCCTTCTCCTGCTACGCTGATATAAAGTGCTCTTGCCATTCTCATTTCCTCCAGTACATGTATAAATAATGTTTAGTAGATTAGTAATCTGGTAAATTACCAAATATAATATGCTTCTATTATGACGATGTGTCAATATGCAAAACCCGGCAGGTTTTACTCTACCGGGTTTTTACATATTGTTATATCACAAATTGTTCCATATATTTCTTTGAAAGCTTCAAACTGTCCAGGACTCTCTCCTCGTTTTCCTCAAAGGCTCTGTCTTCCACTTCTATGCAAGCACAGCCATTATATCCTATGTCAGTGAGGGCTGACACATAAGCACCCCAGTCTACGTCTCCCAACCCAGGAATTTTGGGGCTCATATAATCCAATGGATATGCCATGGTTCCGACTTCCCTCAGTTTGTCCGGATATAATTTTATATCCTTGAAATGCACATGAAAAATCCTGTCTCTGAATTCATAGATTGGCCTGATATAATCCATCATCTGCCATACGAAATGGCTTGGATCGAGGTTTATACCAAAATTCTTGCTTGGGATGATTTCAAACAGTTCTCTCCAAACCTTGGGTGATATGAAAAGATTCTGTCCGCCAGGCCATTGATCCTTTCCAAAGAGCATCGGACAGTTTTCAATAGCAATTCTTACTCCCTTTTCTTCAGCATGGTTTATTATCGGCGGCCACACTTCCTTAAACAGTTCAATATTCTCTTCAATAGTCTTGGATTGATCTCTTCCAAGGAAAGTTGTCACCATATTCACACCTAGCTTTGCACTGGCATCAATAACTTTATAAAGGTGTGAAACATTGGTTTCCCTCATTTCAATATTGTTTCCTATGGTATTGGGATAAAAGGCAAGGGATGAGATTTCAATGTTCTTGTTTTTACAATACTCTTTTATATAGTCCGCTTCCTTATCTGTCATATCTTCCACATCAATATGGCTGACACCGGCATATCTTCTCTCCGATTTTCCCTTTGGCCAGCATGCTACTTCAACACACTTGTATCCTAAATCACTGGCGGTATCAATCAACTTTTCAAAGCTGTAGCCGGCTAAAATGGCACTTACAAATCCAAGTTTCATTCCTTCATCCTCCTTAATCCTTATTTATGGCGACTGTTTTTCCAGTACCTGATGATTCAACACTGGCAAACACGGCTCTCATGGCACTAAGTGCAACTCTACCGGACAGCTCCGTTTCCTTATCGTTCATAATACTGTCTATAAAGAGGTCAATTACGCCGGATTTAGTTTGGTTATCATTTGTCTGAATACTCTCAAGCTTATAGTTAATTTTCTCGCCATTATGGAGCATAACCTTTATGGAGTAGTCGGGATCATCATATATTCTCATAATTCCTTTACTTCCATATAGCACTGTACTGTTGTCCTCTGGTCCGTAATAGGTCCAGCTAACTGTCAATGTCCCAACAATTCCGTTAGTCATCCTGTATATACAAAAGGCATTATCATCGACCCCAATGAGTTTTCCGTCGGAATTCCTTTTGTCAAGGGTAGTAAGTTTTGCTGTAGCTTCAATTATGGTTTGGCCGGTTAAAAACTGTATAAGGTCCGTTTTATGAACCCCCAAGTCTGCCATGACACCCATAGCAGCAGCTTTCTTGTCAAAGAACCACACATCCCGTCCCGGATTTATGCTCCAGGTTTCAGGCCCGCTATGACCAAATGTTGTTTTGAATGTAATTATGTCCCCTATGAGTCCTTCTTTGATGAGCTGCTTTGCTCTTATGTGTGCCGGTGTCAATCTTTGGTTGTGCCCAATGAGGAGCTTCTTCCCTGTTTCCTCCGCTGCCTTAACCATGGCTTCACAATCTGAAATTGTTGTTGCCATGGGTTTTTCACAGAGGACATGCTTGCCGGCATGAAGGGCAGCTATAGTGATTTCAGCATGCAAATGATTGGACACGCATATACTGACAGCGTCAATCTCTTTATTTTCCAGGAGTTCTTTATAAGAAGAAAAGGCCAGTCCCCCATATTTTTGCACCATTTCTTCTGCCCGGCTCAAGCTTCTGTCATAGAAACCCACAAGAGAGCAGTTTTTATTATCGGCATATTCAGGTATATGTCTGACCTGTGCAATTTTCCCACATCCAATGACTCCAATATTGACCATGAATTTTCAACCTCCAAACTTTAAGCTTTTTCCTTTCTTTGCATAAGCACCGCGCAAACCACAATCAAACCCTTGAAGGCCTCCCTCAGGAATGGCGGCACACCAAATAGATTCAGCAGGTTGTTCATGACAGCAATAATCAGCATGCCATATACTGTTCCAATAATAACTCCTCTACCGCCGCTCATACTGGTCCCGCCCACCACAGCTGCAGCAATGGCATCCATTTCGTTACCTCTTCCGGCATTGGCAAAATCCATGGAGCCAATTCGCGACACTTGGATTATGGCTGCTATGGCAACCAGTATCCCCATAAGGGAGTATACACGGGTCTTTACTTTTTCTACATTTACGCCCGAAAGCTTTGCGGCTCTTTCATTGGATCCCACTGCAATGACCTGTCTTCCAAAGATAGTCCGTTTTGATACATAATATAAGGCGTATGCAATAATTGCCCAATATATAATCGGCATGAGCATGAAGTTTCCTATTCCGAAACTGGAAATTTGAAGAAACTCTTTAGGTACCGTAGGGTTATAGCCTTGCATGAAATGCTGTGTAAGGCTCCTAAAAATCATCATGGCACCAAGAGTAGCAATGAAAGGGGGTATCTTGCCTTTTGTGATTAAAAGCCCTATCCCTGTACCAAGTAAGTATCCCAGTGCAATCCCTAGGATTATTGCAACAGCAAATGCCGGAGCCCCTGTTATTCCTATTTTAGCCAGAATTCCCTTCGGTCCTTTGTCTATGAGCATCATAATCACGGCACCTGTGGCAACCAATGTTGAACCGACTGCAAGATCGATTCCTCCCGAGATAATGACAAATGTCATACCCAGTGAGATTATTCCGATCCCGGCATTATTTCTCAGGATGTTGATCCAGTTGTTCAACCAGGAGCTAAACCAGCTGCCGACAGAATCATAATCAAACCCTAAAACCACTGTCTGAAGTATTATCATTACCAGGAGTGCGATAGCTGTGCTAAACAATGGTTCTGTCGTCCATCTATGAATAAACCATTCAAAAAAGCTTTTTTTATTTTTTACATTGATCTTATACATATTCGCTTCCCCCTCTGCTTTAGCTCAGTTTCCCACCAGTAGCAAGCCGCATGATGTCATGCTCATTCATTGTCGCTCCAGTGACCTCACCCTGGATCGCTCCATGGTACATGACAAACGCCCTATCACATACACGTATAATTTCCTGTGCCTCACTGGAAAGCACGACTACTGCAATACCTTTTTCGGCAAGTTTTAAGATTATATCGTAAATATCTTCTTTGGCCCCCACATCCACGCCTTGGGTAGGATTATCCATAATGAGCAGTTTGGGGCTTGCCGTAAGCCATTTTGCAAGCACAACCTTCTGTTGGTTTCCTCCGGAAAGGCTGCTGATGTTGTCAGTATTCTTGCCCATCTTTATTTTTAATCCCTTGACTTGTTTTTCAAACATCTCATTATGCCGCGACCTGTCGATAACACCTCGTTTTGCAAATTTAGGCCAAGTGACAATGGAAGCATTCTCAATTATATCCATATCCTTTATGATTCCATTTTCTTTCCTGTTTCGCGGAAGATAGCCGATTCCTTCATTTAGTGTCTGGATAGTACTATGCCTATTGATCTCTTTCCCGCTCATGTATATTTTTCCTGAAGACACATTGTCTGCGCCAAAAATGGATTGGAACAGTTCACTCCGTCCATCACCAAGCAATCCGGTTACTCCCAGTATTTCTCCGGTCCTTACACTAAAGCTGATATCGCGGAAGGCCGTCTTGTGAGTAAGCTTCTCTACCCGCAATATTTCATCTCCCAATTTCTTCTCTCTTAGAAGCCGTTCTGTTCTAACGTCATAACCTACCATGAAACGTGCCAGGTCATCGGTGGTAACTTCGCTTACGTTTCCTTCAGCTACAAGGCGGCCATCCCGCAAGACTATGTATCTTTCACAGATTTCCATGACCTCGTTAAGTTTGTGGGAGATGAAAATAATGCCAACGTTATGGCTTTTTAAAGTCCGCATCATATTGAAAACCCGTTCGATTTCCGGTTCTGTCAATGAAGTAGTGGGCTCATCCATGATAATGACCGATGCCTTCATCATCATAGCCCGGCATATTTCAACTATCTGTTTGTATGAGGCATCAAGGTCGCGGACCATGGTTCCGGGATCCAGATTCACGTTCATTTGCCTGAAAACTTCTTCCGTTTCCTGAACCATTCTCTCCAAATCCAGCCGCCCTCTTTTATTTTTAATTTCCCTGCCAAGGAACATATTTTCATAAACCGGCAAATCATTGATGAGGTTGAGTTCTTGATGGATAAATGCTATTCCCGCTTCAAGGGATTCCGCGGGAGTATTGAATTCCACTTTTTTACCATCCAGGTATATGGAACCAGAGTTCATTTTAAAGACTCCGCCCAATATATTCATGAGGGTTGATTTTCCAGCTCCGTTTTCACCAATTAGTGCGCATATTTCACCGCCGCTTAGTTTGAATGATACATCTTTCAGGATCTCGTTACTTCCGAATGATTTAATGATATTCCTCATCTCAACAGTCATAAAATCACATCCGTTTCTTTGATATAAAAAAGGCTTCTATTGAAACATCTTAACGACCAAGGAAGCCTTTTATGAAACTCGCTTACGGAGCGTGACAGATTAATGTAGAATAAACGCTCCTGCTCGTTATGACAGAGGTTATGGCAATGCCATAACCCCTTTTTCTGTTTATGATCTCTTTTCGATGCTATTCAAAGCTTTAGTATGGTGAATTTGCGTCCAGGAAATTCTTGTAGTTGTCTCTGTCTACAATGGTGGTTGGAATAATGGTAACCTTCTGAACCTGTTCGCCCTTCAGGACCTTAAGCGCTACATTTACAGCATCCTTTACCATAGCTGGGCTGTACAGGGCGGACTGTATCCATATGTCCTTGTTTTCAGGCATCATCTTAAAATATTCCTGCATTCCGCCGCCGCCGGTTACTACCTTGATATCGGTTCTTCCGGCTTCCTTTATTGCCTGCAATACACCTATGGAAGTTTCATCATCCATGGAATATACTGCATCAATTTTAGGATTCTTTGTAAGAATATCGGCAAAGTCCTTTAACCCATCTTCACGGGTAAACTGGGTAGCATATGTGACAATTTTCAGATTCGGTGCAATTTTACTTACTGTATCAACAAAGCCTCTCTTTCTCAGTTCGGATACGGAACCTGACGTTGGAACCTCCAGCATAACTACTGTCCCTTCTTTGCCAATCTTGTTTACTATGTAGTTGGCTCCTTGAACACCCATATCTTCGTTGTCTCCGGCAACCCTGTATACGCCGTCCACTGCAATTTCGATATCAAAGTTCACAACCTTGATACCGGCATCCAGCGCCTTCTTTATCGGCACTTCCATGCCTTGCCACTGGGGGAATGCCACGATGGCTTGTGCTCCCCATGTCATCAGGTCGTCCAATTGAGAAGTCATCTCTTCAGCATTGTTGCTTGTTTGAATCTTGTACTCGATCTGGTCGGACAGCTCTTTTGCACGGGCTTCAGCATTGTAGGCAACAGCAGCAACCCATCCATGTGTGACAGCAGGCGCGAGGATACCGACCTTGTACTTTTTAGCAGCTGCTTCATTGCTTGTAGTGCCAGCCTGACTACTTGCCGGTTTTGCTGTACACCCGGAAAGAAGCAGTGTCATCAGTAAAGATACAACCAGAATTACACCAATAGCCTTTTTCATTAATACAACCCCCTTAATAGTAAGACTTAGGTATACTATCAACTGCAATCCGCTATATTGCAGTTAACTTCTAATGAAATGATGCCGATGATTCCCTGATAATGAAATCATGTGGAAGTATCACCTTTTTGTTTGTTTCTTTCCCGTTATTCATGCATAAGTGCAAAATCCTGAAGGACTCTTTTCCCAGTTCATAACAAGGCTGGGCAATGGTAGTTATATATGGATGAAACATTGTAGTGTCATCCACATCATCAAAACCGATGACAGTAAGATCCTCCGGCACCCGGAGGCCTAGTTCCTTGGCTGCCGTGATTGCTCCAAGAGCAATAGTATCTGATATGCAAAATATAGCTGTAGGCCTGCTTTTCTGCTGAAGCAGCTTGAATGCCGCGGCTTTTCCGCTTTTGAATGAGTAATCAGCATTGGCTGAGGCAATGTAATCTTTGCATACCTCAATGTCATGGCGTTCAAGAGAGTCTTTGTAGCCTTGCAGCCTAAGTGCAGTGGAGATATAGTTGTTAGAACTGCTTATTGTGGCAATTCTTTTATGTCCCAGGCCTATGATATATTCCATAATATCCTGTGCGGCTTTGTAATTATCGATGGAGACCCTTGGCGCATCCAATTCCAGAGCATACTCGGAGCACTGAACGATGGGGAAGCTGTCAGAGTATTCCTTTATCCACAAGGAATCTATATTGCTAGCAAGAAGTATCGCTCCATCTGCTTTCCTCTTTTTCAGCATATCCAAGGCTGCCTTTTCCCTGGTCTCATCCCCTGCTGTATTATATATAAGTGCACTGTATCCGGATTCATTAGCCCCATCCCCTATTCCTGTAAGGATATGAGCATAATAGGGATTTGTGATATTAGGCGTCACAATGAGGATTACTCTTGTTTCATTTCTCCTTAAATTTCTTGCTGACATATTGGGTACAAAAGCAAGCTTCTCTATAGCCCTGTAGACTCGCTCGGATGTTTCCGGCCTCACTGAATCCTGGTTATTGAGAACTCGAGATACTGTCGCCACTGAAACATTGGCTTCTCTTGCAACATCTGCTATTGTAGACATGTGAACCTCCTATATGTGATCAATAAATATATTGAAGTGTTGTTAATATTTGGAATGTAATCCATTACACTTATGTTAAAAAATAAAAGATGTAATCCATTACATTTTTAGTATAGATATATATTCCTGCTTTGTCAATATATTCTGATAAATTTTATATTCTATTCGCCTTTCAGTATTTCTTCCATGATCTCCACACCTGCTACGATCTGGTCCCGGCTGACCCGGTTTGACAGAATGCCTTTTTCAATGCACTCAATGAAGTGGGAGATCTCATTATAGAACATCCCAGTGGCCGGCAAATTGATGCCTGTGGACACTGAAACCGACTCTTCCAGTTGATAATGGAAGGGTTCTTCATTGGGCCGGTATAATACCACCTTTTGCCCATCATTTTCTAATAATCCTCTTTCAAAATAAACACGCCAGCTTGCTCTGAAGGGATAATTGGCGTTAAACCATGCGGCTTCAGCTGTCACGTTAAAATCTCCAAAGGTATAGCTAAATCTATATTCCTCTTTGTAGTTCACCTCTGACCTTCCGCAGCTTGTATAGGTAAAGCTTCTGGGTTTCCCAAAAAGACTGATGATTAAATCCAGATCATGGACATGCAGGTCAAAGGGGAGGACTCCACTTTTATTTTTGTCAAAAAGCCAGCCATTCTTAATCCACTGTGGGCGCCCACTAATTCTTTCAAAATGCCCATTCAGGGGCTTGCCATATTTTCCGCTTTTCACAGCTTCATGCAGTATTTCTGATTCCTTTGTAAACTGGACTACCTGGGCTACAAACAAAAGCAGGTTTTTCCGTGATGCCAAGTCAAACATCTCCTCAGCATCTTTCTTATGCAGCGCAATCGGCTTCTCCACAATGACATGCTTGCCCTGTCTCAAGCCTTCCATCACCTGTTCTTTGTGAAGATAAGTCGGTGTGCAGATATCTATGACATCTATTTCCTCGCTATTTACCATGGAGGCTATATCATCATAGGAAGCCAGTTTAAGCTCCCTCGCCTTTTCTTTGCTTTGCCCGGAATGACACACTGCTGCTACAACCTCGCATCCGCTAATATGGAGATAGTTATTGTAATGGACCGTACCCATGCCTCCAATTCCAACAATGCCAACCTTAACCATTCGTTTTCCCTCCATTGCCTAAAAAAATAATTCACCGGAACTCGTTTTAAATATCAAGTCCAAGATGTTTCAGATAGTCATAGGAATCCTTAACTGCCTGGTTTACTTCCTCAAGATCCTTTGCTCCGTCTTTGGTGAATTCTATCTCAATGCTTAGCGGGCAGTCATTATTAGCCTTCTTCAGCTTATCCAGGATCATTGCAAAGTCAATTTTTCCTTTTCCAATGGCCGGAAAGTTCCATTCGTTGTAGGCCCCGGCTTTGTCTTTCAAGTGGATATGTCCAATTCTATCTATGCATGATTCTATGTCTTCTTCCATGTTCACATTCCCATAAAAAATAGCATTGGCTGTATCATAGTTAATCATAACTCTGGCGGAATCCACCAAATCAACAATGCTTTTCAGCTGTTTGCCTGCTGCACGTTTGCCGTGATTCTCAAGACCCAGTATCAGATTATATTCTTCAAGATAAGGTATAATTTCTCTGATGTGCTCTGCCACCTCATGATCCGAAATCTCAGCTTTATCTTTAAGATGTGCTTCTCCTATAGAAGAGATGACATAATTGCACCCGAAAAATGCTGCCAGTTTGATATTTAGAACAAAGTCCTTCAGGCGGCCTCTATCCATCAGATTACAGTGACCGCTCATGGAAAACGGAATGATACCGGCAAGCTTGAGTTCATCTTTGATTCTGCAGAGCTCTTCAAAGCCCATTGTGGGGAATACATGCTCTGTCCAACCTTTTGTGGCTGTCAGTTCGGTGTACTTGAATCCTGCCGCATTAATTCCGGCAATAGCATCACTTAGGGAATACCCGTGGTAAGTGTTGGAGTTGACCGCAATAATTCTTTTCATGCTATCTTTCCTTTCATGAAATGTTTAAATGGTGCGGTTGTATCAGCGATAAGACACTATTTGATATGAACATGCTATATCACATGCAGAATAATTATCCGTCTATAATCAATTATACCAATTAAACCTATGATTTCAAGTAAGTGCCGAATTTTCTACAGCAAAACGCACCCGTCTTATATTCAAAACGAGTGCATCCATTTATTTATTCGAATTTTACTTCACTTTGTACAGCAAACAGCACGTCTCCACATGCGTTGTAGCTACAATCACGGATGTACTTTGATCTTGTTTAGCGTTACTTGTCGTAGTGTATCCTTTTCATATACTCTATTTGAATTATTTACCGCAGCACTTTTTATATTTCTTACCGCTGCCACAAGGACAAGGATCATTTCGGCCGACCTTGGTGCTGGTTGACAAATCAATTACTTTCGAATTTGGCTGACCTATCTTAAAAGGCTCAGCCGGCAAAGGCTTTAAGTATTTCCTTTCCTCCTGAAACAACTCATTGGGAGTATGCCCCTTTAACACCCACTGACGCGTATTATTATATAACTCCATTATTTTCGCAGTTAACTGCTGTACGAATTCAAACGACGGAAACTCCATCCAGCTCTGCAGGTATTGAATAATCAGCGTCGGCTTTGAATCCGCATTGATCATATTGGTTATCTGCAATGCTATTTCGTTTGTTTCCTTATCTGATAGTTTATAATATTTTAGAAGGAAACTGATAAAGCTGTTCATCTCCGGTGTTTTGTCGACATAATCCGGATCACCGGCTTTCAGCAACTGCTTCTTAGTAAAAGGATAATAATCAACTCCCGGTCTCATTCTGTGTTCTTCAACAATTTTCTTTGCATCAAAAACTCTATCATCCTGATATCCATATTGCGTGTATCGGACCTGTCCATAGAACTCACAGGCAAAAGACATTACATTCATAAATTCCAGAATATCAATTTCTTGCCCTGTAAGCTGTTTAATCTTCTCTTTAACGAGCCATGCATCCATGACACCATAATAATAAAGCAATCCATGGGTTAAGCGTATCCACTCGGTATTTCGTTGAACAATGTTTTCCAACTCACTGCCATCTATCTGAGAAAAAATGTTTATCAGTTCATCCGGCATGAATAATACCTTTTGATCCTCATATAACCCGGGGAAAATAATACTGAATCCCATAAATGCTTCCGCATTCGTAACCGAAATACCTATGTCGGGTATAACTCCCGAATTCTTAATGATTATTTTGATAAAGTCATACCTGCTTTGATCCAATGTATATATGATCTTCTTAAACTTTAAGGGAATCAACCTGGCAAGCTCCGCTGCCAGATCTGCTTTTTTGAGAGCGCTTAAATTTTTTAAATCATAGTTCTTGCGGATTGTATCCATTTCAGCTTTTGTTAACCCGTTAATGGCATCATAAAGGCTGCATGGAATATCGACCTTCTTCCAAAGCCGTTTCTCTCTGTTTTCCTGCAGTTGCCGGCTATAAGCCTTCGCGCTTTCCAGCGCATTTATCAGAGCCGCTTCTGTTTTCTTATCAATTCTTTCATCCATCAAGTTTCCCTCTTCCAAAATGGCAATTCTTCACCATTTTCATCATCTACATTTTTTTAGCTTAACAATAACCATTAATTTTTATTGAATGCGTCTATGTACTTCTTGTATACAAAGATTTTCTTCCGTTTACGTTTATCAAGGCTGCTCAGAATTTCTTCCTCATAATTTGGAGATATCAGATTATCCGTTGCCTCATCCAATCTTCCTATGTACCTGTTTGCTTCAGATATCAGATAAATCATTTCATCATCATATTGAATCGGTGGGTTGTCTGGCGGAAGTGGTGCAGGAATAAAACAGGAATACTCCGCATTTTCACTACCTACCTTTATCAGTCTGCCTGCTCTCGTTTCCACAAAACCACTCCTCATTTACTGCTTTGAAGTGATTATATATTATTTTTATTTTCATTTCAACACACGATTTGAAAATTGATTTTAATTGTTTGCAGTTTTGATTGTATTTTGAAAGTTAATAGCTTCTAGGTTTATAGGCATCTTTTTTGTATACACAAGGGTTATTTTATTCAACCAAGTGCTCCAAACCCTTTATTCATCAGCCTTTCACGTTCTCAATCCTCGTAACACATTCCGTATGCCTTGAGGATACAAAAATGATGCCGCTTGAAGCTGGTGAGGCCTTGGTGGAAGGGTTTCTTCTGACAAAATTGTATTTATTGAGGCATTTTTAATAAAATCTTTAATCCATGTATTCCTTCAATGCTCCACGAAAGGCTGAGTGCCGTGAGTATCTTTCTAAATACCTGTCTATAACAATCCTTTTTGCCATTTTCATGCCTAGCGACTCTTGTACTTCCCCCAATGCAGCTGCCAGTAAAGCAACATCATGATATTTACTTCTGTATTTTCCACCTACAATTCCATCTATTCTTTTATCAATTACTGATTCCAGCCACTTGACATGTGACTCCATATCATCCGCAGCAATTGCATAATTTACTTTCCATAAACAAAAGATATTCCAAAATATTTTATCACCTTTTTGTGCGCTCACTTCAGTTTCAAATACAGAATTTTCTTCCATGAACACAAGGTTTTTGCTCTCATTAAACCCCAGCCTGTCTGAAAGCCGAGCTGCTATCTTTTTACCGGCTTTTCCCAGATTATTATCCGCATATAGATACAATAGCATCAAATCTATTCCATTGCTGATAAAATGGCCGCTCCACCCCAACGGACTTTTCTGCTCCATACACCAATTTCGGACTTTATCAAAATTTCCTGAGAAAAAGCATAGATATTTATATTCCAATTCGGTAATGTTATTTTTACCTGTTTCAGATATGTAATGATTATTATGGCAATTAGATATATGCAATTTTTCTATCTTTTTTTTTGCTAAATCCTTATATTCCTTTATTGCCGCTTCGTCTGCAAAAAGTCTTAAATAATTTGGTATCGTTGAATTCGAGTAAAATGCTTCATACCAGCATTTTCTCATGAATTCGCCATCATTGACACAATGTGATGCCTGCGCAGTCTTCAAAGCAATTTCACCACGTATTTTCAAATCGCTTTCTACTCTATCAAGCGCCTCTTTTCCAATCTCTTTCATTCTCTCATAATCATGAGTTTTTTCATATTCCGATAAGGCAGCCAAGTAAACGGATGGATGCTCTTTATAGCATTTTCTCGCCATTTCCAGCAAGCCCTCCGTTCCTTTATAATATAATAAACCTTCCTTTAATAAACGCGCCGAAACCTCACCGCTCTGTTGAGCAAGAAAATCAATCCACGATTGCAAAAACTCATCAGTATCGCTTAACTCTTCTCTACCTATCGAAAAAATGTCTTCAATATGAATCTCTTTAAAATAAGGATATGTGAAATATGAATACAAAACACTTGCACGTTGAGCAGCCGTCTGTAATTGATAATTTGAATACAGTACGTCTAATGCAAGTACCTTTAAGTTAACTCCAACCAATTTTTCATCGACCATTTCTTTAAGGCTTAACTCAAAAGAATCTCCACCATATTCATCTTCAACAAATATTGGAGTATCCATAACCAATTTAAAAATTGTTACTGCTTCTTCATATCTGCAATCATTCATACAGTCATGTGCAAACAAAACCGCATCCTCGATTATCCTGCCAATACCCTCATTGTCCTCATATTCCCATATCCATCCACTAGACCAATATCCATTAGAATAGTCTTCATATCCCTGGGCCGACAAACACAATTCGCCATTTTCAATTATGGTAAAAATTTTCTTTATATAGCTTAGCTTTTCTTTTACTTTCTCATCGGGTATTAACCTTTTATACTTTAACTTCACTTTATTATCTTCCCGAACATCTTGACCACGGCAATCTTCAAGCAACTGTAGAAATGACGCTATATTGCTTTCGGGTGTTTTTCTTGCAATACTATGCAGACATCTTCTTAATTCCTCTATGCTCATACTGTTCAATATTTCATCTGATTTCTGGATAAATACTTTCTGATTCATTTTACCTCCTGTATTTCTCCGCAATAAATTTATCAAACAAATCAATTATTTCCCTGCTCCGCATGATTATTCCACTCGTTGATTACCACTTCCGATCCAATATTTAAACACATCAGCAGCATAGTCAATTCTTCAACTGCCTTCTCCTGATTAGTCTTATCCATAATCATTTTCTCTTCTTCGTGTCAGAATTACAATTTCAGGGTTATGCATTTTATGTTAACTACACTACGGTATTCATTTATTTTTTAGTGTCTTCAGGCAAGGTATGACGCCGGTATTCCCTTGGCGACATTATCTTCATTTTCCGCAGCACTTTTTATATTTCTTGCCGCTGCCGCAAGGGCAGGGATCATTTCTTCCAACAAAGCTTTCCCGTTTGAAAGGTATATTAAACGGAATTTCATAATCATCCTCAAACTCCTCCGCATATGCATCTTCAAAGTCCTCATCGAAATCAACTCCAACCCATCCCTCCAACGAGTATACGTCTCTTTCAGAAATCAGAGAGTACGATTTGTCTTCTTTCAGTTCATCCAGAACCTCTTTGACAGGCCTATGAAGCTGACACTTCATATAGTCCAGCCCAGCAATTATTTCCATTACTTTGCCATCTGCTACAGCCTTTCTTATGTCATACTCGAGACCTTTAGGATGTATCAAGGAACAGGTTCGGGGGAGTGAATCCCATACTGAGCTATAGTCTACTTCGAGCTTCCCGTTGAAAAGCTCTTTAAAATAAAAAACAAGCTGCTCTCTTGAAACCACACCATTATTCAAGAGGATCAGGAGGGAGTCAAGTGCTTGGTATCTCACATATTCATCCAGTGAAGAATCCTCAATGATCCCTTTAATAGGATCAATATTTCCATCACATACTGAAGCAAGTATTCTCCCGAAATCTTCTGTAATTGTATCACTCAGTAAATCATACGCCTGTACATCCGGCAGGGATGCAATTCTTATAATATAGTCAAATGCTCTTGTTTCATGAAAATAAGCAAGCATATATATGGCTGGAAAATGGATAAGGTATTTCTCATCTTTAGACAATCTTTCGACATCGCTCAAAGTATATTCCAGGATTTCAAGCAGCTCCGGTATAGCTTCCTCCCTATTTCCCATGGCATACTTTACAGTCCCGGACGGATAATGGTCTCCAAACCGCTCAAACCCTTTGAAAATTTTCAGATTCATCATGACTACTCCATTTCTACCTTAATTCTACATAGTAAAATTCTCTCAGTGACAATTATACTTTATTGTTGTTTATAAAAGCAAAATTGTCAATACCCAGGGTAAAGCCCTTGAAATATGCACATTTGATTTCTATGTCATCTTTTTTGTACTCTCCAGGGTTGCCGTCCACCGTTATACAGCTCGAATCCGCCATGACCTTGATTCATCTGCCTTTCAGCCGTTCAATCCTCGCAACCGATTCTGTATGGCTCGAGAAGATAGCATTGATGTCATTGGTTGATTTTTGACCCTTACGTTCGTGGGAACATATCAATGGCGTATTAAGTGTAATAACATCCTTATCAGCAGAACTATTAGGGCGATGGTTATCATACCGCTCATGGAAAAAACCGTGTCAGCGCCAAGTTTATCAGCCATTGCACCTGCAAACATGTACCCCAGCGGCGCTGTACCTGCGTAAACAAGGGAATATGCACTCATTACCCTTCCTCTATATTCATCCTTTGAGGTAAGCTGAAGTGTTGCACTGGAAATAGTACTGAACCACATATTAAACATACCGGAAATAACCAACAGAATTGCAGTAAAATAATATACTCTGGTGAGCCCGATTAATATCAGGAGCACGGACTCTACCAATGAGCTTCCTATCAAAAACTTCATCCCAGGGCCGGATTTGCTCTTTGCGGAAATTATTAATGCTCCCAATAATGACCCTACCCCCATGGAGGATATCAGCAAACCATATACCTTCTCGCTCTGGTGCAGCACATTTTTTACGAATACCGGAATCAGAACGTCATAATTAAGTACAAATACTCCAACAATTACAGTCAATAAAATGGTCAGAAACAACGACCTTTCTTTAGCAATATATTTAAGCCCATCCTTTATTTCCGTAAGCATATTATCATCCTGAGCCTTTTCACGTACGTATGACCGGTCTTCAATTCTGATCAAACTGGTAATTACAGCCATAAAGCTTATACCGTTCAATAAAAAGCACCAGTCGGCTCCGAGATATGCAAGCACTAATGCTCCTACAGCCGGTCCTGCAATTCTTACCAGGTTGAATGTGACAGAACTAAGTGCAATGGCATTCATTAAGTCATCCTTACCAGTCATTTCTACTGTAAATGACTGTCTTGCAGGTATGTCAAACGTATTGGCAAAGCCCAAAATCAAAGCCAGAACCAGAATATATTCATACCTGACTAAGTGAGTAAATACAAGTGACGATAGAATAAAAGCCAAAAGCATTGATGCAGTCTGGGTAATTATAAGAATTGTCCTTTTTGGGTATTTATCAATGACCACCCCGGCAAACAGTGAAAATACGGTGATGGGCAAAAAGCGGACTGTTTCCAGCAGACCAAGTAGGAAGGAGGAGTCTGTAACGGAAAATACAAGCCATGTCACAGGCCGATATTCTGCATCCATGTTCCCATAAGGGAAATACACTGTCCAATCCAGTAGATTCTAAAGTCTTTATGCGTTAGTGCATGTAAGTTTTCATTACAGAGGTTCCTTATATATGAGCCTATTTTCATAGCTTAGCACCTTCTCTCCGAGACAATAAATAAGCTGTTGCACATGGCAGCAGCTTATCTATTAATCTAATATTATTTTTTAATTTCCCAATAGCAGTTTTTTGGAGAAACTATTGTCTGCTCTTTTTTAAGCTTGGCCATTACTTTGTCAACTTCCTTCCTGTCTATACCTGTTGCAGTTGCGATCTGGCCTGCGCTGACCGGTTTCTCAGCCTTCTTGAAAAACTCCAAAATTACTTCGTAATTATCCATTTTTTATCCTTCCCTTCTTACTTTGTGCTATTTATGTACAATATGCTAAATTAATAGCAATTGTCTATTTCAACTCAGAATTCATAAATCCTCCATAATTTAATTGCCATGTAACACCATATTTATCCTGAACCCACGCAAACTTTTCACTGAATGGATAGGCTGCTAACGGCATAAGAACCTGACCATCCTGGGATAGTCTGTCATAATACCTGTTGATCTCATCTTCGTTATCACAGGTTACATACAATGATATTGCAGGGTTAAATGTGAATTGCTGTTCAACACTGCTATCAATGCACATGAATACCTGCCCCTTTAGCGAAAATGTCGCATGCAGTACAGTTCCTTCTTTACCGGCTTCGTTGGCTCCATAACGCACTATACTTCTTATTTCTGATTCGTCAAATATGGAGGTATAGAAATTCATCGCCTCTTCAGCCTGCCCAGAAAATATGAAAAATGTAGTAATTTTCTGATTCGAAGCTTTCATTTAATCCATCCCTTCATAGCTTTCAGTAGCTTTATTATATCATAACCTGGTTATTTTGCTATATATTTTAAAAATCGATAAGGGGGTCCAGGTATGAAATCAACTTGAACCCCCTTTATATTTGTTTCTATTAGTTTTCTATTCTATTTAACCTCAACCGTTTGCAGAGAGTTATTGTTCAAAATATCATTCACTTCTTCATATCCTGTCGGAAATGCGAAGTTGTAACGTGCCGGTAGTGCAAAAACATATTTGCTGTTGCGGCCAAGTTCGCTTGGCCAGACTGGTGCTGCACCAATATGAAATTTATCATTCTGCAGTAAATCCCATTGTGCAAGAGTAAGTATCATTATGGGTATATCCTGCCGTGGGTTCTGGGATGTCCACTGAGGATGCCTGATATAAATTAACGGACCATTCTCAACTACCTTTTCACCTTTCGAGTCTTCAAAATCAAGACCTTCCCATTTATCAACGATTATCTTATAATCCTTCCAGCTTTGCGGCAAGGAGAAATTAAAGCCGTACTGTATATTTTTATATAGAATTGAGCTGGTCTTTGAACTGGTTTCATCATAAGCGCCGAGGGTAACATCATCAATAAGCCAGCGGCTGTCGATCTTCTTTACCTCAAGGGTAACCGGTCTTTTTGCTGCAACTCCTCCGCTTACTTTTTCCACACTGGTAATCTCAATTATTTCACCTTTAACTTCATACACGTTATCCGATTTTTTTTCAATATTTTGAACTTCTATTCTATCCGGCCACGGACTTGAAGTCAGTCTTCCAGGAGCATTTAAAGGATCATTAGCCCATTTTTCAAGAAGTCCCTGGGATACAAAATCGCTATAGTTTTCTTGCATGCTCTTTGCCACTGCATCTTTAGGGGCCTGCAGCGAGACGTTTTGAAGCTTGCTGCCAAAGCTCCCCACTAGGCTTTTAACTGCCTCCTGGTCTGCTTCATCTGTTTGCTTCGGTGTCTGCACATTCTGCCCGCCTTGACTCTGCTGATCTTCGCTACTTACACTTGCACAACCAAATAGGGATACGCTTAATATTAAAACTAGTGCAAGCATTAATACTCTTTTCATTTTGCTGCCTCCTGAACATAACCTTTTTTTCTTTATAGACGGAAACAAGGTTCTTTTGGTTCCACTAATAAACATAATAATTAGCATAATAGAAACAACACCCACCTCCTAGCCGGCCATTTTTTATTCTTACTTTCCTGCCATATGATTTTTTGTATAATTCTCCGGCATTTATTCAGTTATATTATATGTATAAAATGCAAATAATTATATTTATCATCATTTACCGGAGGTGTGAAATAAGCATGTCAGGGCTAATCCACACTATGATTAGTCTCCTCACATGTAGGAAGCCAAAAGGTACCGGAAACTTTGAGTTACTTGAGGATGACTATGAAACTGTCAGCCAGAAAAATCAAAGCAAGACTAATTCCAAAGAGAATAACCGGAAGAATGAAGAAAGAATTTAATATGCCTAAAAATCTGGATGCTGTCATCAGGGAGTTCAAAATAGCAAGAAAATTTGATGCCTTTATTTTATATATAGACGGTATGGTAGATAAAAATGTTATCAATGACTTTATCCTAAGGCAGCTTATGATGCCGGAACATTTCATTGATTTTAAAGAAGACGGTCTCACTGATTTTATTGCAGATAATGTTTTAACTATAGCCAGAGTTATGAAGGAAAAAGAATATGATAAAATAATCACCTTTATGTTAAATGGAGTTACAGCTATTTTTGTTGATGGCTGTGAAGAATGCCTGATAATTGATAATCAAGGTTATGAAAAAAGAAGTGTGGAGCAGCCGGTTACCGAAAGTGTCATAAGAGGAGCCCAGGAAGGTTTCAATGAAAACATGCGTACCGATATTACGCTGATTAGAAGGATTATAAAAAAAAGAATCTGATTACAGAGATAATGCCTGTAGACAAGACTAATAAGACAAACTGTGCAATTCTATATCTTGATGGTATTGCAAATCCATCTGTCATAAAGGAAGTTAAAAGAAGGCTTACTAATCTTAATTTAGACTTCATATCGGGAAGCGGAATGCTGGAGGAACTTATATCGGACGTGCCACCGATGCCATTTCCCCATATTACGACAACTGAGCGCCCTGATAGGGCGGCTTCTTCTATCATGGACGGGAAGGTTATACTTGTTATAGAGGGTGCCCCTTTTGTATCATCAGTTCCCTCAAGCTTTTTTGAAACGCTGCAGTCTCCGGAGGACTACTCTTTGAAGTGGCAGTTTGCTACATTCTTAAGATATTTAAGGCTGATTGCTATGTTTGCGACGCTGCTGCTTCCGGGATTATATGTTGCAATCACTTTATACCACCACGAGATGATACCCACTGAGCTCCTTAACTCTATCGTGAAGTCAAGGAAGAATGTGCCATTCCCCACTATGGTTGAAATAACCCTTTTGGAAATATCTTTTAAATTGATACGGTAAGGCGGTATTAGAATGCCTGGGGCCTTAGGCAATACTCTGGGTATCGTCGGAGCTTTGATATTGGGGCAGGCAGCCGCTCAGGCCCAGCTTGTAAGTCCGATACTTATAATAATCGTTGCAGTGGTCGGAATATGCAGCTTTGCCGCTCCTTCGCATTCCATGGATTTTACATTTAGATTATTAAGGTTCGTAGTCATTTTCTTTGCGGCGATTGCAGGTTTTTATTGGGTTTCAATTGCTTTAGTTATTATTTTAGGAATTTTATGCGGTGTCAAATCCTTTGGAGTACCTTACCTCGCCCCTGTTGCGCCTGCAACAAAAGCAAATCCTGACGTGATTGCACTGCTTATGCTGTCTATAGCGGCTATAAGGGCGAGAGGTACTAAAGGTATACGTACTTCCGCTGACTCCAATGACATTTATTTTAATTTTATTTATTGGAACGACGGTAATATTAAATATATTGGGTTTAGAGACTATAGCCCGGTTTTCAAGGTTTATTATCTACATTATCGTGGTAGGTTTCTTCATTGTTCTTGTACTCGGGCAGCAGAGCTATAGTATTCATCACCTGTTTCCAATACTCGGATATGGGATTGGAAAAACAATCCTGCATGGGCTTATAAGAAGCTCGGTATGTTGATCCTATATTTCTGTTTATTATGAGCATAAGCTCCCTGATATCTGTTCCTGCAGTGTTTTATGCTTTTGTAAGCATATACTGCAAATGGTAGGTAAGTTAACCGGTGAAGAGTCACGGCTTATGCAAATGGCAGCCGGTGAGTTTAAAATGGGCTTTTTCACTATGCAAGACCCTAAAGAGCCTTCATTAATTGTTCCTTTTGAAGTCCGTCAGAGAAAAAAGCCGAAAGTTACAGTTAAATTTGAAGGAGACAAACCAATTATACATTTAAAATTAGAGCTGGACGGAGATGTAATGTCCATACAGAGCAGGATTAATTATGAGCAGCTTGAATTGAAGCAGCTGCTTGAAAAGGCTTTTGAGAAGCAAATAAAGGATAGCCTTGATAAACTAATGGAAAAAAGCAAAAATCTGAAAATAGATATTTTCGGCTTTGGACAGGTTGCTGCAAGACACTTCCTTACCATACAGGAATGGGAAAAATATAACTGGATGAAAAAATTTCAAAAAGCTGAGATAACAACAGAGGTCGAATTTATCATAAGGGGAACAGGAACCCAGCTCAAAAGCTCTCCGATTATTTCCACGGAGGGGAAGGAATAAATGAAGTATGTTTCATCGATTTTTATACTGTTTAGCTTCATTTATATTCTAAGCTTTGCAAAATACAGCCTTAACAAGAAAAATAGGAGAGCGGCAGCAGGAGCTGTGCTTCTTGCATTTCTTATAGTAGCTGCGCCTGTATTAGTTATGTTTATTAAATGAATTGGCTGTATCAGCCAATTCATTTAATAAAGCCACTGCTGCACGAGGTATAACTATTCCATTCCAGTCTTTAATGCTTCACTCATTGAAATCCTGTTTATCTTTTTCCTGCTTAAGGCTTTGGAAAGCTCATATGTGAGATAAACCACCACAAAACCTACAATAATATATGGATAACTGATTCTGACCGGCAACGCCAGATTGATGTTTTCTGTCAATGATTTGAACATTTCATTCATGGATGCCAGAATCAAAGGTATCCCAATAATGTAGCCTATTACAATAACCATTGAGGAACTGTTTAATATAAGGGAGCTTACTTCTTTCCTCCTATATCCGAAAACCTTCATTAGTGAGATATTCCCCCTGTTTTCTTCAATTATAAGGGATGTTACGACGTAGATAACGATAAGCCCGATTATGAACGACATCAAGGATATAATGCCTATGGATGTCTGCAGCGGCTGAATCGAGACATTAAAGGCCTTTATCGTTTCATCCACTGATTCTGAGCTGTACAATAGGTTTTCCGGAATATTCAATTTATCCTTGCTCCATAACCCAATGTAGCTTCCTGCTGGAAGTCCAAGCATATCATTAAATTGTGAAAGCGGCATGAATATATATTCGCCTATATAAGTTTCTGCAATATATTTGACGGTAACCGAATACTCCCGGGAATCAAGTTTATTGATAACCTTGATTGTATCACCCGGGGATACTTGAAGTTTTTCTGCCAACGGCTTAGTAATGATAACGCTGCCTTTATTCAAATCAGCTCCTGATTTGTCTTTAAGTGATATATAATTCGAGTTAGGGTTGATTGCACAAATTTTAAAATCTGCTTTGCTGTCTGATTTCAAAGCAAAGGTTGAGGCCGAGAAGACTTCAGTACCGGAAGGCGGCTGCTCTTGATGCACGGAGTTATATACATACTCATACTGAAATTTAAAAGTACCCCTCAAGTTTTCTTTCATTAAATAATCCATAGAGCTCTTTGCTGCGAAACCCAGGAGTAGAAGCATAGTGGCAAGGATTACTCCAAGCAGCAGGAACACAAGCCTTGACAGACTTCTAAGCTGCTCCCTTACTTTGAATTTTGTCGAGAATCTTAACTTATCAAGTGTAAGTTTGCGTTCTATAAAACTGACCTTGCTCTCTTCCCTTCCGCCTCTCATCAATTCTACCGGGGAATAACGCAGCTCTCTGTTCAATACAAGGTTGCCGCTTATGCCCAGGAAGAATACCGGCATAAGCAAACTTATCACAATATGCACCGGATTAAAGCTTACGGAGGTTATAGGTATATTGAAATAACCTACCATTAACTCAAGCATAGGCTTTAATAAAAGTGCTCCCAATATGGTACCCGCTACACTCCCTATTAATGCGACTGAAAGAGGATACATCAGATAATGCCTTTTTATCTCTTTTCTTCTATACCCCTGAGCGTAAAGAGTTCCGATAATAACCGACTCACGTTTAATCAATCTCCATATAACTATACCTGTTAATACGCATGTGAGCAATAGTATTGCAACCGGCATGGAGGAGCTTATTTTACCAATACCCTCAATCTTGGTATTCACATAGGACACTCTATTATTGTCGCTTATATCTTCCCATTGACTGATAATAACGTTCTTACTCCTTAAATAGTCTCTGAATTGGGATGCCTGAACCCCGAAATTATCCTTATCCGAGTTGAATTTTATTGAGTAAAAGCTCTTCCCTTTGTTAAGTTCATTGAAATCCTCCTTGCTGATAACTGCGAGTCCAAAACTTCTTGGATCATTGATTATGTCATTTTCCGATTTTAATGGGTAAATATAATTCGGAAGTGCCATAAATCCTACAATATTATAGGATTTATCAAATACTTGAAGCTTGCTTCCGATCACCAGATTATTGGCTTTGGCAAAAGCCGGGTCGATAAGGATATCATTGCCTCTTAAACCCTTTCCCTTGGTTATTGCGGGTATATTAACCTTCTTATTCTCACTGAATACTCTCAAAGTCTTATCCTTAGATACCGCATAATCAAAGGTAGAGCCTTTTTCAATACGAGCATTGAATTTCGACTCAAGCTCGTATATGTTGTTTAGTTCACTACTCGTTACAAAACTGGCGTCCTCCTGCACGTAATCTTTCTCAAAGGAAGTTGTCATAGTATTCATATTGCTTGAGAGCTGGTTCAACATGGTATAAAGCAGGCAGCTTATTATAATCAACGCTATCGAACCAAGATACTGGGACTTGCTTTCCAGCATTGTCCTCCTGATCTTCCTGTTAATGATCATTACCACTCAATCCTTTCTGCTGGAATGGTTGTTTCATTGATTATCTCATTAATGATTTCTCCGCTTCTCAGTTTATAAACCCTGTCAGCCATGGCACTTATGGCTGTATTATGGGTAATCATCAATATAGTCGTATTGTAATTATTATTGACCTGCTGCAGCAGCTTCAGAATCTCCCTGGAAGTATTAAAATCAAGTGCTCCGGTAGGTTCATCACACAATAGAAGCTTTGGATTCTTAACAATCGCTCTTGCAATTGAAACCCTTTGCTGCTCTCCACCGCTTAATTCCCTCGGGAATCTATGCTTCTTATCCGGTAATCCTACTGCCTTTAAAACTTCATCCGTATTCAAGGGGGCTTTACTGATATTTGAAACTACTTCTACGTTTTCACCGACTGTGAGGTTAGGTACCAGGTTGTAAAACTGAAATATGAATCCTATGTGTTCCCGTCTGTAATTCGTAAGCTGATCATCCTTCAAAGCTGTAACATCAATTCCATCTACCGATACTATGCCGGAATCGCAGCGGTCTATGCCCCCCAGTATATTCATTAGTGTGGATTTGCCCGAGCCGGAAGGCCCGAGTATTACTCCAATTTCCCCCTTATCAAGCTGCATTCTTATCCCTTTTAGGACTTCAGTCCTGACTTCTCCGGTTTTATAGCTCTTTTTTAAATTTTCAACATTTATGAACATGTCTTTTCCCCCATTCCATTTTTTAAGAGCTCCAGCATGCCTTTAATATCACTGTCATACATTTCAAAACCCTCATCTACAATATCCGTACCTGCATTCCTTGCTTTATTCAGGATGTACTCCTTTATTTTCATGGAGGCTCCGGTCAAAAACATTGATAATATATTGTCGTCTATATCTTTTCTTATACTACCGTTATTCTTTCCTTCCCGAATCAGCTTTAACACATATTCATCAGCTGCCTTCATCATGACAACCGTTGATTCATCAGTCATGCTGCTGTATTTTCTCAGAAAGACATCCTGTAGGAAAATGGCAGACTCCTTCTCTTCTCTGAGCATTACTAATATTTGCTTTGAACTTTGATAAAAATAGTCAAAGATGTCAGTATCTTTGGGTATTGTGTATTTGCTGTATTTGTTCATGAAAAGATCCATCGCCCATCGTACTGAATAAATAAACAGCTCTTTTTTGTTCTCAAAGTATTGATACATGCTCCCTTTTGCAACTCCTGCACTTTTTGCAATATCCCCTACATTGCCTTTTTCAAAGCCGTGTTTTAAAAACTCACTTATTGCTGCTCTTACTATCTTCTCCTGCTTTTCAGCGCTTAAGTTAAAAAATGTGTCCTTTGGCATTTTTCACTCTTCCTTCTATGAAATTTATCTATATCCATAAATCTATATTCCGAAATTATATGACTCAAAAGTCATATGACCTGTTAGTCACATTTTATGACTGGCGAGTCATATTGTCAATACGCAATCCAATTTTCTTTTGTGATTAAAAAAAAAAGAGCCGGATAGGGGTTTAAAAGGCCCTATCCGGCTGGTTGTTCATAATCACGTATTCAAATTTAAATATTAACATTCAAATGTCTTTGCCTTCTCAAATTCATCCTGTATTTCCTTTGATGGCTCTTTAGATAGTAATGATACCACCACGATGACAATACAAGATATTACAAAGGCCGGGAATAATTCATATATTCCCAGGATTCCTCCCATTGGCTTAAGAATAAGCTTCCATATGAAAACCATTCCGCCTCCGGCTAACATACCTGCAATCGCACCGGATCTTGTAACCCTCTTCCAGAACAATGAGAACAGCATAATAGGTCCGAAGGTTGCACCGAAACCAGCCCAAGCAAAGGAAACTACCTTGAATATTACGCTGTTTTCATCCAGGGCAATTATCATTGCGATAAGAGCTATTACAAGCAAAGTAACTCTGGATGCAACAAGAACTGCTTTATCACTTGCATCCTTCTTCATAATCCCTTGATAGATGTTTTTGGAGAACGCAGAGGCAGCAATGAGCAAGTAGGAATCAGAAGAACTGATTGTTGCTGCAAGTATGCCTGCCATAACAATTCCTGCCAGTAACGGGAAGAAGAAATTTGTAGCCATCAGGATAAATATGCTTTCTGCCGAGCTCTGTGTAAGAAGAGCAGCCGGATACAGCGCTCTGCCTATTATACCAATAGCTACAGCTGCAGCGAGTGAAATAATTACCCAGATAATCGCTATTCTTCTTGATAATTTTAATTCACTGGACTTTCTGATGGACATGAATTTTATTAATACCTGAGGCATACCAAAATAGCCTAAGCCCCATGACATTGTTGAGATTATTGTTAATAATCCATAAGCTCCGGCTGCACCAAATAAAGGTTTGCCTGCCTCAACCTGCTGGGCACCATTGACAAGTGTAGGCTGTGCTATGCCAAAGAATGTAAAGAATCCAGGTATTGCCTTCACGTTGTCAATAACAGCTGATATACCGCCGGCAGCAGAAATACCTGTTATTAATATAAGGGTCAATGCAAAGAACATTACACAACCCTGCATAAAGTCAGATGCACTCTCCGCGAGGAAGCCACCTATAAATGTATAAAAAATTACGAATAGAGCGCCTGCAATCATCATGTAAACATACTTTATGCCGAACAAAGTGCTGAAAAGCTTACCTACTGTAACAAAACAGCTGGAAGCATATACTGTGAAAAACACTAATATAAATAGTGCTGCAATTGTCATTATAACCTTTTTTTCTTCTTTAAACCTGTTGCTGATAAAATCGGGAATAGTAATTGCATCTCCTGCAATATGTGAATATTGGCGAAGTCTTTTGGCTACGAACAACCAGTTTAAATATGTGCCTATTCCAAGACCTATTGCAGTCCATGCTGCATCTGCCAAGCCGAAGAAGTACGCAACCCCTGGAAGCCCCATAAGCAGCCATCCGCTCATGTCAGAAGCTTCAGCGCCCATTGCAACAATCCATGGTCCCAATGATCTGCCGCCTATAAGATAGTTCCCGCTGCTTTCACTGGCACGTTTTGCGTAGTAGACTCCAATGCCTATAACCACTGAGACGTACAATACCATGGCGATTAAAATCTGTACACTTCCTCCATTCATACACTTACCCCCTTTAATATTATATATAGCACTAAAATTGCACCATACAATTTATATTTTAGTGTATCCTTATAAAAGTGTATAGGATTGTTAAAAAAATATTTTTTTATTTTTAATATTCAGAATTTACAACAAACTACAAGGTCAATGGTTTCGAATGATACGGTCCGGTGACTTCACTCATAGCGTAAAGTTACAGTAGGGTTTTAGTGGGAAAAGCAACCAATTTAATAGAAAAGAAGATGGCATCCTGTTAAAATATTAATTGCGAAAAAAATACTCAAAAAGGATGGTCATCTTC